>NZ_JBEORY010000006.1:0-222030 GCF_040302665.1 Kitasatospora sp. NPDC097691 | reverse complement strand
GCGCTCTATTCGGCTTTCAACCGGCACATCGAGTCCTGGCAGCACGAGGTCGCCGACCGGCTGGCCAACTCGCACTGGACGGGCACCGCGTCCGACCATGCGCAGGCCCGGATCCGGTTCCTGGGCACCGAACTGCAGTCCGCGAAGCAGGAACTGGACCTCGTCGGCAAGGCCCTCGCCAAGGCGGCCGAGCAGTTCGCGCTGGCCCAGGCCCACCTGGTCTACGCGCTGGACGACGCCAAGACCGCGAAGCTCACCGTGGCGCCCGACGGCGGCATCACCTGGGACAATGAGCCGACGTCCGCGAATTACGCGGGCGCCGGCGCGGAGACGACGGCCATCGCCATCAGCAACCGCATCACCGCCGCCCTCAACGAGGCCGACCAGGCGGACCGGGAGATCAGCGCCCGGCTGAACCACTTCGCGACCAACGCGAGCAGCGGCACCGGCCTGGACGCCGCCACCGTGGCCAAGGACCTGGCCGCCCAGACCGGCCGCGAGCAGATACCCCCCGCGGGCACCGACCCGACGAGCGTCAAGCAGTGGTGGGACGGCCTCAGCGACAGCGAGCGGCAGACGTTCATCCACGACCACCCCGACCGAGTCGGCAACCTCGACGGCGTCCCCGCGACCGCCCGTGACGAGGCCAACCGCATCCGCATGAAGCAGGTCAAGCAGGATCTCCAGACCCAGCTCGACCAGCTTGGCCCCGAACCACCGCAGAAGATCGAGGGGGCGAACGGCGCCGTCACCAATCCGGACTGGATGGCTTGGGACGCCAAGAACATCGACCTGCGGGAAAAGCTCAAGGGGATCGCCGACATCGAGAGCCGCCTGGCGGGTGCCGGTCTGGCGAAGCGTGGCAACACGCCGGCCTTCCTCCTCGGCTTCGACACCAAGGGCAAGGGCCGGGCGATCGTCTCGGTCAACAACCCCGACACGGCCGACAACGTCGTGACCTTCGTCCCGGGCACCACCTCCAGGTTCGCCACGGTCAGCGGCGACGTCGACAAGGCGGACGAGATGGTGAAGGCGGCCACCAAGGAGGACCACACCAAGTCCACCGCGGCGATCGCCTGGGTCGGCTACGACGCGCCCCAGAACAAGTTTCCGGACGCGGCGATGGACCGGTACGCCGAGGGCGCGGAGAAGGACCTGGCCCGCTTCCAGGTCGGGCTGCGCTCGACCCACCAGGGCGCACCGTCGCACAACGTTCTCATGGGCCACAGCTACGGAACCGTCGCGGTCGGCTACACCATGAGCCATCTCAAGCCGCCCGTCGACGATGTCGTCCTCGTCGGCAGCCCCGGCGTGGGAGTCGATCACGCCGGCGAGCTGAACCTCGACCCGTCTCACGTCTACGTCGCCCGCGGCAGCGAGGACACCGGGATCGCGGCGACCGCCCAGATCAAACGGTTCAGAGAGGATCCCATGGATCCCCACTTCGGGGCCCAGCACCTGTACGCCGGAAACAGCGACCACTCCCACTACTGGGACCCCAAGGGGGACGCGATCAAGGAATTCGGCAAGGTCATCGCCGGCACCTGGCAGCCGTCATGACGAAGGGCATCCGCCAACGCTCCACCCGCCTATCGTGGTTGGCAGTGCCGGCCATCGCCGTCCTGCTGACGTCCACCTCTTGCACCACCACGGACAAGGGCCCGACGATGACGCGTGAGCAGGCGAAGCAGAAGACCGAGGCATACGTCGCCGACGCCTTCGCCGCTCTCCCCCAGCCGGTGACCACGCTCCCCGATCGGGACGACGACGGTATGTGTTTCAAGAACGACGCGCCGTCGGAAGAGGACGGCCGAGTCATGGCCGTGACGTCACGCTACCTACGAGGCATCCCGGCCGACCACCATGCGGCGACCTTCGACGCCTTCCGCGACCACCTCGTCAAAGCCGGCTTCACGGTCACCAGCAGCCACCGTGACGCGATCTTCTTCACGAATCCGAAGGACGACTTCAGAGCCTCCATCGACGACGGCGGCGACTGGAGCACCACCCTGACCATCGGATTCGTCTCCCCCTGCGTCTGGCCCAACGGCACCAAGCCACCGACGAAGTGAGGGTGCCCGGTGAAGCGATCCGTACGACGTCCACGGCCCGCCCGACCCGGGCGGACCGCGCGCACCGCCGTGCTGTGCCTCCTGCCCACAGCCGTCCTCGCCCTGTCCGCATGCGGGAGCGACACCCCGTCGATGAACCTCGGGCAGGCCGAGGAGAAGGTCAAGGCGTACGCCTCCGACGCACTCGCCGTGCTCCCCGAGAAGGAGACCGTGAAGGTCGCCGAGCCGCTGGTGGACAAGGACGCGTGCGAGGCCGGGCCACTCGGCTCGCCGCAGACGTACATGCCGTACATCTCGTACGAACTGCGCGGGATCCCCGGGCCGGGGGTACACGCCGTGTTCGAGGCGGTGCGGCAGCGGCTGAAGCAAGAGGGCTTCTCCGTCGAGCGCAACGACGACCAGCGCCTTGACCTGTCCAACGACTCGAACAGGTTCACCGCCTCGGTCGTGGTCGGCCGGCCCGACACGGGGCCCGACACCCTCCACCTGACCGTCATCGCACCCTGCGTCAAACGCGGCCCCAGCCCCGGCGCTTCCGCCAACGGCTGAGCACGAGCCGGGCCGGCGCGGGCCGGCGACGCAGGCGAGATGCGGAGCAGAACCTCTTCAGCTTCCAGTCCGGCCTGCGCGCCACCCACCAGGGATCGCTGTCCCAGAAACACCGACCACGACCACTACTGGAACTCGGGCACCCCGTCCTGGAGGGCGTTCGGCCACGTCATCGCCGCACACCCGCCCACAGTCCGGCATCTCGGACGCGGGGAGTAGTGGGACCGTGCAGTCGAGCGTTGATGACTCAAGCTTCGACCTGTGTCCAGCTGTCGCCGGCGCGGAGCCAGAGGACACCGTCGCGGCCCTGGGTGCAGCGCATGACGACCGGGCCCGGTAGTCGCAGCTTCTCTTGGGCGGTGATCACCCAGGCGTCGCCGATGAGCTCCGCGCGACTCAGCTCGACGGCGGGACGGTTGTGGAACCGGTGGGTGAGGAGCATCCGAGTGCCGCGGACGGCGATCCCGTCGATGTTTCTCAGCGGGTTGCGGTAGCTGGTGATGTCGCCGGTGGCGGGATCTACCCGGGACAGGAAAGCACCCTTGTGGCTGTACCAGGCGAGCCAGGCTGCCGTCTCCTCGGTGGCGCCCGCGCTTCCGCCGAGGGGCCATACGGGGAGCCGTCCCTGAGGGCTCCAGGTGTGGGTGCCGTCGGTGTCCCAGCGAGCCAGGCCGGCGCTGGTCTCCGGATGGTCTCCGTAGATGCCCTCGTCACCGTACGAGGTCCAGATGCCGCCGTCGCGGTCGGCGATGATGTAGTCGATGTCGTCGCCGATGCAGAAGTGACTCACCGGGTGTCCCTCGGGGGAGTACACGACCGCGTTCCTCTCCCAGATCCCGTTCCGGTCCCGGTGTATCCGGCCTGACACCAACAAGAACCGTGACTCCGGAAGCAGGGCCAGGTGGCTGGTCCACGCGGGGATGCCGGTGACGGGGGTGCGGTGTTCCGTCCCGTCCGAGATCACGACCAATACGCCGTCACACGGAGCCGCCACGCTCCATCCGACCCATCCCATGTGCGGGGAACAGCGCAGGTTCCGTTCCTGGATCAGCATCACCGCGAGTTCGTTGCTCGGTCCGACGCTCCACCACAAGGCCCGCCATCCGGCTCGGGCATCCTCAGGAGTCAGGCTCCACACGACAGGCAGTTCGCCAAGCGTCATCAGCATTCACCATTTTGGACTCCAGGCCCTGACGGTGCCCGAAGAGATGAACGCTATCGGGCGGCAGCTGCAGTGTTTCGACCGGCCTCCGCACTCAGCAGGCCGGTACGCCACCTGTGGATGGTCCGGCTTGACACCCCGCGGCAACAACGGGTCAGGCCGGGCCCACTGGCCACTCGACAGGTTCGCACGTCCCACAGGACGTACATCAACGAACAAGATCCGCTTTCGCAACAGGCCCTGGGCGCCACGCGCCGCCCTGCACCGCGAGACCGACGAGGAGACCGCCGGCCTCAGCCGACGAGTCCCAGGCCCAGCAGCGCGCCCACCGCACCCAGGGCCATGAAGACCGGCGTGAGCACCTTGATCTCGACCCAGCTCCCGGCCCGGAAGCGCATCGCCTTGGGCGGGCCGATGGGGTACCAGCGCTTGCGGCCGATCGGGATCGGCCACAGGATCGGGCAGCCGGAGACCGTCAGTGCGTCACCGATGCAGTGCACCAGCGCGCCCAGGGCGATCGGCAGCCCGATCCACAGGTACGACTGTCCCGGCTGGTCGAACAGCCATTGCGCACCGTTGCCCGGCTGGTCGAGGACGTCTGCCAGCATCCAGGCGCTGGTCGCCCCCAGCAGCCAGACCAGCACGTCGCTGGACACCCTCGCGTGCCGCCACAGCAGCCCCTCGATGGCCAGCACCATGTGCACGAACAGCACTGCCAGGACACCCCAGCGCCCGCCGTACACCGCGATGGCCGCGGCCAACGCGCCGCACATCGCCGCCCAGATCCAGGTGTGGGTCAGCGTCCGGTGCCCGCCGGAGCGGCGCGCATCGCCCTTGCCCCGGGTCGACTTGTAGACGGCGTAGGAGAGCTTGTCGATGACCTCGCACATCCAGCGCGACACCGGGCCGAAGGCCCGGGATATCGTGGCCGCCTTGTGGTCCAGATCCGGGGCGAGCGCCGCGCCGGCGCAGATCAGGGCGCCGGCCACCAGCACCGGCCACGGCATCGGCTCGCCCATGCCGGCCGCGACCGCGCCGACCCCCAGCCACGCCGCCGCACCCGACAGCGCGTGCGCTGGTCCCATCATGCCGATCCCGCCTTCCCGTTCCGACCAGGGCCGAAGCGGCACCTGACGGAAAGTGAGCATATCGGCCCATGATCACTTCTCGATCTCGCCCGCCGACGACCACGCGTGACCACAGTCCGGGGCCCAGGGCAGCCGGATCGACCGACAGCTCAACGGCTTCAGAAGACCGTCGAGGGAATGTCCCGGCTCGTCGCCGCTGAGGTGACGGGGCGAGGACATCCGGGCCGCACCGCTCGTGCTCGGCACCCTGAGACGACCCGGACGACCCGGACGACCCGGACGACCAGAGGACCTGGCCACGGCTTCCTGATCGTCGCCCGCCGATGCGGAGAGGGGCGGCACCGGCCGAGTTGGTGCCGCCCTACGAGACCTGCGCCACCGGCCGACCGGCGGCAGTGACCAGGGCCATGGGCAGGGCACCCCGTGCTGGATGGAGATGGACAACCCGATCTCCCGCGCACACGTTGACCTGCGTCGGCATTGCTGGAGAGGTCGGCCATCGTCCCTCCGGGGTGGATGCGGCGAGTTGTCGGAGGGTCTCCTGGTCGGTTCAGCCGCCGTATCGCCGTTGCCTGGCGGCGAAGCTGCGGACGGCGCGCAGGAAGTCGACCTCGCGGAACGCGGGCCAGTAGGCCTCGCAGAAGTACAGCTCCGAGTAGGCGCTCTGCCAGAGCAGGAAGTTCGACAGCCGCTGCTCACCGCTGGTGCGGATGACGAGGTCGGGATCGGGCTGGCCGGCGGTGTAGAGGTGCGGTGCGATGTCGTCGACGGTCAGGGTGTCGGCGACATCGGTCAGAGACGCGCCGGATTCGGCTCGCGCGTACATCAGGTCGCGCATGGCGTCGATGACTTCCTGGCGGCCGCCGTAGCCGACGGCCAGGGTGACGTGGGCGCCGGTGGTGCAGGTGCGGGTGGCCTCGACGGCCTCCTTGAGGGCGCGGGCGGTGCTGTCGGGCAGGGCGTCGGTCATTCCGGCGAGGTGGACCTGCCAGCGGGCGTCCGGGCGGGTGAGGCGATCGGCGACCACCTGCTCGATCAGCCGCATCAGGTAGGCGACTTCGGTGTCGCCGCGGCGCTGGAGGTTCTCGGTCGAGCACATGAAGACGGTGATGTGCTTGATCGCCAGGGCCTCGCACCAGGAGAGCACCTCCTCGACGTGTTCGGCGCCCACCTTGTGGCCGAGGCTCGGGTTGGCCATGCCCATCTGCCGGGCCCAGCGGCGGTTGCCGTCCATGATCAGCCCGACGTGCCGGGGAAGCGGGCCCGCCATGACCTCGCGGCGCAAGCGGCGGGTGTAGAGGGAGCGGAGCAGGTCGGGCATGGGCACCGTCCAGGTGAGTGGAAGGGGCTCGCCGGTTCCGGCGAGCCGAGGTCATGGGCGTGCCGCGCGACTTACGGGGCCGACGGCAGGTCGCGCAGGTCGCGCAGGGTGCCCGCGCACACCGCCGTCAGCAGCAGCAGGCCCAGGCCGATGCCGGCGCCGAGCGGGTGGAATCCGTCACCGGTGACCGAGAGACCGAGGATGGTCGCGCCGCCGGTGGAGCTGGCGGCGGCGAGGGTCCAGACACCCACCCGCAGGCGGCCGGTGCCGGGCGGCACGACGGCGTCCGCGCCGACGCCGGTGAAGATGCGGGGGATCTGGATCGCGCCGAGGCCGAGGGAGATCCACCAGGCGGCGAGCACGACGGTGCGCAGGGTGGGCGGCGAGGCGTCCGCATCGAAGCCGCCATGCACCAGGATGACCACGGCGGCGCCGAGGAGCGTCGGTACGGCGAGGCGTCGCAGCGCCCAGCCCAGCAGCGTGATCGCGGCGCGCAGCGTGGGTCGGGGCCGGGGTGCGACGAGGGCGATGCCGAGCAGCAGCAGGGTGGTGCAGCCGCGCGTAACCTGCTCCCGGACGCCGTGGGCGGGCAGGGGGCCGGCTTGTTCGGCGGCCAGGTGGCTGAGGAACCAGGCGGCGAGGGCGACGGTGATGCCCATGGTGGCCACCCGCCGCTGGCGCTGTGCCGGGGAGTCGGCGGGCCAGAGGGCCGGGTGCAGCCACATGTCCACGATTCCCGCGATCAGGTTGGGCCAGGATTTCCAGCCCGCGCCCCGGGCCTCGTCCTCCACCATCGAACCCCAGCGTTCGCGGAAGGCGTCCGGGTAGAGCCTGACCAGGCTTCGGGTGACGACGCTCATGCGGGGTTCACCCCCAGGCGCCGCAGTCCGGCGTTCGCGACCCGGGCCATGGCGCGCAGCTCGCGTTCCAGGACCTCGCGGCCGAGGGACGTGAGCTGCACCGGGCGCTGGCGGCCCTGTCCGTCGAGCGGCTGGATCAGCTGCTTCGACTCCAGCCTGGCCAGTGCCCCGTACAGGCTGCCGGGGCCAAGGCGTTCCCCGGTCAGCTCCTCGATCGCCGTGTTGATGGCGTATCCGTGCAGCGGCCCGTCGGCCAGTGCGCAGAGCACCAGCGTCTGGGCGTCGTTGGCTTGCATGTCGCTCCTCCTGATCTGACGGAGCACCATACTACGCGCTGCGAACTACGTGTCACGTACTACGCGATGTGTACTATCGCCGCCATGAGCCATGACTTGACGATCGATCACCTGGAGGTCGGGCACCCCGCCCGGCCCGCCGCGGCCGCGGCACTGCTGACGTCCGCCGCCGGTGCCGCCGCCTTCACTTTGTTCGCCTACCTGACGACGCAGGTTCGCGTGGTGCGGGCGGGAAGTCCCTGGCAGGACGATCCGTACGACGCGGTGGTGACCTTCACCATGTTCTTCGTCCCCCTGCTCGGGGCGCTCGGCTCGGCAAGAGCGCTGCTGTGCCGCCGCGACCGGCCCCTGCCGCGCTACCGGGCCGAGCAGGTACTTCGGGCCGCGCTGGTCTGCACGCTGCTCGTCGCCGCCACGCTCGTCACCGACTGGGCGGCGGTGGCCGTACGGGCGGACCGCGCGTCCTGGGACGGTGGCACCCCCTGGCTGATCGCCTCCCTGCTGCCGCTCACAGGGGTGACGGCCGGGAGCCTGCTGCTGCACCGCCGGACGATCCGGCGGCTACCGAAACCGGTACGCGGGGCAGAGGACTCGGGCGGGGACTGGCTGGACGACCTCGCGCCCCTCGCGAGCCTGTTCGCCGGCCCCCGCTCGCGGTCGGGGCGCGCACTCGTTGCGCTGATCGGCCGCGGCGGCGGAGCGCTCAGCTTCGTGCGCCTCCGGTTCGCCCCGCTCGCCGCCGCAGCCGCCCTCGCCGCCGGCCTGCTGGTCGCCACGGGACTGGCCTCCGGCGAGGGCTGGCCCGGGATACCGCTCTTCACCGTGGAGACCGCGGTCTTCGCGGGCGGCACCTTCGCCTTCGTGATGATCTGCAACAGCGCCCTGCGGTTCGCCGCGCCTCCTCCCGCATCGCGGACGCGACGGGCCGCCCGGGCCGCGACCACCGCAGGCGCATTGGCGCTGCCAGTCTCGTTGGCGCTTCGGGACACCGTCTGGCACCTGCTCGGGCTCGGCGACCAGGTCGACTCCATCGGGCAATGGGCGGCGGTCACGCTCGTCGGTGCGCTACTGACGGGCGCGCTCACCTTCGGTGTGGCGGCGACCGGAACCAGGGAATGACAGGGGGAGACGTCCGATCGGTTGCCAGAGCAGGGACACGCTGTCATTTACGACTCGGTCCGCGACAGCGGGGCCGCGGCTGGTGAGCGGGTAGAGGTTCGGTCAGAGCGGGAGTGCTGGCTGACGGGGGGTCGTGCGATCGTGGGTGTCGTGGATGAACCGGTAGAACACGTAGATGATCAGGATCAGGTGCTGGGAGTAGTTGACCGCGGTGAGGCGATCCGTCGAGGCTGGCTGCACCGCATCGCGACGACGGTCTGTCGCGATCAGCAGGGGCGGGTACTGGTCTATCGGCGGCCCGAAAACCTGTCCCGGTTCCCCGGTCACCACGAGGTGATGTTCGGCGGGGCCGTGGACGTGGGCGAGTCCTACGAGCGGGCCGCGGCCAGGGAGTTGGCTGAGGAGCTGGGCATTCATGTGCCAGTGCGCTTCTTGTTCAAGTTCCTGTGCCAGGGCGCGATCAGCCCGTACTGGCTCGGCGTGCACGAGGCCGTGATCACGGGCGAGGTGACGCCCGACCCGGAAGAGATTGCCTGGCACCGTTGGCTGACGGAGACGGAGCTGCGAGAGGCCGTGCGGCAGTGGCGCTTCATTCCGGACGGGCAGGAGGCGTTCGATCGCTATCTCACGCATCGCCGCGATCTGCCCCGGATCGGGGCATGACGCGAGACGGGCCGCACGGTTGGGCCGGTTGTGACGTCGGCCTGGGCCCGTGCGGCCTTGTCCCATTCTGCTGTCTGCGGCCTCTACGGTGCACATCTCGGCGCTGTGATCGAGGAGTTGGCGAGTCCGTGGCTTGCCCGCTGCGAGTCGGCGCTGCATGGGCGGGGCGGTGCCAAGCGGCAGCGGCAAAGCGCTACCAACTCGCTGCTTGACCTACGAAGTCACTCCCAGCAATCCGCACCCCTGGCCGATGTCAGCGGCCTGAGTAGTGTGCGGCCCGGCGGCGCCGGCACCGGAGGAGTGAAACGAGAGCCTAGCCGAACGTGAACCAGTTGAGGTTGACGAAGTCGGCGCTCTGCCCGCTGGCGAAGGTGAGGTACACGGTGTGCGTGCCGGTGGTCCGGGCGATGTCGGCGGGTACCGTCCGCCAGGACTGCCAGCCACCGGTGTCGGCGACGGCGAAGCTGCCGACGGGTGCGGCGGTCGGGCTGTCCAGCCGTACCTGGACGAGTCCGCTGACGCCGGGTGCGGCGCCGGAGGCGACGCGGGCCTGGAAGCGGGTCGCGCCGGAGCTGCCGAAGTCCACGCCGGCGTAGGCGAGCCAGTCGCCGTTCGCGATCCAGCCGACGTCGTGGCCGCCGCCGGTGTCGCCACAGGTTTCCAGCGCGGTGCCGGACTGCGAACTGTAGGACTCGGCCCGGATGGTGGCGAAGGCGCTCGTCCCGCCGCCGGGGTGCGGTGACGGCCCGGGGCCGACCGGGCCGTGGGTGCCTCCGACGGTGACGGACAGCAGGGTCGGGTTCGCCGACTGCACCTTGCCCTCGAAGTCCACGCCGGCCGGGTGGACGTCGTCGTACGGGAACGCGTAGCCGAGGTGGTCGGGGTTGGTGGCGTGCAGGACGCGGGCGTAGTGGTTGGTGCGCGCGGCGGTGTAGAAGGCGGCCGGGTTCTCGCCGTCCGGCTGGTGGGGGTCGTCCAGCAGGGTGGTGCGGTTGAGTGCGGCGGCGAGTCGTGCGCTCAGGTTGCCCATCAGGTCGTTGCCGGTGGTGAACGGTGCCGAGCTGCAGTTGAAGACGGCGGCGGTGGAGGGCTTGGCGAAGCCGCCGACGCCGGGGAAGGTGAGCACGCCGTTGCGGACCCGGCCGGTGACGGTGCCCCAACCGGCCTGGGTGTCGATCACCAGGTCGGTGCTCTGGTACTTCTGCCACACGGCGGTGAGGTAGCTGTCGAGGTAGCCGTTGAACAGCGACGGGTCGGCGCTGATCGCCGTGTTGGGGCTGAGGATGCGCAGGGTCCGGCCGGCGGAGTCCGGGACGATCAGCCGGGCCCAGTCGCCGCCGTCGGCGGCGGCCTGGGTGCGCAGCGCGTTCGCGGCGGACTCCAGACCGCCGACGGGCAGGCCGCTGACGCTCTGCCGCCCGCCGCCGGCGGTCAGGTCGAACGCGATCGGGACGGCGGCGAAGTCGACGTAGCTGATGTTGGCGTACAACTGGTCCGGGCCGTAGGTGAATTCGCAGAACCCGTAGGCCGTGGTGATGTTGGGGTCGGTGGGGTTGCTCACCGAGGGCAGCGCGATGCCCGGACCGGGGTTGATCAGGAAGACCAGCTCGCGGCCGACGGAGAAGTAGATCCGTCCGCTGGAGAGGTACGGCAGCCGGATCCGCCGCGGGGTGCTGCCGGGCGCGCCCAGCGCGATGGCGCAGTCGGCACCGAGGGGTGCGCCCGGGGCGCCGGGCGAGGGCGGGTGGTAGAGCGTGCTGCCGTCGGAGCGCAGGAAGGCCCAGCTGTTGCCCTGGGCCGGGTCGAGGCCGAGGACGTAGGCGTAGACCGGCTGGGACGACACGGTGTTGACCAGGTCGACGTCGAGCCGTGGCGGGGTGGTGCTGCCGGCGGCCGACCGGGACAGGGCGACGAGCGCGGGCGCGGTCAGGGCCGCGACGGAGGCGCCGAGCATGGTCCTGCGAGTGATCATGGGGGCTCCGGGGGCGGTGGAGGAGGTGGGGGGAGGGCTGGAGGCGCGCGCTGCGCCGTCTGTCCATCACCCTCCCGCTCGGGCCCGGACACGTCAATGTCTGTAACCATAAGCGGCTCTTAAGTCAGAGTCCGTCGATTTCTTGAACACGGCGATCTCTGGAACACGGACCCCCTCAGACCGCCAGGACGCCGCTGCCGGGGAGCCACCGGCCGGGCTTCAGGCCCCGGACGCCTCAGGCCAGGAAGCCCCGCAGCAGGGCGGCCGTCGCGGCGAGGTGTTCCTCGGTGGCGCGTCGGGCGGCGTCGGCGTCGCCGTCGAGGATCGCCCGGACCATCGCCCGGTGCTGGTCGGCGGCGTGTTCGATGTTGCGGTCCAGCATGGGGATGGCGTTGAGCAGGTCGTTGAGGCGCATCCTGGCCTCGGCGATGGCCGCGGCGAGGGTGGGGGAGCCGGTGAGTTCGCCGATGGCGAGGTGGAAGCGCGAGTCGAGTTGGCGGTACCGCTCCGGCGGGGCTTCCTCCAGGTCGGTCAGCCGCCGCTCCAGGTGGGCCCGTTGGTCCGGGGTGAGGGGGTGGCGGGCTGCGGCCTCGGCGGCGCCGACCTCCAGGACCTGACGGTAGACCAGTGCGTCCTCCAGGGCGCCGCCGAGGTCGCGGGCCGCGCGGCGCAGGTCGGCGACGTCCGGTGCGGGCATCCGGTAGGTGACGAAGGTGCCGCCGTAGCGGCCGCGGCGGGGTTCGACGCAGCCGGCCTGCTGCAGGGTGCGGAGTGCCTCGCGCAGGGTCTCCCGGCTGACGCCGAGCCGGGTGGCGAGGTCCCGTTCGGCGGGCAGTCGGTCGCCGAGGCCGAAGACACCGAGCTTGATCGCCTGGAGCAGCCGTTCGACGGTCTCCTCGAAGGCGTTGCCGGTCCGGACCGGGCGGAAGATCGCCTCGGCCTGCCAGTCGAGCCGGGCCCGCTCACGCATTTCGTCCACGTCCACGCCGGAATGGTACCTACGGACGGGTTTCCTGGACCTGTTCCCCCGTTGCTCTTGACGCGGCCCCGATGCAGCCGGAACGATGCTGCTCACCCACCCAATGGACTGATTCCAGACCATTGAAGAGCCGTCAGATCGTCGAACCCGCCGGGGCGACCGCGCCACGCCGTCGTGGCCGTGTGCTCCCCGGCACACCCTCAACCCCCAGGGGTGCTCCCATGACCGACGCACGCTCACCCGACCACCCTGCCCCCGACACGTTTCCGACGGAGACCGCTCCCGTTTCCGCCGACGAACAACGGCTCCGCGAGCTGGGCTACACCCAGGAACTGGCCCGCTCGATGTCGGGCTTCTCCAACTTCGCCGTCTCCTTCTCCATCGTCTCGATCCTCTCCGGCTGCCTGACCCTGTACGGGACGGGGATGAAGACCGGAGGCCCGGCCCTGATCATCTGGGGCTGGCCGGTGGTCGGCCTGCTGACGCTCTGCGTCGGCCTGGCGATGGCCGAGATCTGCTCCAGCTATCCGACCGCCGGCGGGCTCTACTACTGGTCCGCCACGCTGACCCGCAGCCGCGGCCCGGCCTGGAGCTGGTTCACCGGCTGGTTCAACTTCCTCGGCCAGGTCGCGGTGACCGCCAGCGTCGACTACGGCGCCGCCTTCTTCACCAACGCGTTCCTCACCCTCCGCTTCGGCGTCGAGGCCAGCCCCGCGCACACCATGGAGATCTTCGCCGTCATCCTGGTGGCGCACGGCCTGCTCAACACCTTCGGGGTACGCCTGGTCGCGGTCCTCAACAGCGTGTCCGTGTGGTGGCACCTGATCGGCGTCGCCGTCATCGTCGGCGCGCTCGCCGTCCTCCCCGACCGGCACGCCTCCGTCTCCTTCGTCCTCACCGAGTTCGTCAACCAGACCGGCTTCCACAACCAGTTCTACGTCGCGCTGCTCGGCCTGCTGATGGCCCAGTACACCCTCACCGGCTACGACGCCTCCGCGCACATGACCGAGGAGACCCACGACGCCGCCCGCTCCGGCCCCCGCGGCATCGTCAACGCCATCACCGTCTCCCTGGTCGCCGGCTGGGTCCTGCTGCTCGGCATCACCTTCGCGATCCGCGACTACGACGGCGCCCTCAACAGCGACACCGACGTCCCGCCCGCGCAGATCTTCATCGACGCGATCGGCGCCGGCGGCGCCCAGCTGCTGCTGCTCATCGTCATCGGCGCCCAGTTCTTCTGCGGCATGGCGTCCGTCACCGCCAACTCCCGCATGATCTACGCCTTCTCCCGGGACGGCGCACTGCCCGGCTCCCGCCTGTGGCACCGCATCGACCCGCGCACCCAGACCCCGACCAACGCGGTCTGGCTCGCCACCGGCGGCGCGTTGCTGCTCGGCCTGCCCGCGCTCTGGAACACCACCGCCTACACCGCCGTGACCTCCATCTCCGTCATCGGCCTCTACATCTCCTACGTCATCCCGGTGTACCTGCGGCTGCGCCAGGGTGAGGCCTTCCCCCGCGGCCCCTGGCACCTGGGACGGTGGAGCCGGCCGATCGGCGTCGTCGCGGTCGCCTGGACCGCGGTGATCACCGTCCTGTTCATGCTCCCCACCGCCAGCCCGATCACCGTCGACAGCTTCAACTACACCCCGGTCGCCGTGGCCGTCGTGGTCGGCTTCGCCGGCATCTGGTGGCTGGCCTCCGCCAGGCACTGGTTCACCGGGCCGCACGTCCACGGCACACCGCCCGGCCCCGACGCGCCGGACACCGAACTGGAGATCCGATGACCAGCCCCCGGCTCACCCTCGACGAGCTCCGCACCCGCGTCGCCGACGGGTCCGTCGACACCGTCGTGCTCGCCATGACCGACATGCAGGGGCGCCTCCAGGGCAAGCGCGTCGCCGCCGAGTACTTCCTCGACGACGTCGTGCCCGGCGCCGCGGAGGGCTGCGGCTACCTGCTGGCCGTCGACGTCGACATGAACACCGTCGACGGGTACGAGGTCTCCTCCTGGGAGAACGGCTACGGCGACCTGACGCTGCGCCCCGACCTCGCCACCCTGCGCAACATCCCCTGGCACCCCGCCACCGTCATGGTCCAGTGCGACATCGTCCACCACGACGGCAGCCCCGTCGCCGTCTCCCCCCGCCAGATCCTGCAGCGCCAGCTCGACCGGCTGGCCGGCTACGGCTGGCAGGCCCACGCCGCCACCGAGCTGGAGTTCATCGTCTTCCGGGACAGCTACGAACAGGCCTGGGACAAGGACTACACCCGGCTCACCCCGGCCAACCAGTACAACGTGGACTACTCCATCCTCGGCACCGGCCGGATCGAGCCCCTGCTGCGCAGGCTTCGCAACGGCATGGCCGGCGCCGGCCTCACCGTGGAGTCCGCCAAGGGCGAGTGCAACCTCGGCCAGCACGAGATCGCCTTCAAGTACGCCGACGCCCTCACCACCTGCGACGACCACGCCGTCTACAAGACCGGCGCCAAGGAGATCGCCGCCCAGGAGGGCTGCAGCCTCACGTTCATGGCGAAGTACGACGAACGCGAGGGCAACTCCTGCCACATCCATCTGAGCCTGCGCGACGAGCAGGGCACCCCGGTGTTCGCCGGTGACCGTCCGCACGGCTTCTCCCGCACCATGGAGCACTTCCTCGCCGGACAGCTCGCCTGCCTGGCCGACTTCGCCCTGCTGCTCGCCCCCACCGTCAACTCCTACAAGCGCTACGTGCCCGGCAGCTTCGCGCCCACCGCCATCGCCTGGGGCCGGGACAACCGCACCTGCGCCCTGCGCGTCGTCGGCCACGGCCAGTCGCTGCGCTTCGAGAACCGCGTCCCCGGCGGCGACGTCAACCCGTACCTGGCGGTCGCCGCCCTGATCGCCGCCGGACTGCACGGCATCGAACAACAGCTCGAGCTCGAACCGGAGTTCACCGGCAACGCGTACGCCTCCGCCGCGCCCCGGGTGCCCGCCACCCTGCGCGACGCGGTCGACGCGTTCGAACGCAGCGCCGTCGCCACCGAGGCCTTCGGCAAGGACGTCGTCCGGCACTACACCCACGCCGGGCGCACCGAACTGGCCTCCTACGAAAGGGCGGTGACCGACTGGGAGCGGCGCCGCGGATTCGAGCGGCTGTGACCCGCGACGACCGCCGACGACCGCTGATCGGCATCACCAGTTACCAGGACGACGCCGCCTGGTCCGTCTGGAACCAGCGCGCCTCCCTCGTGCCCCAGACGTACGTCGACGCCGTCGTCCGCGCGGGCGGCACCCCGGTACTGCTGCCACCCCAACCCGGCGGCGCCGACCACCTGCTCGACGCCCTGGACGGACTCGTCCTCGCCGGCGGCCCGGACGTCGACCCGGCCCGGTACGCGGCCGACGCCGACCCGCGCACCGGCCCGCCGCACCACGCCCGCGACGGCTGGGAGAGCGCACTCCTGCACACCGCCCTGACCCGGGACCTGCCGGTGCTCGGCGTCTGCCGCGGCATGCAGCTGCTCAACGTCGAACTCGGCGGCACCCTCCTCCAGCACCTGCCCGACGGCAGTCACCAGACCGTCCCCGCCCGCTACGTCCGCCACCGGGTCACCCTGGTCGCGGACAGCCGGCTCGCCGACGTCCTGGGACCGACCGCCGAGGTCTCCTGCTACCACCACCAGGCCGTCGACCGGCTCGGCGCCGGCCTGCAGGTCACCGCCCGCAGCGCCGACGGCACCGTCGAAGCACTCGAACTGGCGGGCCACCGCTTCGCGTTGGGCGTCCAGTGGCACCCCGAGACGAACCCCGACGACCTGCGCCTCTTCCAGGCCCTGGTCGCCGCCGGCCAGACCACCCCCACGCACAGGGAGACAGCTCCATGACCGAACCGGACCTCTACGAGGTCGTCAACCCCGCCACCGAGGAGGTGATCACCACCGTCGAACTGGCCGGCCTCGCCGAGACCGACGCCGCCGTCGCCCGCGCCCGCGCCGCCTTCGACACCTGGCGCCGCATCGCCCCCGCCGACCGGGCCCGGCTGCTGCGCGCCTTCGCCGCCGCCGTCGACGCCGACCGCGACCACCTCGCCGCACTGGAGGTCGCCAACGCCGGCCACACCATCGGCAACGCCCGCTGGGAGGCGGGCAACGCGCGGGACGTCATCGAGTACTACGCCGCCGCGCCCGAGCGGCTGTTCGGCCGGCAGATCCCCGTCGCCGGCGGCATCGACGTCACCTTCCAGGAACCGATCGGCGTGGTCGGCGTCATCGTGCCGTGGAACTTCCCCATGCCGATCGCCGCCTGGGCCCTCGCCCCGGCACTGGCCGCCGGCAACACCGTCATCGTCAAACCGGCCGAACTCACCCCGCTCACCGCCCTGCGCCTCGGCGAACTCGCCCTGGAAGCCGGGATCCCGGAAGGCGTGCTGCAGGTCCTGCCCGGCCGCGGCCCGGTCGTCGGACAGCGCTTCGTCACCCACCCCGACGTGCGCAAGGTGGTGTTCACCGGCTCGACCCGGGTCGGGAAGGAGATCATGGCGGGCTGCGCCGCCCAGGTGAAGCCCGTCACCCTCGAACTCGGCGGCAAGAGCGCCAACATCGTCTTCGCCGACGCCGACCTCGCCAAGGCCGCCGCGACCGCGCCCTACGCCGTCTTCGACAACGCCGGCCAGGACTGCTGCGCCCGCTCCCGGATCCTGGTCGAGGCATCCGTCCTGGACGACTTCCTGGCGCTGCTGGAGCCGGCCGTACGCGGCGTGCGGGTCGGCGACCCGGCCGACGAGAAGACCGAGATGGGCCCGCTGATCTCCGCCGCCCACCGGGCCAGGGTCTCCTCCTACGTCCCGGACGGGGCGGCCGTCGCCATCCGCGGCAGCGCCCCCGACGGGCCCGGCTTCTGGTACCCGCCGACCGTGCTCGCGCCGGTGCGGCACGACGACCCCGCCTTCACCGAGGAGATCTTCGGCCCGGTCGTCACGGTCGTCCCGTTCCGCGACGAACAGGACGCCCTGCGCATCGCCAACGCCACCGAGTACGGACTGTCCGGCTCCATCTGGACCAGGGACATCGGCCGGGCCCTGCGGGTCTCGCGCGGCGTCGACGCCGGCAACCTCTCCGTCAACTCGCACTCCTCGGTGCGCTACACCACGCCCTTCGGCGGATTCAAGCAGTCCGGCCTCGGCCGCGAGCTCGGCCCGGACGCCCTCGACGCCTTCACCCAGACCAAGAACGTCTTCATCTCCACGGAGGAATGATCACGATGACCAAGCGACTCGACGGCCGGGTGGCCGTCATCACCGGCGCGGGCAGCGGCATCGGCCTGGCCACCGCCCGCCGCTTCGCCTCCGAAGGCGCGAAGGTGGTCTGCGTCGACCTCGACGCCGAGACCGGCGCCAAGGCCGCGAACGAGGTCGGCGGCCTGTTCATCCAGGCCGACGTCACCGACGAGGACGCGGTGCGCGACCTCTTCCAGCGGGCCGTCGACGAGTACGGCCGGCTCGACATCACCTTCAACAACGCGGGCATCTCCCCGCCGGACGACGACTCCATCCTCACCACCGGCCTGGACGCCTGGAAGCGGGTCCAGGAGGTCAACCTGACCAGCGTCTACCTGTGCTGCAAGTACGCGATCCCGCACATGCAGCGCCAGGGCAAGGGCTCGATCATCAACACCGCCTCCTTCGTCGCGGTGATGGGCGCGGCCACCTCGCAGATCTCCTACAGCGCCTCCAAGGGCGGCGTGCTGGCCATGTCCCGCGAGCTGGGCGTGCAGTTCGCCCGCGAGGGCATCCGGGTCAACGCGCTCTGCCCCGGCCCGGTGAACACCCCGCTGCTGCAGGAACTGTTCGCCAAGGACCCGGAGCGGGCCGCCCGCCGACTGGTCCACATCCCGCTCGGCCGCTTCGCCGAGCCCGAGGAGATCGCCGCCGCGGTCGCCTTCCTCGCCTCCGACGACTCGTCGTTCATGACCGCCAACACCTTCCTCGTCGACGGCGGCATCTCCGGCGCCTACGTGACACCGCAGTAACGACCTGCTCCGCAGGACGCCGACGGCCCGCCCGCCCCCTCCGCAGGGGACGGGCGGGCCTTCTCGTGTTCGCGCGGTCCTGCGGTCCCGGGTTCCCGAAGGTCAGCGCACGGTGACGGTGAACACGGCGGAGGCGGTGCCCCCGCTGACGATGCGCAGCTCGTTCAGGCCCTTGAGGCCGAGCTTCACGCCGAGCGAGTAGGAGCCGTTGCGGGCGGTGGTGACGGAGGCGGGCAGCGTGACCCAGGTGCCGTGCTGCTTCTGCTGCAGCGTCACCTTGCTGCCCGCCGTGAGGCCGGTGGTCGTGCCGGTGACACGGAACAGCTGCCACGCCTGGACGGAGGAGACCGACGGCTTGGCGGTGATGGCGGCGTGCGCGGCGGCCGGCTGGCCGACGGCGACCGGCTGGGCGACGGGGGCGGCGGCCACGGCGGTGCCCGCCAGCCCGAGGGAGAGCGCGCCGAGGGTGGCCACGGCGGCCAGGCGCAGGGAGTTCCGCTTGGAGACGATCACGGGTGCACCCCTTTCGAGGGGAGGTGGTTGTCCGGCCCGAAGGCGTACGTACCGCCGTTCGGGGTCTGCCATCTGTAAGGACACCCGCTGCCCAGGATCGGTTGTGGACGGAACGTCACCATCGGGTAACAGTCGGCGATCTTGTGCCGCACGGCGCGCGGCGTCGGCAACACCGCGCAACCGGGTCGGCGAGGTGACAATGAGGCATGCCACCAAGCCCCGGCCCAGCCGGTCCGCCGCCGGTCGCACCCGCTCGGGCCACCGAGCGGGGCGAGCACTGGTGGCCGGTGGGGGTGGCGGTCGCGACCGCCGCGGTGCTCCACGTGGCGCTGCCGGCGTCGTACCGGCTGGACCCCGTCTGGCTGGTTCCGGTGGTGATGTTCACGCTGCTGGCGGTGCTGATCATCGGTGACCCCGGGCGGATCGACCGTCAGAAGACCTGGCTGCGGGTGGTCACCGAGGCCCTGATCGCCTTCGTCACCGCGTCGAACCTGCACGCGGGCATCCACCTGGTGACGGACATCCTGACCAACAACAAGCTGTTCGCCAACAACGCCACCGGCCTGCTGGCCACCGGGGGCGTGACCTGGGTGACGAACGTGATCGCCTTCGCGCTCTGGTACTGGGACCTGGACCGCGGCGGCGCCGCCGCCCGTGCCAACCGGCCCGACGTGCCGCCCACGTTCGTGTTCCCCGAGATGCAGCACAGCGCCCACGCGCCGCCCGACTGGGTACCGAACTTCACCGACTACCTGTCACTGTCCTTCTGGACCGCGACCGCCTTCAGCCCCACCGACATCTCCGCGATCAGGAGATGGGCCAAACTGCTGATGATGGTGGAGGCCGCGACCTCCCTCATCCTGGCCGGCCTGGTGATCGCCCGCGCGATCAACATCCTGCAGTGAAGCCGGATCCCGCGGTGAAGCGGGATCCGGCCCCCGAAGGTGCCCTGGTCAGGCGTTCCTGCCGCGGGCGGCCACGCGCCAGCGGTCCACGAGCTCGCCACCCCTGACCACGGCGACGTCGTCGACGAGGTTCACCGCGACGCAGACGTGGTTGGGAATCACCCGCAGCCGCTCCCCCAGTGCGGGCAGGTCGCTGCCGTCGGGCCAGACGACGGTGGCGTGGTGCTCGGAGAGCGCCGTGATGCGGGCTTCGGGGTGGTCCATGAGCCGGCCGAAGCCGGTCGCCCATGCGGGCCGGTCACCGCCGAGGACCTTGCTGCCCGCGTCCAGGACGACCCGCCGGGGCACGGTGTCGTCGCCCTCGTGCCTGCTGACGACGGTCGCCGCGACCGTCAGCGCGATGTCCGCGAGGGTGCACCGTCCGAGTTCGAACTGCTGGGCGTCGCCGAACACGTAGACGCCCGGCCGCACCTCGGTGAGCGCCGGCGCCCCGCCCGACGGCGAAGCCCCGCCCGACTCCGACGCCTCGCCGACCTCGGCGGCCCCGCTCACCTCCGCAGCCCCGGTCAGCTCCGCGGTCGGGGTGGATCCGCCGCTCACCCGCGTGATCTCGAAGCCGGCGGCCGCGAGCAGTCCGGCTGCCTGCCCGAGGGCCCGCTGTTCCTCCTCGACCGCCTTCACGGGCATGCCCGGCGCGTAGCTGTGCCCCGGGAAGGTGAACACTCCCCCGACGCGGAGCCCCGCCCCGGCCGCCGCCCGGGCCACCGCCACGACCTGCTCCGGGAGGACGCCGCTGCGGTGGTGGCCGCTGTCGATCTCCACCACGGCCTCGATGTCGCCCGCCGCGGCCCCGAGGTGGCGGCCCGCCGCCTCGGCCGCCTCGACGGAGTCCACCCCGATCGCGATCCTCGCCGACCCGGCGAGCCGCCGCAGCCGCTCCGCCTGCCGCGGCCCGATCCACAGCGGATAGGCGACGAAGAGGTCGGTGGCGCCGTGCTCGGCGAAGACCTCGGCCTCCCCGATGGTCGCGACCGTCAGCCCGACGGCCCCTGCCGCGAGTTGCCGCGCGGCGATCTCCGGCATCTTGTGGGTCTTGGCGTGCGGGCGCAGCCGCAGGCCCTTGGCCCGCAGGGTCGCGGCCATGCGCTCGATGTTCCGTTCGAGCACGTCGAGCTCGACCATGATGTCCGGGGTGTCGATCTCCGCCGGGATTCCGCTCATCTGCGTTCCTTTCGATTCGAACCGCACCGGACATGATCGCCGACGTGTCAACGGTGGTCACCCCTCCCGCTCCGTTCGACCGAATGTTCGAGATGTGGCGACCGGGCCCCACCGGCGGGCAGTGGCGGGGATCACAGCGGGATCCGCGCGGCCGACGAAATGCGGACGCCGCGGAGGTGGTTGGCACGGGCAACCGTTTCCGCCCCGGCGCACACCACCGGTACCCACGAGGATCCCCATGACCGTCACCGAGCCCGTCCCGTCCGCCACGTCCGCGTCGTCCGCCGAGACCGCCGCGCCCGCGGCCTCCCGCGCGGCCGAGATCCTGTCCCGGCCCGTCACGATCAACGGGCTGACCGTGCCCAACCGCATCGTGATGGCGCCGATGACCCGCAGGTTCTCCCCCGGCGGCGTGCCCGGCGAGGACGTGCGCTCGTACTACGCCCGCCGCGCCGCCGCGGGCGTCGGCCTGATCGTCACCGAGGGGACGTACGTCGGCCACGAGTCCGCCGGGCAGACCGACGACATCCCGCGCTTCCACGGCGAGGAGCAGCTGGCCGGGTGGGCCCGCGTCGCCGAGGACGTCCACGCGGCGGGCGGCACCATCGTGCCGCAGCTGTGGCACATCGGCATGGTGCGCAAGCAGGGCGACCCGCCGTTCGCCGACGCCCCCGCCGTCGGCCCGTCCGGCATCCGGCTGGACGGCACCGAGGGAGCGGGCCGGGCGATGACCCGCGCCGACCTGGATGCCGTCATCGGCGCGTTCGCCGAGGCCGCCGCGGCCGCCGAGCGGATCGGCTTCGACGGCGTCGAGCTGCACGGCGCCCACGGCTACCTGCTCGACCAGTTCCTGTGGGCGGGCACCAACCGCCGCGCCGACGAGTACGGCGGCGACCCGGTCGCCCGGACGAAGTTCACCGCCGAGCTCGTCGCCGCGGTGCGCGCCGCCGTCTCGCCGGAGTTCCCGGTGATCTTCCGCTACTCGCAGTGGAAGTCGGAGAACTACGACGCCCGCCTCGCCGAGACCCCGCAGGAGCTGGAGGCGATCCTCACCCCGCTCGCCGAGGCCGGCGTCGACGCCTTCCACGCCTCGACCCGCCGCTACTGGCTCCCCGAGTTCGACGGCTCGGACCTCAACCTGGCCGGCTGGACCAAGAAGCTCACCGGCCGCCCCACCATCACCGTCGGCTCGGTCGGCCTCGACGGCGACTTCGTCCGCGCCTTCATGGGCGAGGGCGCCCCGGTCCAGGGCATCGACAACCTGCTCGACCGCCTGGAGCGCGACGAGTTCGACCTGGTCGCCGTCGGCCGCGCCCTCCTCCAGGACCCGCAGTGGGCCGCCAAGGTCCTCGCCGGCCGCTTCGCCGACCTGAACCCCTACGACGCGGCCGCCCTCCGCAGCCTCAGCTGACCCCCTCCCCGAGGCCCCCGGCCGACGCACGCTGCGCCCCGGCCGGGGCCGCCGGTCTCAGGTCCGGACGTGGCGCTCGATGTCCTCGTTGAAGGTCTCCAGGGCCTGCGCCGTGAGGGTGGGGCGCGTGGCGGCGATCGCCGCGAGGAAGTCGTCGGTGCCGGCGGGGATCCCGGCGCGGTGGGTGATCTCGTTCTCGAAGGCCTGCTGGGAGCCCTTGCGGGCGGCGTACTCGATGTCGGCGGGGGTGAACATCTCGCTGGCGGTGACCAACCTGTCGAGATCGACCCTCTGCGCGGTGGGCCCGAGGTAGCGGCGCCAGATCGCCTCGCGCGCGACGGCGTCGGGCGGACCGACGGGGATGATGTAGTCGAAGCGGCCCGGGCGCAGGAACGCCGAGTCGAGGGTGCGCAGCGAGTTGGTGGCGCAGACGAGCAGTCGGTCGTCGTGGTCGCGGAACGCCGGGATGAGTTTGAGGAGTTCGTTGGTGACACCGTGTCCGGGGTCGACGGCGGTGCCTGAGCGGGCAGCGGCGATCTCCTCGACCTCGTCGATGAAGAGCAGCACGCTGTCGAGTTCGGCCAGGTCCGCGAAGACCTCGCGCAGGGAGGCGGCGAGGGCCCCGTCGGCGTCGGCCGCCAGGCGCGAGGGGAAAAGTTCCACGAACGGCCAGCCCAGTCGTGAGGCAACCGCCTTGGCGAACGTGGTCTTCCCGGTTCCGGGCGGACCGAAGAGGATGACCGCTTTGGGTGGGCGGACTCCGTAACGCTCGGCCAACTCCGGTTCGGTGAGCGGGAGCACGATCCGTCGTTCGATGGCGTCCTTGGCCGCGTGCATACCCGCGAGCCGCTCCCACAGGCCGGGCGGCATGACCCGGCCGCCGAGCTGGGCGAGCAGCCCCGCGTCTCCCGCGTCCAGGTGTTCCAGCTTCTCGTAGTAGACCAGACCGCTCACCTGGCGGTAACCGGAGTTCTCCAGGGCCGCCGTCCCGGTCGAGCCCGGGGTGAGGACCGCGCTGAACCGCCGCACTCCCTTCGCTCGCAGACGTTGTTCGATCTGGGTGATCAACGCGCTGCCCAGGCCACGGTTGCGCCACGCGCCGGACAGGGC
This sequence comes from Kitasatospora sp. NPDC097691, assembly GCF_040302665.1. Classification (NCBI taxonomy): domain Bacteria; kingdom Bacillati; phylum Actinomycetota; class Actinomycetes; order Kitasatosporales; family Streptomycetaceae; genus Kitasatospora; species Kitasatospora sp. NPDC097691. The sequence goes on along the minus strand of NZ_JBEORY010000006.1, from coordinate 198,779 downwards.
GACGATCATGATCCATCCGCGCTCGCCCTCGGCTCGGGCGACCGCCATGCCGACCAGCTCCTCCCCGACCAGGGCGACCACGGCCGGCTGGCCCGCGCGGGCCGCGGCGACCACGTCGGAGACGGGGAAGACGGGGAGGGACAGGTCGGTGTGCCGGCCCTGGTCCCACAGCTGGATCGCCCGGTCCAGGTCGTCGTCGTGGAAGTCCCGCAGGTGCCACACTGGCACGGCTTCCTCCTCGGCCCCCGAGCCCCTGCACGGCCCCGGTGCGCTGCGCCCGCGAAGGCTGTCCTTCGTCCCGGGTCCCCCTCGGGGCCATTGTCCGCGCGGCGGTCGCGGCGGGCGACCAGAACGCGTCGGGCCGGCCCGCCGCCCGTAGCGGTACGCAGTCGGGCGGTGACCGCCGAAGCTGCGGCCGGACGGGAGCCGCAGGACGGCCGAACGACAGGGCGACCGAACGGCCGGCCGTCAGACGTCCGGCCCAGCTGCACAGGCGCCCATCACACCGGACTGGTGAGCTGTGCGGGGAGTCCACGACCCGACCACCACCCCGATCGGGCTCCCACGGCTCCTGGAGGAGGACTTCGTGGCTGGGAGACCGACGAGTGGCCGGTGATCTACTCCCAGGTGATGGCCGCCGACATCCTCACGCTGGCCGGACCGGTGTGGCTCGGGGACAACTCCTCCGTGATGAAGAAGGTCATCGAGCGGCTGTACGCCTGCTCGTCGATCCTCATCACGGCGCCCGATCGTCAGCGTCAGCTGAGTTGCTCGACCCGTCCACGGCGCCGGTCGCCCGCGGCTTCACCCCCGACAGCCGTCCGGCCCCAGGCTTGCGCACACGGTGAAACCCTTGTAAGAGCAACCCTGTTGGCGGCTGGAGATTGACCGGTCAGAAGTCCAGCACCTCGCGGTCGAGCGGGTACTGGGCACGGTGGGGGCCGTCGTACGGTGAGGGTGTGATCGGGAGGACGCCGGTCGGTTGCAGGCCCAGGTTGTCGTCCCAGATCCGGGGTTCGACCTGTCCGAGGACGCGGAAGCTCCGGAAGGTGAACGGCGGGCTGTCGGTCGGGAAGAACTCGGCCGTGGTCATCACCTGGAAGTGCAGGTGGGGCGTGGTGGAGTTGCCGCTGTTGCCGATCAGTCCGAGGACCTGGCCGGGTTCGACGCAGTCGCCCTCCCGGACGTCGAGCGTGCCGGCTTCGAGGTGGGCGTAGAGCAGGTAGCGGCCCGGTGCGACTTCCAGGGTGATGTGGTTGCCGACGGTGTCCTCGATCGGCGGGACGGGCGGCGTGACGGGCGGCGGGTTGTCCGGGATCCCGTCCTGGACCTCCACCACTCTGCCGCCGGCCGCGGCCACGACCGGCTGGCGGTAGCTCAGGTAGCTGGTGAGCCGCGCGGGGTCGCCCTCCCAGGCCTGCCCCTGCTCGCCGAGCCGGTACCAGTCGATCGCGAAGCGCTGCGGCACGTCGAAGCGGCCGTTGATCGGGGCGAGTCCTCGCCGGTGGTGGGTGTTGCCGCAGCAGGACTCGCTGGCGTACCAGGTGCCGGGGCGGACGGGCGCGTTCAGGTTCAACGGCGCGGTGCGGGAGGTCGGGGTGGCCTGCACCGTCTCCTCGAACGCGGACGGGCCGGAGGGGGTCAGGACGGCACCCGAGAGGTGGTGTTCGAGGACCTCGGGCACCGGCTGACCGCGGTCGAGGGTCAGGTCGAGCCAGATGATCCACTGCTGGGAGCCCTGGATGACGGTCGGCGTGGGCCCCGGCGGCGCCGGGGTGTACGCGTCCGCACCGGGCAGGGGGTCGCCCACCGGATTGGCGGCGTCGGCCAGCGGCTGCCCGCTCAGCGAGCCGATGACCCGGTGGGTGCGGGCGTCCTGGACGTCGACCCGGTCGAGCCGCAGCGGGGTGCTGCTGGACAGTGCGCTCGTGGTGAGCAGTTCGTACGAGAGGTGCGTCCTGCCGTCCGTGGCGTCGAACGGCGTCGGCTCGGTCATCACCGCGGCCGTCAGCGGCGTGAACTGGGTGCCGGGTGCCAGGGCGGCCGCGCCGGTCCCGAATCCCGGTCCCGCGGCGGCCACCAGTACGGCGGACGCGAACACGGCGGCGGCGCGTCCGCGACGTCGAGGGCTGCGGACGGTGCGGTTGCGAGGGTCGCGCTCTGCCATTGTGCTCTTTCGTCCGTCGGGCCCGGGGCCGTGAACGACGCCGGTACGCCCCGCACCGCGGCGCAGGCTCATGTAACCGGGCGGCCCGCCGCTTCGGCCGGAGGCCGCCGAAGTCGGCTGCCGAACTACACCCGTCCAGCCGCATCGGCAGTCCGACAGGCTGCCGGGGGACGGTGCCGGAGGCTCCGTGATGTCCGAGGCCGTGTACGGTGTCCGTCCGCCCGGCAGGCCGGTCGCTCTGCAGCGTGCTGCGGTCAGTGCTGGTGGACGTGTTCCGTCGTCGTCATGAGCGGGCCTCCGTCGGCAGCGCCTGTTCGAAGCGCAGGTACCGGTCCACCGACCGGGCCAGGACCTCGTTGCCGTCGCTCGTGACGACGCGGTCCCACCACGCCCCGTAGATCCGCTCGAAGTGGTAGCCGGCGAGCAGTTCGCCGGCAGCGCGCACGGCGTCGGGGCGCTCCGGGATGTGGTTGGCGTAGCTGTACATGATCGTGACCCAGCGGCGGTCCGGGCAGACGTTGACCACGTCGCCGGTGAACAGCGCGCCCTCCCCCGTGTTCCGGTGCATGACCGTGCTGCCCGGGAAGTGGATTCCGGGGTTGATCAGCGTCAGTTCGTCGGTCAGCCGATGGGTCCGGCCGTTCCAGAAGTGCAGGGCGGGGTCGGGGCGCCCGACCCACTGCCGGTCGGCCTCGTGCAGGTACACGGGTGCGTCGAAGGCGTGGGCCCACTCGACGACGGCGGAGTAGAAGTGCGGGTGGCTGACGACGATCGCGTCGATCCCGCCGGCCTTCTCCACCTCGCGGATCACCGCGTCGTCGAGGTAGGGCACGCAGTCCCACAGCACGTTGCCGCCGGCCGTGCGCACGAGCAGGGCCCGCTGGCCGATGGCGAAGGAGGGGGTGCAGCCGATGCCGAGCACGTCCGGGCCCTGCTCCTCGAAGCGTCCCTCGTGGCCCTCGGCACGCAGTTCGGCGAGGCTGGTCCACTGCTGGCCGTCGGCCCCGACGTACTGGCGTTCGTCCAGGCAGACCGGGCAGTCGGGGCGGGTGGCGGCGTACTGGGTGCCGCAGGTGCGGCAGATGGGCAGGGTGCAGCCGGTGAGGTCAGCCACGGTCGCCTCCCGTCAGCTCGGCCGGCGCGGCCGGCGCGGCCAGCTCGGTCAGGACGTACGGTCGGCTGGGCCGCCAGCCCAGCTCGGTGACGGCGCGGCGCCCGGACACGACCTGGTTCAGCGCCAGGGCCTCGGCGAACGGGGCGCCCACGACGTCGGCTGCCTGCTCCTGCGGCCAGGTCTCGGCCCGGCCGGTGCCCCCCGCGGCGATGTCGGTGGCGGCGGCGAGCGCGGCGACCGGCACGGCCTCGTGGGCCACGCCGTGCAGCAAGCTCCCCGGCTCGGCCTTGGTCAGGGCCAGCACGAACAGCTCGGCGAGGTCGTCCACGTGCACCATCGGCCAGCGGGTGGCCGGCGAGCCGACGTACCGGCCGGTGCCGTGCTCCTTCGCCCAGCCGGTCATCAGGCCGGGTATGCCGCCGCCGTGGCCGTAGACGATGCCGGGCCGCAGCACCACGGCGCGCACGTCCCCGGCGGCGGTCGCCAGGACGCGCTGCTCGATGCGCGGGCGGTAGCCGACGATGGCGATCGCGTCCGCGGCGGCGTCCTCGTCGACCGCGGTGTCCCCGGTGGCGCCGAGCACCCACACACCGCTGGTGTACACGAACGCCCGCCCGGTGCCGCGCAACCGCTCGGTCAGCGCGTCGACGGCCGCCGCGTCCGCCGTCTCGTCGCCGGTCGGCGTGGCGAGGTTCAGCACGGCATCGATGTCATCGGTGACGGCGGCCCGCAGCGAGGCCGGGTCGCCCAGATCACCCACGCGTGACGCCGCGTCGGGGCCGAGCCGCCCGGCGTCCTTGACGAAGTGGACCACTTGGTGGCCGTCCGCCGTCAGCCGCCGTGTCACGGCGGACCCGATGTAGCCGGTGGAACCCAGTACGAGTACCTTCACGTTTCTTCCTTTCGAATGATCGACAGAGGTGCGACAGCAGGGGTTACGAGGGATCGACGGTGTTCCGCAGCAGCTCCGCGGCCACCGTCGCGCCGTCGGTGCGGATCGCGGCGGCCAGGTCCCTCGCCCGTGCGCGGGTGCCGGGGGTCAGGGCCTCGCCGAGCGCCGCGGACAGGGAGTCGAAGGTCAGCGTCGGACCCTCGTGCACCACGCCGATACCCAGCTCGGCCACCCGGCCGGCCCAGTACGGCTGGTCCGCCATCTGGGGCACCAGGACCTGGGGTGCACCGGCCCGGGCGGCCGTCGTCGTGGTACCGGCGCCGCCGTGGTGCACCACGGCGGCGACCCGGCCGAACAACGCCTGGTGGTTGACCTCGCCGACCGGGAAGCAGTCGCCGTCCTCGTCGGTCGACGCCAGGTCGGCCCAGCCGCGGGAGAGGAGGATGCGGTGTCCCCGGGCGCGGACCGCCTCGACGGCCGCCCGGGCGACGTCCGGCGCGTCGCGCACGGGCATGCTGCCGAAGCCCACGTAGACGGGTGGTTCACCGGCGTCCAGGAAGGCCTCCAGCTCGGCCGGGAGCGGCCGTTCGTCCGGCCGGATCCATGCCCCGGTCTGCACCACGTCGAGGTCCGCCGACTGTGGCCACGGGCTGAGCAGCGGGTCGGCCGCCAGCCACGGACGGTCGGTGAGGACGTGGTCGCGGACGTCGTCCACCGGCGGCAGGCCGATGGCCGCCCGGTGGGTGTCGATCGCCTCGCCGAACAGCGCGTTCAGGTGTTCCGCGTTCTGGTCCCAGAGCACCCGGTTGTCGGTCTCGTCCGGCGGGAGCGGCCGGCCCGGCCACGCGAGCGGCGGGTGGTGCGGCGACGGCAGACAGCTCGGGAAGAAGGCGACGAACAGGTAGGGGATGCCCAGTTCCTCGGCCGCCGCGCGGGCAGCGGCGGCTGCCGGGATCAGACCGGTCGCCACCACTGCGTCGCATCCCTCAGCTGCAGCCGCGACGGATTCGAACGTGGCGGCGACCATCCGGGCCGCGCGCTCGGACAGGCTCTCCGCCGGGGGCTTCGCCGTGCCGGTCACCGCCTTGGTCGCCGTCTCGCGCAGCGACCGGCCGAGCGGCACCAGGGGGATGCCGACGCCGTCCGACAGCTCCGCGAAGTCGGGTGGGGCGCACACGCGTACCTCGGCGCCGAGGTCGCGCAGGGCGGTGCCGAGTCCGAGCATCGGCTCGACGTCGCCGCGCGAACCGTACGCCACCAACAACACACGCATGTCTTGACTCCGGATGGTGTCCGTGGATTCGGCCTCGCCCGGCCGGCTGCCGTCCGAGGTCTTGCTGTAGCCGAGGGCCTCGACGATCAGGCCGTCCCGGACGAGGGTGAGCGTCACGCCGCGGACCGTGTCGGCCGGGCCGTCGCCGAAGCGGCACCGCCAGCGGACGGTCGCCCGCTCACCGGTGATGACGACGGCCTCCGGCTCGTACTGCCTGGTTCGGTCCTCGGCGAGTGCCCGGCACAACTGCAGGCACGCGGCGCGGCCTTCGTAGCGGGCCCCGTCGGGGGCGGGCTGTTTCGTCTCCATCACGCAGTCGTCGGCGAGCAGGTCGACGAGCAGCGAGACGTCGTGGTGGATGAAGGCGCGGTTGAAGCGGTGGACGACGTCGGCCGTGGTGCGGAACGACATGCTGCCTCTTCCCGGGCCGTCAGGCCGGACCGGTGATCGCGTGTTCCGCGGCGCGGCTGACGTGTTCCCACGCCGCCCAGGTGTCCGCCCTGGTACGGGCGATCTCGAAGGCGAGGTCGTAGACCATGCTGCCCAGGAGGAGGCGCAGCGGCGGCTCGTCGCTGTCGACCAGCTCGATCAGCGCGGCCGCGGCGAGCTTCGGATCGCTGTCGACCGAGCCCTCGGCGAACTGCTCGGCCAGCTTCTCCCGGAGCGGCGCGTACGCCTCCAGGGGGCTGGTGCTGTGCATCGCGGTGTAGAGGTCGGTCCAGTAGCCGCCGGGCTGGAGGATGCTCACCTTGGCCCCGAAGGAGGCGGCCTCCGCGGCGAGGGCTTCGCTGAGGCCTTCCAGGGCGAACTTGCCGGCGCTGTACAGGCCGGTGCTGGGGAAGCCGCCCAGGGCGGCGATGCTGGAGACCTGCACGAGGTGACCGGAGCGCTGTTCGCGCAGCACGGGCATGACGGCCTGGCTCACCCAGAGCGCGCCGAAGAAGTTGACGTCCAGCTGGGCGCGCGCCTCGGCTTCGGTGAACTCCTCGACCATGCCCATCGAGAGCATTCCGGCGTTGTTGACGACGATGTCGAGCCGTCCGAAGTGGCCGACCGCCTCGGCGACGGCGGCGAACACGGCGTCCCGTTCGGTCACGTCCAGCGTCAGGGGCAGGACCCGACCGGGGTGGGCGCTCGCGAGCTCGTCCAGCGCGGTCGTGGTGCGGGCGGCGACCACGATGCGGTCGCCGGCCGTCAGGGCTGCCTCGGCGAAGGCGCGGCCGAGACCGCGGCTGGCGCCGGTGATGAACCAGACGCGGCTGGTGGGTCGGGCGGGGGCGTGCACGGTCGGTGCTCCTGTCTTCGGGAGATCGTGAGGGCGCGCCGGGCGGACGCGGCACGCTGTTCAGGCGCGCGGGGCGCTCCGGACGGCGAGAACGGTGAGGAGGGCGAAGAGGGCCCCGGCCGTCAGGACAGCGCTCGTGCCGAGGCCGGTGGCGACGGCTCCGCCGAGCAGGGCCCCGAGGGCGATGGCCAGGTTGTAGACGGAGGTGTTCAGGGCGGTGGCCGCCTCGGCCGAGTCGGGTGCCGCCTTGAGGATCCACGTCTGGACGCCGACGGGCACGCCGCCGAAGGCCAGCCCCCAGCCCAGCAGCAGCAGGGTCCCGCCGACCGGGGTGCGGCCGGCGAGGGGAAAGACCGCGAGGACCGCGGTGAGCAGGACGCTGAGGGTGACGATGGTCGCGCGGACGTTCCGCTCCGCGGCCGCGCCGGCGAGGAAGTTGCCCAGGATGCCGGCGACGCCGAAGCCGAGCAGGAGCGGGCCGATCGCGCCCTCGCCGATCCCCGAGACGGTCCGCAGGATCGGGCTGACGAAGGTGAAGGCGGCGAAGTGGCCGCCGACCAGGAGGAACGTGGCGATGACGCCGGCGCGTACCACGGGGTGGCGGAACTGCTGCGGCAGGGTACGCAGCTGGACGACCTGTCGGGCGGGCGTCGAAGGCAGCAGGAAGAGCAGGCCCACCAGCACGAGGAGGCCCAGTGCGCCCGCGACCACGAACGCGGTACGCCAGTCCGCGAGGCCGCCGATCAGCGTCCCGACCGGTACGCCGAGGACGTTGGCCGCCGTGGCGCCGCCGAAGACCACCGACATGGCCCGGGGGACGAACCGGTCCGGCACCAGCCGCACGGCGAGGCCGGCGGCGAGCGACCAGAAGCCGCCGATGCTGATCCCGATGAGGAAGCGCGCGCCCAGCAGGACGGTGAAGTCGGGCGCCACGGCCGACAGTCCGTTGGCCAGGACCATCAGGGTGATCAGGCCGATCAGCGCGACCCGCCGGTCGAGCCGTCCGATCGCCACCGGGAGCAGCGGCGCGGTGACGGAGGCGACCAGGCCGGGGACGGTCACCATCAGGCCCGCGGTGCCCTCGGAGACGTGGAGGTCTCCTCCGACGAGGGGAAGCAGCCCCACCGGCAGTGATTCGACCGTCACCAGCGCGAACGTCCCGACCGCCATGGTGACGACGGCGAGCCAGCTCGTGAGAGGCACCCGGTCGCCGCCTGACGTGGTGGGCGGCTTCTCGGTGTCGACGATGGTCATGGCACTCCGGTCCGGTAGGGGTTGGGGTCTGCTGACGATCCTTCAGTCGATCGGCGAACCCATCAACGTCCAAGATCAGTAAGATCCGATAAATCGTGCTTATGACTGGGGTTCGGCAGCATGGAAATGCGCGAGATCGAGATATTCCTGACCTTGGCGGAGGAACTGCACTTCGGCAGAGCAGCCGCCCGACTGCACCTCACCCAGGCGCGGGTCAGCCAGGTGATCGCCCGTCAGGAGCGGCAGATCGGGGGTCTGCTGTTCGACCGCTCCAACCGCCGCCAGGTCCGCCTGACCCCGCTCGGCCGGCAGCTGTGCGCCGATCTGCGGCCGGTCCACACGCACCTGCGGGACAGCCTCGAACGTGCCCGGTTGGCGGCCCGCGGCAAGACCGCACGTCTGCGGGTCGGCATGATGCCCTTCAACGTGCCCGACCTGCACCACTACTGGGAGGGGTTCCGCTCCCGCCACCCCGAGTGGGAGCTGCAGATCCGCAGGGCGCCGTACGTCGAACCGTTCGAGCGGCTCCGCGACGGCGACATGGACGTCTTCGTCACCTGGCTACCGGTGGACGAGCCCGATCTCACCACTGGCCCGGTCCTCTTCCACGACCCTCGTGTGCTGGCTGTCGCCGCGGACCACGAACTCGCCGGACGAAGCCAGATCTCGGTCGAGGCGCTGGGGGACTTCGGCCATGCCATGCCCCCCGCGATGCCCGACTTCTGGGAGGACGGCTACCTCTCGTTCTACACGCCCCGGGGCAGAGAGATCGAACGCATCGAGTCGGCCACCAACGCCGATGAGCTGATCCATCTCGTCATCACCGGCGAGATCGTCCACCCTTTCCCGTCGCATGTCACCCGCTACTGGTCCATGTCCCATGTGCAGTTCGTCCCCATTCCCGAGATGGGGACGATTCCCTACGGCCTGGTGTGGCGCCGCGACACCGAGAACGAGCTCATCCGGGCCCTCGCCCGGACCGTCCGCGACATCGGCGCGCTGCACTTCTGAGCGTGACGCGGACGTGCTCCGGCGCGGGGCCGGCCGATCCGTCCGGCGCCACCGCCCGCGGTTCCCGGGGAACGGGGGCGGGCTTCGAGCGCCGGCATCGCACCAGGATGGCCCACCGCTGTCTACGCGAGTAGACCCCGGTCTGCGAATTTCGCGTGACGGGGAGCGGCCGTCGATGCATCATGACGGAATCCGTTGGCCGGGGCTTCGCCATTGACATGTCTCATAGCGGTTTCTGAAGCCGCCAGGCCACTGCCGCAGTTGTGAGCGGGCCCAAGCCACGCGGTAATTGGTCATTTATGATCTTCTTTCGGAAATATTGAAATGTCAGCAACCAATAGCGGACATACGTAAGCGCCCGGAGTCCTGATGCGCTGGGGTGGAGCAGCACCGCCGGTACGGCAAGGCAAGGGAGCAGGCGTGGGCGACGTGGTGGGCCGGAGACCGGACGAGGACACGGCTGCGGGCCAGGGGACGGGCCGCCGGGGTGTCACGGCGGCTGTCGGGACGGTGGAGGAACGCTTCCGCTCCTTGTTGGAGGCGGCGCCGGACGCGATGGTGATCACCGACGACGCGGGGACCATCACCCTGGTCAACGCCCAGACGGAGGCCCTGTTCGGGTACCCGCGCGAGGAACTGCTCGGACGCTCCGTGGAGTTGCTGGTGCCCACGCGCTTCCGGGACCAGCACCACCGGCACCGCGACGAGTACGCCGCGAACCGGCAGGTCCGCCCGATGGGCGCAGGACTGGAACTGCACGGCCTGCGCAAGGACGGCACCGAGTTCCCCGTCGAGATCAGCCTCAGCCCCCTGGAGACCGCGGACGGCCTGCTCTTCTCCGCCGCCGTACGCGACGTCAGCGACCGCAAGGCCGCCGAAGCCCGCTTCCGTGCACTGCTGGAGGCGGCGCCGGACGCGATGGTGATCACCGACGACGCGGGGACCATCACCCTGGTCAACGCCCAGACGGAGGCCCTGTTCGGGTACCCGCGCGAGGAACTGCTGGGACACCCGGTGGAGTTGCTGGTGCCGACGCGGTTCCGGGACCAGCACCACCGGCATCGCAACGAGTACGCGGCCAACCGGCAGGTCCGCCCGATGGGGGCGGGGCTGGAGCTGCACGGATTGCGCAAGGACGGCACCGAGTTCCCCGTCGAGATCAGCCTCAGCCCCCTGGAGACCGCGGACGGCCTGCTCTTCTCCGCCGCCGTACGCGACGTCAGCGACCGCAAGGCCGCCGAAGCCCGCATCAACGAGCTCGCCGCCCTGGTCGAGTCCTCCCAGGACGCCATCCTCGCCAAGACCCTCGACGGCCGCATCACCTACTGGAACGCCGCCGCCCACTCGCTGTACGGCTACACGGCCGCCGAGGCGCTCGGCCGCCATGTCGCCATGCTGGCGCCGCCCGAGCACCGGGAAGACGTCACGGCACTGCTGAAGCGCCTGGGGGACGGCGAGAAGGTCGAGCACTTCGAGACGCTGCGGGTCACCCGCACCGGCCGGCTGATCGACGTGGACGTGACGCTGTGGCCCACCCGGACCGCCGACGGCACGGTGACCGGTGCCTGCGCCATCGTCCGCGACATCAGCGACCGAAAGCGAGCGGAGGCGGAACTCACCGCCCTGTACGAACAGCAGCGGCACATCGCCCTCACCCTGCAGCGCAGCCTGATGGGCACCCCACCCGCCATCCCGGGCCTGGCCACCGCCAGCCGCTACCTGCCCGCTACCCAGGGCGCCGGGGTCGGCGGCGACTGGTTCGACCTCATCCCCCTGGGCGCCGGCCGCGTCGGCGTCCTGATCGGCGACGTCATGGGCCGCGGGCTGGAGGCGGCCGCCGTCATGGGGCAGCTGCGCTCCGCCGCCCACGCACTGGCCAAGACCGGCATGGAACCCCGCCGGCTGATGCAGGCCCTGGACGCGGCCGTCACCGACCTCGAGCTGCCCGACCAGCTGGTCACCTGCTGCTACCTCGTGATCGCCCCGGACACCGGCCAGGTCACGATCTGCTCGGCCGGACACCTGCCCGTCCTCGTCGCCACCCCCGGCGAGACCGTCCGGACGCTGTCGGCCCCCGTGAGTGCCCCGCTGGGCGTCGGCGGCATTCCCCACCAGCAGGCCTGTCTGGCCGTACCCCCCGGCGCCACCCTGCTGCTCTACACCGACGGCCTGGTCGAGATCCCCGGCGGCGACATCGACGCCCGGATCACCGAGTTGGTCGCGACCGTCGGCCGTGCCTTCACCGGCGACAGCGGATTGGAAGCCGTCGCCGACCACGTCCTCTCCGCCGTGCTGCCCGACACCGACGGCCACAACGACGACGTCACCCTCCTCCTGCTGCAGCTTCCCGCCGCCCCGCTGGCCACCGCCGCCACCGACCTGCCCACCGTTCCCTCCTCCGTCGGCGAGGCCCGCGCCTTCCTCACCAAGACGCTCACCGCTTGGGGCTGCATCGAGCGGACCGACGACGCCTGCCTGTTGTTGTCCGAGATCCTCACCAACTCCGTCCAGCACGGCCGGGGGCCGATCGAACTGCTGCTGCGCCGCACCAGCACCGAACTCACCGTCGAGATCGGCGACCGCAGCTCCCAGCTGCCCCACCCCCGCCTCGCCACGAGCGAGGAGGAGTCCGGCCGGGGACTCGTCATCGTCGACGCCCTGGCCGACGACTGGGGGGTCCGCCCCAGCGGCAGCGGCAAGACCATCTGGTTCACCGTCCGGCTTTGAGCGGCTCCGGCGATCCACTGCCTCGAAGCGGGCGCGCGGTCACCTGGTGTCATCGCGCCATCCTGTTCGCGTAACGACCGTCACAAGGGGTGCATCAAGGCCGCAGGCCTTGCGGTGCGGTGGCCGTCCGGGCGAAGGATCTCCGGTTTCCGCGCGCAGGATTCGCCGCGAACCGAAGCTCTGACTTCTGTAGAAGATGCAACATCTTTCACATGACCGGCTTGAAACAATCACTTCAAGCCCTCAGGTCGATCACACATCCAAGCTGTTCGCTCACGACTGGTAGGAATGATTCCGAGCGGGCCGATCGCCACCGGATCGTCCTGACCGGCGCCGACGACGCGTCCGGCAGTCGACGCTGCCGACCGGTCCGCGAAGAACGGGGGGCACGGAAAGTTCTTCACATTCTCCACCTGGGGGGCACTGCCATGTCCGAAGACACCACCACCGAAATCACCCGCCGACGGATGCTGCAAGGCGCCGTCGTCGCGACGGCCGTCGCCGCGGGCACGGTCGCACTGGGCCTCACGGGCCCCGCCGTGGCACCCGCCAGCGGCGCCGACACTGAGGGTGGCGAAAGCTTCGACGAGATCTTCCGCGGCCGCCGCATCCAGGGCATGCCGATGTCCGGCGACGGCCACCACGCGATGAGCGGCTACATGGTGCTGATCGACGGCCGCGAACTGCACATGATGCGCAACGCGGACGGCACCTGGATCAGCGTCATCAACCACTACCAGACCTTCACCACGCCGCGCGCGCTGGTCCGGGCCGCCGTCACCTCCCTGGACGGCGCCGACCTGGCCCCGCTCGCCGCCTGATTCCGGACCGCACTCCGGCCTCCGCACAGACCACCCTCAAAGGAAGAACCATGGCAGTCCGCAAGAGCCAGGCGACCCTGACGCCCGCCGAGAAGCGCGCCTTCGTCAACGCGGTCCTGGAACTCAAGCGCCGCGGTGCGTACGACGCGTTCGTCAGCACCCACAACGACTTCATCATGAGCGACAACGACACCACCGAGCGCACCGGCCACCGCTCGCCGTCCTTCCTGCCCTGGCACCGCAGCTTCCTGCTGCGCTTCGAACGGGCACTGCAGGAGATCGACGCCACCGTCACGCTCCCGTACTGGGACTGGACCACCGACCGCGCCCCGGCCTCCTCGCTCTGGGGCCCGGACTTCCTGGGCGGTGACGGCACCGGCACCGGCGGCCGGGTGACCACCGGCCCGTTCGCGCAGAGCTCCGGCAACTGGACGCTCACCGTCAGGCCCGACACCCGCAACTACCTGATCCGCCGGCTGGGCCAGGGCGGCCAGGACCTGCCGACCAAGGCCGACGTGGACACCGCGCTGGGGATCGCCACGTACGACGCCGCGCCGTTCAACAGCTCCAGCGCCGGCTTCCGCAACAACCTGGAGGGCTGGACGGGCGTCAACGTGCACAACCGGGTGCACGTCTGGGTCGGCGGCACCATGAGCACCGGAATGTCACCCAACGACCCGGTGTTCTGGATGCACCACTGCATGATCGACCGTCTGTGGGCCGCCTGGCAGAGCCGCCACCCGGGCCAGAGCTACCAGCCGGTCCGCCGCACCAGGAACGTGGTCGCCCTGAACGACACCATGAAGCCGTGGAACGACGTCACCCCGGCCGACCTGCTGGACCACACCAAGTTCTACACGTACGACAACGCGTACTGATCCGGCCGGTACGGGCCGGGGACCGGAGGGGCGGCGCCCGGCGACGCCGCCCCTCACCGGGCGTTCGACCGTGGGCCGGAGCCCGCGGGATCCGGGTGCGGCGCGTCCCTCACGCGCCGGTGCCGCGGTCCGGCCGGTCAGGCCCGCAGTTCGGGGAACTGGTCGTCGCGCCACTCCCGGCCGAGGGCCGTGCCCGCGTCCGCCGCCTCCCGCTCCCGCTCCCGGAGTTCGACGCGGCGGATCTTGCCGGAGATGGTCTTGGGCAGTTCGAAGAACTCGACCCGGCGCACCCGCAGGTACGCCGCCAGGTTCTCGCGCGCGTGCCGCAGGACGGCCAGTGCGGTCTCCCGGCTGGGCTCCCAGCCCGGCGCGAGCGCGACGTACGCCTTCGGAACGGCCAGGCGCAGCGGATCCGGGGCGGGCACCACGGCGGCTTCGGCGACGGCCGGGTGCTCGATCAGCACGCTCTCCAGCTCGAACGGCGAGATCTTGTAGTCCGAGGCCTTGAAGACGTCGTCGCTGCGGCCGATGTAGGTGATCCGGCCCTCGGCGTCCCGCACGGCCACGTCACCGGTGCGGTAGTAGCCTCCGGCCGTCACCTCCGCGTTGCGCTCCGGGTCCCCGAGGTAGCCGGTCATCAGGTTGAGCGGGTGCTCGGCGAGGTCGAGGCAGAGCTCGCCCTCGTCCGCGGGCGTTCCGCGGACCGGGTCGACCAGCACCACGGGGACGCCCGGCAGCGGACGGCCCATCGACCCCGGCTTGACCGGGGACCCGGGCGTGTTGCCGACGAGCAGGGTGGTCTCGGTCTGCCCGAAGCCGTCCCTGATGGTCAGCCCCCAGGAGTGCTCGATCCGGGTGATGACCTCCGGATTCAGCGGTTCCCCGGCCGCGACGAGCTCACGCAGCGAGCCCGCTCCGGCCGACAGGTCGGTCTGGATCAGCATCCGCCACACGGTCGGCGGGGCGCAGAAGGTGGTGACCTCGGCCCGGTGCACCTGTTCGACCAGGCGGGCGGCGTCGAAGCGCGTGTAGTTGAAGACGAAGATCGTGGCCTCGGCGATCCACGGCGCGAAGAAACAGCTCCAGGCGTGCTTGGCCCAGCCGGGAGAGCTGATGTTGAGATGGACGTCGCCGGGGCGCAGACCGATCCAGTACATCGTCGTCAGATGCCCGACGGGGTAGGACACCTGGGTGTGCTCGACCATCTTCGGCCGGCTGGTGGTGCCGGAGGTGAAGTAGACCAGCAGCGGGTCCTCGGCCGAGGTCCGCGCCTCGAACGGCGCCGGTGCGTCGATGCGGTACGCCTCGTCGTAGCGGACCCAGCCCGCCACCGGATCACCGACCGCGATGCGCGAGTACGGGCCGGGAACCTCCTCGAACTTGGCCGTGTCCGAGGCGTTGGCGACGACGTGGCGGGCACCGCCCCGCTCGATCCGGTCCGCCAGGTCGGCGGCGCCCAGGGCGGCGGTCGTCGGCATGATGACCGCGCCCAGCTTCATCACGGCGAGCATCGACTCCCACAGTTCGACCTGGTTGCCGAGCATCAGCAGCACCCGGTCGCCCTGCCGCACGCCGTGGGCGGCGAGGTGGTGGGCCACCTGGTCGGAGCGGCGGGCGAGGTCGTCGAAGCTGTACCGCGCCTCGCGGGCGTCCTCCTCGACGATCCACAACGCGGTCGCGTCATTGCCGCGAGCGATGACGTCGAACCAGTCGACGGCCCAGTTGAACCTCCCCTCGATCGTGGGCCACCGGAACTCCTCCAGTGCGCTCTCGTGGCTGCCGGCCGTCCGGAGCAGTGCGTCGCGCGCTGCACGGTAGGACTCGGTGGCGGATTTCGTCGTCACGGCAATCTGCTCCTGTTTCGGGGATCACTGGGTTCAGGGCTGACGGGTTCACGGCTGACGGGTCCACGGCTGACGGGTCCACGCGTACATCCGTGCCACCACCGACGCCGCCCCGCCGAGCGACTGCACGCGGGGCGCCGCGGGTGAGGAACGGCTGCCGGCGCGCGAAACGTCCGGGAGCAGATCCGTCCTGCTCAGGACGAGCACGGCATCGGGGCCTTCCGGTGGTGGGGGCCGGCGGAAGGCCGGTCGGGCGAGTTTTACGTATCGCCGTACCCCGTCGTTCAACCAACGGCCGATGCCGCCTTGTGATTCACCTCACCTGCCCGCTCGAAGGCCGGGAGGAGGCGGTCGAGTGGGTGCTCGGTCGATCGCCTGTGGCACGGGCTACAGCACCAGGGTCCGCCGGCCCGGGTGATCCGGTCGTGGAGCGCGGCCGGGTCCGGTTCGCCCCGCCGGACGTCCGCCAGGGCCGGCGGCGGGCGAGGAGCCCGCAGCGGACCGCAGGGGTGGTGGTGACGCGTAGGGGGTGTCCCGCCGCCCGGACCCAACGCCGGCTCTTGACCCTCACGTGGCGTCAGGCTCCATAGTCGGTGCCGTGGAAGATCACTGGACCGTGGGACGCGTGGCCGAGCTGGCCGGCGTGAGCATCCGCACGCTGCATCACTATGACGAAATCAGGCTCGTTCGACCGTCGACGCGGACCCCGGCCGGGTACCGGGCCTATTCGGCGGCCGACGTGGAGCGGCTGCGGGAGGTGCTGGCCTATCGACGGTTGGGCTTCGGGCTTCGGGAGGTTGCCGAACTGGTCGGCGACCCGTCCACCGACGCGGTCGCGCACCTGCGCCGACTGCGCGGCCTGCTGCTGGAGCGGCGTGATCGCGCTGACGCCATGGTGACGGCCATCGACAGGGAACTTGAGGCACGGGCGAAGGGACTGACGGTGACACCGGAGGAGCAACTGGAGATGCTCGGTGCACGGCTGTACGACGCGATCGGTGGCGCCTACCCCGCGACACGGCGGACCGAGCCGCGGATCGCCGCGCAGATCTGGGACGCCCTCGGGGACGCGCAGACGGTGCTGAACGTCGGGGCCGGCACCGGTTCCTACGAGCCTGCTGATCGCGACGTGACCGCGGTGGAGCCATCGGCGGTCATGCGGGGGCAGCGGCCTGCCGGCTCGGCGCCGTGCGTGGCCGCCGCCGCGGAGAGCCTGCCGTTCGAGGACCACTCCTTCGACGTCGCGATGGCCGTCTCCACCGTTCACCACTGGGGGGACCCGATAGCGGGGTTGCGCGAGATGCGGCGCGTGGCCCGCCGCGTGGTGGTGCTCACGTTCGACACCGACGAGCCCGGATGGCAGGACCGGTTCTGGCTCACCCGCGACTACCTGCCCGAGTTCGCCGCCGTCCTCGCAGAATTTCCCTCGCTTACCGGGATGGTCGACGCGATCGGCGCCCGCGCTGAGCCGGTGCCCATCCCGTGGGACTGCGCCGACGGCCTGTTCGAGGCGTACTGGCGCCGCCCGGGGGCGTATCTGGAGGATCACGTGCGCCGTGCGATGTCGGTGTGGACGAGGGTCGGGCCGCAGGCCGAGCAGCGGGCGGTACGAAGCCTCAGCGACGACCTCGACTCCGGCCGGTGGGCCGAGCGCAACAGCGAGCTCGCCGACCTCGACTCGGCAGATCTCGGCCTGCGCCTGCTCATAGCTTGAACCGCGGCGCGTTCATCAGGCTGGGGCGCCGACCCGATCACGGGGGCTACTGGTGAACTCTCGTGCTCAGCTGTCGTCAGTTCGTTGCGGTGTCCAGCCGGTATCGACCGACGGCCACGTCGAAACCGGACGACCCCGGACGGGCGCTCCCGGATCGCGCATCACTGCAGGAGACGGTCCGGATCGCGTCCTGGAGCGAGGAAGCCGGCACGGCCCCGGGAGGTGTCGGCGAGGGGTCGGCCTGACGGGCCGGGCCGTCGGGGGCGGGCCGGTCCTCAGTGCGAGGCAGCGCCGCAACCGCTTCACCCGCCCGGTGGACACGTGTCGCGTGTCCACCGGTCCTCGCCCACGCGAGGCATCCGCGCCTGGTGGAGTGTCCGGGACCCATGCCCGATGCCCACCCGACTGCCGGAGGCGCACCCGTGCCGGACACCTCGACGCCCCACTCCGACCTGCGCGCGCTGATCTTCAACTGCACGCTCAAACGCTCACCCGAGCGCAGCCACACCCAGGGTCTGATCGACGTGAGCCGCGCCATCATGGAGCGCCAGGGGGTCGTGGTCGACGTCATCCGCGCCGTCGACCACGACATCGCCACCGGCGTCTGGCCCGACATGACCGAGCACGGCTGGGAGAGCGACGAATGGCCCGCCCTGTACCGCCGGGTGATGGCCGCGGACATCCTCGTCGTCGCCGGACCGATCTGGCTGGGTGACAACTCCTCCGTCACGAAGAAGGTCATCGAACGCCTCTACGCCTGCTCCTCCCTGCTCAACGAGGCCGGCCAGTACGCGTACTACGGCCGGGTCGGAGGCTGCCTGATCACCGGAAACGAGGACGGCGTCAAGCACTGCGCGATGAACGTGCTCTACAGCCTCCAGCACCTCGGCTACACGATCCCGCCGCAGGCCGACGCGGGCTGGATCGGCGAGGCCGGCCCCGGCCCGTCCTACCTCGACCCCGGATCCGGCGGGCCGGAGAACGAGTTCACCAACCGCAACACCACCTTCATGACCTGGAACCTCCTCCACCTCGCCCGCATGCTCAAGGACGCCGGCGGCATCCCCGCCCACGGCAACCAGCGCTCCGAGTGGGACGCCGGCTGCCGCTTCGACTTCGAGAACCCCGAGCACCGCTGAACCACCGGCCCGGGGTCCTCTGCGACATCAACCCGCATGCCCAGCGGGAATCCGTCGCCGCACCCGTCCTGTGGCGCGAGTCCTTCACCTCTGACGTTGCCGCCGCCCACCGTGGAAACGGCGGCCACGCCCCATGCTGCCCTTACCCCAGGAGCGCCCCGGCGAGGTCAGCCGGCTCCTGGCGGCCGGCCACACCCGTCGCGCAGCTCACTTCACCGCCGCCCTCGGCAGCGTGTGACATCCCGCCACCGTCGGATGGGCCCGCCGTGCGGCGACCTGCCCGACCACCAAGGCGGCGGCCGACATCGCCATGCCCACCCTCGGACCGGCGAAGGAGCGCGCCCTCCCGACAGACCACCGACCGGTGCCGAGCACAACGGCGGGACCAATGATGATTCACCCGGACCCTGGTCACAGTCCTCGGCATGGTCGCCAACGTCCACCTCACCCCAGCCCTCGGGGACGACCGCCGCGCCGCCGCATACCCCGCCCTCCGCACGCGCGTTGGCCCGTCGGCGAACGAAGCCGACGGGCCAACGAGTGAAACGACCGGTTACCCGAGGAACTTGGCGATCGCCGCCGCCTTGCGCTGCAGCTTCTCGGGACTCACCGAGGCCAGCTCTGCGGCGATCTTGTCGGCGTGCGTCTTCAGCTCCTTCACCACGGCGGTGTCAGTGTCCCCCTCGCCCGCCGTCCCCGCCTCGGCAAGACGCGCGGCCTGGACACAGGTCTGCGTCTGCGGCTCCAGGATGGTCAGGAGGGCGTAGAACTTGGCGAGTTCCTCGACGGTCATGATGGACTCCCACGCTTCGAAGGTGCACGAATCATCACTCAAGGTATCCAAGTGGCGCCCCTCCGTCACGGAAGCGCAGCCGCGACACCCCCGGGGCGACTGCGCCCGGAGACCCGACGATCTCCTACTCCTTCGACAGCGCCTGCCGGGTGGCCGACCGAGTCCGCTGTCGAAAAGGCGTCCTTCCGCTGCCGCTTCGATGCCGAGAACCCCGAGCACTCCTGAACACCCGCGGGGCGGACGGCGGAGGGCGTTGTTCTTGAATGAGCATTCATGTATGGTTCCCCCATGCCCAGACCCCGCGAGTTCGACCCCGACACCGTCCTCGACCAGGCGATGCTGCGGTTCTGGGAGCGCGGGTACCGGGCCACGTCCATCGAGGACCTGGTGAAGGCCACGGGCGTGAAGCCCGGCAGCATCTACAGCGCGTTCCCCGGCGGCAAGCACGCGCTCTTCGTGAAGTCGCTGGAGCGCTACTCGAAGCTGGTCGTGCCCCGGAAGCTCGGCGAGCTGGAGGCGGCGGGCGCGTCGGTGGCGGAGGTGCGGGGCTACTTCGACGGGCTGGTGCGCGACCTGCTCGGCCCCGAGGGGCGCCAGGGCTGCCTGCTGGTGAACACGGCGATCGAGAACGCCGCCGAGGACGACGCGGCGGCGGCCGTCGTGCGCGGCCACCTGGCGCGCCTGGAGCGGTGCATGACCCACGCCCTGGAGAACGCCGTGCGCCGGGGTGAGGTGCGGGCCTCGCTCGACGCGGCGGGCAGCGCCAAGCTGCTGGTCGCGACGTGTCAGGGGCTCATGGTCGTCGGCAAGGCCAATCCCGACGAGGCGGTGCTGCGGGCGATCGTCGACAACGCCTTCGTCGCGCTCTCCTGACAGCACGAGGTTTCGGGCCACCGTACGCGGTGGCCCTTTCGTCGGCCCTATAGATGAATGACTATTCAAGAATGAGGTTCGGACATGAAGGCCATGGTCATATCCGCCCACGGCGGCCCCGAGGTCCTCACCGCCACGGAACTGCCCGACCCGGTGGCCGCCACCGGCGAGGTCCTCATCCGGGTGAAGGCGTTCGGCCTCAACCACGCCGAGGCGTACATGCGAAGCGGCGCCTGGGGCGAGGTGGCCGCCGTGACCGGGATCGAGTGCGCAGGCCTCGTCGAGGCCGACCCCTCGGGTGAACTCCCCGTCGGGACGAAGGTGGTGGCGATCCTCGGCGGCATGGGACGGACCCGCAACGGCAGCTACGCGGAACTGGTGACCGTCCCCGCGACCAACGTGGTGGCCGTGGACTCGCCCCTGCCCTGGGCCGACCTGGCCGCGGTGCCCGAGGTGTACGCCACGGCGTACAGCGCCCTGCACGGCAACCTCGCCCTCGAGGCCGGGGAGACCCTGCTGGTCCGGGGCGCGACCTCCTCCCTCGGGCAGGCCGCCGTCAACCTCGCCGTCCACCACGGCGCGACGGTCCTCGCGACCACCCGCAACCCCGCACACGCGGCGCTGCTCAAGGAACTCGGGGCCTCCGACGTGCTCATCGACGACGGGCAGCTGGCCGCGGAGGCCGAACGCCGGGGCCTCGCCGTCGACGCGCTGCTCGACATCGTCGGCAACACGGTGCTCCGTGACTCGCTCCGCACGGTCGGGCCGCGCGGGCGGGTCTGCCAGGTCGGCTTCCTCGGTGGATTCGCACCGGTGGCGGACTTCGACCCGATCGCCGACCTGCCCAGCGGAGTCCGGCTCAGCTTCTTCGGCAGCGCCTTCGCTCTGGGGACCCCGGCCTTCCCGCTCTCGGACGTTCCGCTGGACGAGATCTACGCCCTGGTCGAGTCCGGCGCACTCCGGGCCCGCCCCACCCGGACCTTCCGCTTCGACGAGATCGTCGAAGCCCACCGAGTGATGGAGGCCGGCCAGGCCCTGGGGAAGATGGTCGTCGTCATCGGCTGACCTCGACGAGGCCGTCCCTCCGCTGCGCCGCAGCAGCGGTGTGCGGGACGTTCGTGATTCGTAAGGCCTGGCGCCCCGGTTCCGGCACGGTCCGTTCCTACAGTGACGGGGAGGTTGTTCCCGAGAAGAAGGGTGGACCGGGATGACGGTCGACCAGGACGTCCTGCCGAGCGCCGAGCTGGGTGTGATCGGTGGCTCCGGGCTCTACGCACTGCTGGACGACGTGACCGAGGTGCGCGTCGAGACGCCGTACGGCGAACCGAGCGACGCGCTGTTCGTGGGGGAGGTCGGCGGGCGCCGGGTCGCCTTCCTCCCCCGGCACGGGCGCGGCCACCGGACTCCCCCGCACCGGATCAACTACCGCGCCAACCTGTGGGCGCTGCACTCCCTGGGGGTGCGGCAGGTGGTGGCGCCGTGTGCGGTGGGCGGGCTGCGGCCGGAGTACGGGCCGGGCACGCTGCTGGTGCCCGACCAGTTCGTCGACCGGACCTCGGGGCGGGTGCAGACCTTCTACGACGGCCTGCCGCTGCCGGACGGCACCGTACCGGAGGTGGTGCACGTGTCGATGGCCGACCCGTACTGCCCGGCGGGGCGGCGGACCGCGATGGAGGCCGCCCGGGAGGCCGCCTGGGAACCGGTGGACGGCGGCACCCTGGTGGTGATCGAGGGCCCGCGCTTCTCCACCCGCGCCGAGTCCCGCTGGTTCACCGCCAACGGCTGGTCGGTGGTCGGCATGACGGGCCACCCGGAGGCGGTGCTGGCTCGCGAACTCGGGCTCTGCTACACCTCGGTGGCCCTGGTCACCGATCTCGACGCCGGTGTGGAGAGCGGCGAGGGCGTCACCCACGGCGAGGTGCTGGCGGCGTTCGCCCGCAACGTCGACCGGCTGCGCACCGTGCTGTTCAAGGCCCTGGAGCGACTGCCGCTCCTGCGCAAGTGCGCCTGCCCGCACGCCCTGGACGGTCTCACCACCGGCCTCCCCGGGGTCCCCGGCGCCTGACGACGGCCCAGTCCCGGAGTCCCAGGCGCCTGACGACCGCCCGGCCCCGACGCCGCCACCGCCCGACGAACGCGACCAACAGCGCGACGCCGGCGGTGGCGGCCAGCACCAGCAGCCAGTTGCGCAGGTACGGCAGCGGCAGCACCGACGGGTTGCCGTGGTCGTCGTCGGCCCGCAGCACGGCGGGCAGGCCGACCGCGGTGACGGCCGCCGCGACGACCAGCCAGCCGCGCAGCACGGGCCCGCGGACCAGGGACGCGCCCAGCAGGCACACCAGCGGCACCCATAGCCCGTCGTGGAGCACCAGGGCGCCGATCGCCCAGGCCAGGATGTCCAGCGGGTCGGTGATGTACGGGTCACCGAGCAGCCCGGACAGGCCGTAGCCGATCGTGGCAAGGCCTGCGGCCATCAGCAGAGCGCGGACACCGGTGGTCATACGATCACCTCGATACGTGCGACCCACTTGGTCTGCAGGACGCCGGGCCGGTTCGGCGCGATGACCCGCGCAGGGAAACCGTGGTCCGCCGCCAGGACTTCGCCGTTGACCCGCAGGGCGAGCAGACTGAGCGGATCGTCCACGTACGACGCGGGCATCTCCATCACCCGGTACGGTCCCCCGGCCTCCAGCGACGTGACCCGCACCGCAGAGCCGGGCGGGGCTCCGGCACGCCGCACCAGGTCGGCCAGCCGGACCCCGGTCCACCGGGCCGAGGCGCTCCAGCCCTCCACGCAGGCGATCGGCAACTCCGCCGAGTGCTGCGGGAGTCCGCCGAGTTCCGCGAGGGTGAGCTCGTACGGCTGCGGCCCGTCCACCCGCAGCCGCCAGTCGGCGGGCACCGTCACCGTGCCGGCCTGGGCGGCGGTGCGGTTCACCGGCAGGCCCTGGGGGCCGATGTCGGGGCGGCGCGGGGCCAGCAGGTCCAGGCCGCTCAGCCAGGGCACGCTCTGTCCGGCCGTGACGAGGGTGACGGCACCGGCGGCCGCGGTGGTCGCCGCGAGGAACGCGCGGCGCTGCGCCAGGACCGGGGCGGCCCGGCGCCACCAGTGCGCGACGATGAGCGGTGCCTTGACGGACAGGTGGACCAGCAGTCCGCCGGTCGCCAGCCAGCCGAGCCAGAAGTGGGTCTGCCGGAACGGGAACGGCCACGGGTACCACTGCAGCGTGTTCAGCAGGCCTGTGAACACCTCCAGCAGGACGGCCGCCACGAGGACGGCGATACCGAGCCGCTCCAGGGCGTGCAGCACGCTGCGCGCCGGCGGCCATTCGAACAGCCGCGGGTAGACCGCCCACAGCTTGGCACCGGTCAAGGGGATCGCGGCCAGGCCGCTGATCACGTGCAGGCCCTGGGTGACCCGGTAGCCGTTCACCGGCCGTGCGGGCAGGTGCGGCGCGAGCCAGCCGGGCGGGTCCTGGAGAAGGTGGCTGGTCAGACCGGTCAGGAAGCAGAGCAGGAGGGCCGCGCCCAGCCAGCGGCCGACGACGACCACGGTCCGCGGTTCGTGCAGCGGCGAGGTGAACGCCCCCTCGCGCAGCGGCCCGCGCCGCAGGAACGCGGGGGGCGCGGGCAGCGGAGGGTCGTAGCGGCGACGGGGGGACGGAGTGCCGGAATCGGCGGGTTCGGTTTCCACCCGTCCATCGAAGCGCCCCGGCACCTCCCGCCGGTGCTCCGACGTGCTTACGGATTCCGAACGTCGATGGCGCCACCGGGGGTTGCGAGGCGGGCCGGTGGGAGGGTGGGCGACGTGATCTCCCGTACCGTCCTGCCCTGCCTCCTCGCCCTTGCCGCCCTGGTCACCGCCCTGGCCCTGACCGTCGCCCGCAACGGCCTCCTCCCCCTCCCCGGCTGGTACCTCCTCGACGTCGCCCTGTTCGCCGTCGCCGTGCTGCTGCTGCGCGAGGTGCCCGCCGGCCGGGTCGTGCCGCTCGTCCTGGCCGGTGGCATCGCCATGGCCGCCGTCGGGCTGCTGGCGCCGCCGCGGAGCAGCGACGACGCCTACCGCTACGTCTGGGACGGTCGGGTCCAGGCGGCCGGGATCTCGCCCTACGCCCACACGCCCGACGATCCGGCGCTGGCGCGGTTGCGCGATCCGGGGCTCTTCCCGGTGGGGGACGGCTGCTCGGGCTGGGACGAGCGGCGCACGGCGGCCGGGGACTGCACCCGGATCAACCGGCCGGCCGTGCACACCATCTACCCGCCGGTGGCGCAGGCGTGGTTCGTCGCGGTGCACCCGTTCGGCGGCGGGGTGCGCGGGGTGCAGGCCGGCGGGGCGGTGCTCGCGGTGGCGACCACCGGGCTCCTGCTGAGGGTGGGGCGGGAGAAGTGGCGGGCCGCGCTGTGGGCGTGGTTCCCCGGTGTGACGGTGTGGGCGGTCAACGACGCGCACGTGGACACGCTCGGCGCCCTGCTCATGGTCGCCGGGCTCGGCTGCGCGGCGCGCGGGCGAGCGCTCCGCGGTGGGCTCCTGCTGGGCGGCGCGGTCGCGGCCAAGCTGCTGCCGGCCCTGGCCCTCCCCGGGGCACTGTCGGGTCTGCTGACCCGGCGCCCGACCCGGAACGACGTCCTGCTCGTCGGATCCGCGCTCGGGGCCTTCGCCCTGTCCTACCTCCCGTACGTGGTGGCCTCGGGCACCTCCGTCCTGGGCTACCTGCCGGGATACCTGCGGGAGGAGGGCTACGAGCAGGGGCACATCGACCGGTTCGGGCTGCTCCGGCTGCTGCTGCCCGACCGCCTCCTGGCGTGGGCGGCGGCCCTCGTCCTCGCGGCGGTGGTGATCCACGTCCTGCGCAAGGGCGACCCGCACCGCCCGTGGGCCGGCGCGCTCCTGGTGACGGGCACGGCGCTGCTGCTCGTCGCGCCCTCCTACCCGTGGTACGGGCTGCTGGTGGTCGCGTTGGTCGCCCTCGACGGCCGCTGGGAGTGGCTGGCCGTGCCGGCTGCCGGACAGGCGCTCTACCTGACGGGAGGGCAGACGGCACAGCAGCTCTCGTACGGGACGGCGCTGTGCGTCGTCCTGGTGGGCACGCTGCTGCGGCAGCGCCGCACGCAACGAACGGCCGTGGCGGTGGGCGCCCAGAAGTGACGGAAGTCTGACGAATCGGCGCCGGCCCTGGCCGTATCGCCCCCGGGCTGGTCGAATCGGCGGCGTGAGCGAACAGATCGAAGAGGGCCGGGGAACGCCGGTCGGCCGCCGCGTGGTGCTGGGCCTGCTCGGGCTCGGCGCGGCCGGAGTCGCGGCCGGCCCGTACCTCCAGAAGGCCCAGGAGGCCGTGGCCGGCAAGGACCCGACGGGTCTCACCGGCCTGCTGCCCGGGGGAAGCGGCTTCCGGTACTACTCCGTGGTCGCCTCGGTGCCGACCCGGGGCCCGGACACCTACACCCTGACGGTGAACGGGCTGGTGGAACGCCCCGGCAGCTACCGGTTGGCCGACCTGCAGGCGATGCCCCAGCGCCGGATCGTGCGGGACGTGCAGTGCGTGACCGGCTGGCGGGTGCCGAACACCCCGTTCGAGGGCGTGCCGCTGGCCCACCTGCTCGACGCCGCCGGGGTCAAGGCGGACGCCACAGCGGTGCGGTTCGACTGCTTCGACGGCGAGTACACCGAGAGCCTCACCCTGGAACAGGCCCGGCGTGACGACGTGGTGGTCGCGCTCAAGCTCCAGGACGCCCCGATCCCGCACTCCCACGGCGGGCCGGTGCGCCTGTACGTGGCGCCGATGTACTTCTACAAGTCGGCCAAATGGCTGTCCGGGATCACCGTCACCCGCACCGTGGAACCGGGCTACTGGGAGCAGAACGGCTATGACACCGACGCCTGGGTCGGCCGCTCGAACGGACGTGACGATGCACCGACCGCCTGACCGAGTGCTCCGCTTCAGCCGCGCCGAGCGCTGGGTGCACCGCACCACCGCCGCCCTGATGCTGACCTGCCTGGCCACCGCCGCCTGCCTCTACCTCGCGCCGCTCGCCGAACTGGTCGGGCGCCGGCGGCTCGTCGTCACCGTGCACGTGTGGTGCGGCCTGGCACTGCCGGTCCCCCTGCTGCTCGGACTGGCCTTCCGGGCGGTCCGGGCGGACCTGTCCGGATTGAGCCGTTTCCATCCGGTGGACCGGCAGTGGCTGCGGGCCGTACGGGCGCGCGCCTCGCACCGTCCGGCGGGGAAGTTCAACGCCGGACAGAAGCTCTACGCCCAGTGGACGCTCGGCGCGATGCTGGTGATGCTCGGTACCGGCCTGGCGATGTGGCTCACCCACCTGGCACCGGCGGCCTGGCGGCCCGGCGCGACCTTCGTCCACGACTGGCTCGCCACGGCCGTCCTCGTGGTCACCGTCGGGCACATCCGCATGGCCCTGCGGGACCCGGAGTCCCGGCGCGGGATGCGGACCGGGCTGGTCGACCGGCGCTGGGCCGAGCGGGAGCACCCGCAGTGGCCGCGCGAGGATCCCGCGGCGGTGCCGGAGTAGCACCGGCGGCGGCGCCGGAGCAGCACCCGCGGCGGCGCAGGAGCAGCACCCGCGGCGGCGCCGGAGCAGCACCCGCGGCACGCCCGCCCCGTCACCGTCAGCGGGGACGGACCACCTTCCGGAAGGCGAGGAAGTGGCGGCCGTGGGAGGTCCAGCGCTCGGTCTCGACGAGCCCCGCCCGGTCGGCGCGCCGGGCGGTGGCCGTCGCACCGCAGCGGGCCCAGGCGAAGGGCGGTCCGACGCGCCCGTCGGCGCCCTCGACCCGGACGGTGATCCGCTCGTCCGGCTCCCCCGGCTCCACCTCGACCAGCAGCGTTCCGGCCGGGGCGAGCAGTTCGGCGCTCCGGGCGAGCAAGCGCCCGGGGTCGCCGCCGATGCCGAGGTTGCCGTCGGCGAGCAGCGCGCCGCCCCACCGGCCCTCGGCGGGCAGCCGGTCGAAGACCGACCGGCGCAGGGCGGGCCCGCCGAGGCTGCGGGTCCGGGCCACCGCTGCTCCGGTGACGTCGACGCCCAGTGCCGGTACGCCCAGGCCGAGCAGGGCCGCGACGAGGCGTCCGGGGCCGCAGCCGAGGTCCACCACCGGCGCGGTCAGCCGGGTGCAGCGCAGCAGCAGCCCGTGGTCCGCCCCGGCGGCGGGGGCGCACCAGCGTGCGACGTCCAGCGGGATCCGGCGGCCGTCCTCGCGCCGGAGCCACAGCGGGCCCCGGCCGGCGCGGACGGCTTCGGCGAACGGGTCGTCCACCCACGCCTCGGCGGCGACGGTCACCCGGTCACCTCCTGCGCGGTCCCGATCGACCGGAGGCACGCCGCGAACCTGCTGTCCGGAGCCTCGGCGGCGACCTGACGCGCGTCCCGGATGGTGTCCACGTCGGTGACCGACGGCAGCCGGCCGACCGTCAGGCCCTCCGCCGCCAGCCGGTCGAGCACGGCCTGTCCGGTGTCCGGCGTGGACATCGGCACGCCCAGCAGCAACCGTCGGGCCAGCCGCTCGGTGGGCCTGGCCAGCCCGAGCGCCCAGAACCCGCCGTCGTCGGCCGGGCCGTACCAGGCGTCGACCCCCGCACGCCGGGCGGGCGAAAGGGATTCGGCGAGGAGCGCGGCGTCCAGCTGCGGGGTGTCCATGCCGACCAGCAGGGCGGGTGCGTCCGGGGCGGTCCGGGCGGCGTGCGCGAAGGCGGCCGCGAGCCGGGCGTCCAGCCCACCGTCCGACTGCGGCACGACCTGCCAGCCGGGCGGCAGCCAGGCGCCGGCCTCACCGTCCAGGACGAGCAGCCGCCGCCCGGCCGGCATCCGGGAGAGGGCGGTGAGGGTGTCGGTGAGGGCGGCCTCGGCCAGCGCCGCCGCCTGCTCGGGCGTGCAGGGCGGGGTGAGGCGGGTCTTGACCCGCCCCGGGACCGGCGACTTGGCGATCACCAGGAGGGTCGGCGGCGGCGCGGCCAGGACGGCCCGCATGTCGCGGACGGCCTGCCGGGTGCCGCGCACGGTACCGGTGACCTTGGAACGACCCGTACGCGGCAGGTAGTCGACGGGCGTCTCGGTGATCCGCATCCCGGCCGCCGACGCGGCGAGCACCATCTCCAGCGGGTAGCCGGAGCGGCGGTCGCCCAGGCCCAGCGCCAGCAGCCGGTCACGGCGGGCGGCCCGCATCGGGCCGAGGTCGTGCAGCGGCGCCCCCGTCCTCGCCCGCAGCCGGCGGGCCAGCGCGGCATTGGCCAGCCGGGCGTGCAGCGGCCACGCCCCAGAGGCCGTGGGGCGGCGCCGACCGAGCACCAGGTCCGCCGAGCCGGCGAGCACGGGCGCGGCGACGCGCGGCAGCTGGGCGGGATCCAGCGAGCCGTCGCAGTCCATGAAGCAGACCAGCTCGGCGGTCGCGGCCAGCAGCCCGGCGTGGCACGCGGCGCCGAAGCCGCGCCGCGGCTCCTCGACGACCGTCGCACCCAGCGAGCGCGCCAGCTCGGCCGAGCCGTCACGGGAACCGTTGTCGACGACGATCGCACGCCAGCCCGCGGGCAGCCGGCCCAGCACCCAGGGCAGCGCCCCGGCCTCGTCGAGGCACGGCAGGACCACATCGGCACACGTCAATGAGGGAGTCGGAGAGATCACGTCGGCCACGCTAAGCGCGGGCGGGGCCGTGGTGGCCGAACCGCGCCCTTACGAAAGTCCTACGTCGGGCCGCCCGACGGCAGGGCCGGGCGTTCGGCAGGGCCGACGGGCCGGGAGGCCGGCGTTCCGCTGGGGGCCGACGCCCCGGAAGGGGGCCGCGATCTTACGGAACGCGAACGTCGGCCCCCGCGGGGCACCCCGCGACGGCCACGGCTCGTATCCTCGGCGAGGTGAACGACAGCCCCGCCTCCGCCGCGTCACCGGACCCGGCCCGCATCCTGGTGATCGACGACGACCTCACCGTGGGCGAGGTCGTCGCCGGCTACCTCACCCGGGCCGGCCACCGGGTCGACCGCGCCTGCGACGGCCACCAAGGCCTGGACCTGGCCCGCACCCACCGCCCCGACCTCCTGGTCCTGGACCTCATGCTCCCCGGGATCGACGGACTGGAGATCCTGCGCAGGCTGCGCGCCTCCGAGGACGGCGCCGACCTCCCGGTGGTCCTGCTCACCGCCAAGGGCGACGAGGCCGACCGCATCCTCGGCCTGGAACTGGGCGCGGACGACTACGTCACCAAGCCCTTCAGCCCGCGCGAACTCGTCCTGCGCGTCCAGTCCGTCCTGCGCCGCTCCCGCGCCGCCGCCCCGCCGGCGTCGGCCCTCGGACCGCTGGCGTCCGGGGACATCACCCTCGATCCGCAGGCCCGCCGGGCCCACCGGGGAGGCAACGAACTCCTCCTCACGCTCCGGGAGTTCGACCTGCTCGCGTTCTTCCTCCGGCACCCCCGGGCGGTCTTCTCCCGGCAGGAGCTGATGCAGCGGGTCTGGGGCTGGGACTTCGGCGATCTGTCCACCGTCACCGTCCACGTGCGCCGGCTGCGCGAGAAGATCGAGGACGACCCCGCCGCACCGACGCTGATCAGCACGGTCTGGGGCGTCGGCTACCGCTACGACCCCGTGACGGACGAGAAGGACGGCCCCGCGTGAAGGACCTGCTGCTGATCGCCCTGTTCGCGGGGCTCGGCGCCACGGGCGCCGGCCTGCTCGGCTGGGTCGCCGTACGGCTGCTGCGCCGCCGCTCGATGGCGCTCTCGCTCTTCTGCGTCGCCGCCGTCACCGTACTCGCCGTCACCTCCGGGACGTTCGCCGTCGCCCAGGCGATGTTCCTGTCCGGACACGACCTCGGCGTGGTGATCACGGTCCTCTGCATGGCGTCCGTGGTCTCGCTGCTCACGGCCGCCGTGCTCGGACGTCAGGTCGTGGCGGGCAGCCGCGCCCTGACCGCCGCCGCCCGCACCGTCGGAAGCGACAGCGGCTTCACCGCACCCGCGCATCCCCTCGGGCTCGAACTGGCCCAGCTCAGCGCGGAACTCGCCGCCACCAGTGCCCGGCTCGCCGAGTCGCGTGCCCGGGAGCAGGCGCTGGACGCCTCGCGACGCGAGCTGATCGCCTGGATCTCCCACGACCTGCGCACCCCGCTCGCCGGGCTGCGCGCCATGGCCGAGGCCCTGGAGGACGGGGTGGTCGACGAGCCGGAGCACTACCTCAAGCGGATCCGTACCGAGGTGGAGCGGCTCACCGGGATGGTCGACGACCTCTTCGAGCTCTCCCGCATCCAGGCCGGCGCGCTGTCCCTGTCGGTGTCCCGGGTGTCCGTCTACGACTTGGTCGACGACGCCCTGGCCGGCGCCCACCCCCTGGCCCGCCAGCGCGGCGTCCGCCTGGAGGGCGGTCAGGTCGCCGCCGAACCGGTCGAGGTGGACAGCCGGGAGATCACCCGGGTGCTCGGCAACCTCCTCGTCAACGCGATCCGGTCGACGCCCGAGGACGGCGTCGTCGCCGTCTCGGCCCGCCGGGAGGTCGACACGGTCGTCCTCTCGGTCACCGACGGCTGCGGAGGCATCCCGGAACAGGACCTCCCCCGTGTGTTCGAGACCGGTTGGCGGGGCAGCGCCGCCCGCACGCCGCGGCGCGATCCCGGTGAGGGCGGGGACAGCGGGGCCGGGCTCGGACTGGCCATCGTCCGCGGCATCGTCGAGGCGCACGCCGGGCGCGCCCGGGTTCGCAACGTCGCCGGAGGCTGCTGCTTCGAGATCGCGCTCCCGGCGGCTCGCGGGTAGCCGGAGCGCCCGGGCGCATGGGTGCCCGGGCGCTCGGGCGTTCCGGCGCTCCGGCTCCTCGGACGCCCAGGCCCCCGGCTCCTCAGGCGCGCAGCGGGGCGGCGGCGAACTCGGCCATCCCCGCAAGGAACGGCACCCGGGCCCGCCAGCCCAGCTCGTCACGCAGCCGGGAGGAATCGGCGGTGATGTGCCGGACGTCCCCGAGCCGGTACTGCCCGGTCACCACCGGGGCCGGCCCGCCGTAGGCGTCGGCCAGCGCCAGGGCCATCTCGCCGACCGTACGCACCTCCCCACTACCGACGTTGTACGCCCGGGCACGGCCCGGAAGGCGTCCGGCGACGTCCTCCAGGGCGGCCAGGTTCGCCGCCGCCACGTCGTCGACGTGGACGAAGTCCCGGCGCTGGCCGCCGTCCTCGAACACCCGGGGAGCCTCGCCGCGGGCGAGCCACGAACGGAACAACGAGGCCACCCCGGCGTACGGGGTGTCACGCGGCATCCCCGGGCCGTAGACGTTGTGGTAGCGCAGCGTCAGGACCGACCCGTCGCACGCGCGGGCCCAGGCCGCGGCCAGGTGCTCCTGGGCGAGCTTGGTCGCGGCGTACACGTTGCGGGGATCGCCCGGCGCGGCCTCGTCCACCAGTCCCGGCCTGAGCGGGGCCCCGCACACCGGGCAGGGCGGCTCGAACCGGCCCGCGTCGAGATCGTCCGGGCGCCGCGGTCCGGGCGCCACGTCCCCGTGCTCCGGACACGTGTACCGGCCCTCACCGTAGACGACCATCGATCCGGCCAGCACCAGGTTCCGCACCCCCGTACGGGCCATCGCGGACAGGAGCACGGCCGTGCCGAGGTCGTTGCAGCCGACGTACTCGGGGGCGTCGTCGAGGTCGAGACCGAGGCCGACCATGGCCGCCTGGTGGCAGACCGCGTCGACCCCGGCCAGCGCGCGTCGCACCGTCGACGCGTCCCGTACGTCGCCGTGCCGGAACTCGACGCCGGCCGGCAACTCGGGCGCCACCCCCGACGGGTGGACCGCGGGCAGGAGCGCGTCCAGCACCCGGACCTGATGGCCCGCCTCGACCAGGGCGCGCACGACCGCCGAACCGATGAACCCGGCGCCGCCGGTGACCAGAATCCTCATGCCCCGGGACGCTACCCGTCGAACCGCGTCGTGGACCGTCGCAACGGGAGGGTGTCAGCAATCCGTAAGGCGGACGCGCCCGGTCGAGGTGGGCGGTCATGGGTCCCTGGGCGGCTCGTTTCAGCGGATCGCCGTGGAACACTGTGGACTGCTGTGGAACGCCGTGGAACCGATGCCTGGGCAACCGAGTCCCTTCCGAAGGAGGGGAGTTCGAGTTCGAGTTCGACGTCGACAGGAGGCCGGGATGCGCCACAGGTGGCCGACCGACCAGGAGCTGCGGCAGACCTTCCACGCGGAACTGGAGCGTGTGGTCGCGGGCGGGGGACCGCGTTCCTGCAGCGGGCTGGACAACGACACCGGCGAGGCACTCTGGGCGATCGCCTCGGCCGAGCCCGCCGACCGCGAGGCCCTGGTGCCGGCCGCCTACCGGGCCTTCGCCGGCCAGCTGGACGGCAGCAACGCGGCTCGCTGGAAGGCGGACCTGGAGCGCCGGTTCGAGGAGCACCGGCAGCGGCGGCAGGACGGGGCGGGATAAGGATTCGGCCGCTACCGCAGCGCCCGTGCCGCTTCTGCCGCCACGGCCGTGGCGACGGCCGCCAGTGCGGGCGAGTCGAGGCGCCACTGCTGCCAGTAGAGCGGGACCTCGACCGTGCGGCGCGGGAGGAAGCGGACCAGTTCCCCGCTGCGCAGCCGGGGCTCGGCCTGGCTGCGCGGGACGAGGCCCCAGCCGAGGCCGGCGGCGACGGCATCGGCGAAGCCCTCACTGGAAGGGACGTAGTGCCGCCGGGGGCTGGCTCCTCGACCGCCCGTCAATTCGCGGGCGAAGGCGTCCTGCAGCTCGTCGCGGCGGTCGAAGCAGACCACCGGGGCGTCCGGGAGCAGCTGGGCCGCGTCGCCGTCGAGCCAGCGGGCGATGAACTGCGGCGTGGCCACCGGCAGGAAGACCATCGCGCCGAGCCGCTGCACCGAGCAGCCCGCCACCGGCTGGGGCGTGGAGGTGACCGCCGCCATCACCTCGCCCGCGCGCAGCATGGCGGTGGTGTGCGCCTCGTCCTCGCGGCGCAGGTCGACGTGGATCCGCGCGTCCCGCGCGAGCGGGGCCAGCGCGGGTACGAACCAGGTCGCCAGTGAGTCCGCGTTGACCGCGATCGGCAGCCAGGAGGGGCCCGAGGCTCCGGCGTCCTCTCCTTCCCCGGGCATCCCGAGCGCGTCGAGCGCGTCGCCTTCCAAGCGGTCGAGCTGACGGGCGTAGCGCACCACGACCTGGCCCGACTCGGTCGGCTTCACCGGCCGCGAGCGGGTGAGCAGCACCCGCCCGGTGCGCTGCTCCAGGGCCTTGATCCGCTGGCTCACCGCCGAGGGCGTCACGTGCAGGGCCGCCGCGGCGGCGTCGAAGGTGCCCTCGTCGACGACCGCGAGCAGGGTCCGGACCAGGTCGTGGGGCAGCTCAGCCTTCATGACAGCTAAGGATACGTAAAAATGTTTAGCTGGCCTTCTGATATGCCGATTGCCTACGGTTGCGCCCATGGGAAGCACGTTTACCGCCACCGCCGCCGGTTTCGGAGCCGGACTGTCACTCATCGTCGCCATCGGAGGGCAGAACGCCTTCGTCCTGCGCCAAGGCGTCCGCCGGGAGGCCGTCCTGCCGGTGGTCGCGATCTGCGCGGCCTCCGACGCGGTACTGATCGCCTGCGGCGTCGGCGGGCTCGGAGCGCTGATCACGGCGTGGCCGACGGCACTGACGGCGGTGCGCGCGGTCGGCGCGGTCTTCCTGCTCTGCTACGCGGTGATCGCCGCGCGCCGCGCCTTCCGGGCCTCCAGCCTGGAGGCCGGCGGACCGACCGTCCACTCCGGCCGCCGCGCGGTGCTCACCTGTCTCGCGATGACCTGGCTCAACCCGCACGTCTACCTCGACACGGTGCTCCTGCTCGGCGCCATCGCCGCCACCCACGGGACGCTGCGCTGGGAGTTCGCACTCGGCGCCGCCGTGGCCAGCGTGTGCTGGTTCACCGCGCTGGGATTCGGCGCCCGCCTGCTCACCGGCTTCTTCCGCCGCGCCTCCTCCTGGCGCGTCCTGGACGCCCTCGTCGCGACGACGATGCTGGTCACCGGCCTGTCCCTGGCCGCGGGAGCCTGACGGCACCTCCGCTGCGCGGGCGTCCTGCCCGCGCAGGAGGCGTGTCTGTCAGTGCCGGGTACTACCGTCCGGGGCATGGGCTTCACCAGTATCTGGGCGATCAGCAGCCACCCGGACCCCTTCATCGCCGAGCTGTCCCCCCGGCTGCTGCCCGCGATGGAAGCGGACCGATCCGAGCCCCACGCCCGGCGTCGCTGGGAGCGGTGGCAGCAGGCACCGCTGCCCGACTACCGCACGTGGTACCGCAGTTCCGGGCACACGGCGGCGGCGGATGACGCGGCCATCCGGTCGTTCCTGGACCTCACCACCCCGGGTCGTCACGTCGACGACCTCTGCTCCGGCACCGTCGATCCGGACTTCTCCGCCATCGAGAACGTGTGGGCGGACCGTTCGGACGACAACATCTTCACCTCGGTCCATTCCAAGGACTACGCGGTCCCGTCGTTCTTCCACGCCATCGGCCCGGCCCGCGCCGCCCTCCTGCCGGGCTGGTGCGGCAACTTCCTCCTCACCTCCGCCCAGGTCCGCCGGACCCTGCCGGACGTCGAACGCGCCCTCGCATTCACCGACGCCGAACGCGCCGCGGCGGACGCCCAGGACTGGCTGCACTACTCCCCCCGAGAGGAGTGCGTCCTGGACGGCCCGCTGCGGCTGTGGCGCACCGCGGCCGCGAACGGGCTCGGCCTGTGCGGGCTGGCCGTTCACATCTCCTGACCTGCCGTCGGCTTCGGCGGCTCCGCGGCTGCGTCGTCAGTCGCCGCCCCCACGCCCCGCAGATCACGCAGGCCCTCCTCGAAGTCCGGCAGCGCGTACTGCTCCGTACCACGGCCCGGCATCTCGAGCTTCTTCAGTTGCCCGCCGACGACGTGGGACACCAGGGGCGCGGGCAGCGCCTCCGGCCAGAGGCCGGTCCGCTTCCCCTCGGAGAGCACCCGGCGGAACGCGCCGGTGGATCCCCGGAGGCTCCGCCCGTTCGCCTTCAACTCGTCCGCGGCACACTCGCCGTCGCCTTCGACGACCTGGAGCAGGATCTGCTGCGCGCGGGGCGGCAGGCGCTCGTAGTACGAGCGGGCCCGCTCCGGGGTCCAGCGCTCGTCGGACACGGCGGTCACGACGGCGGCCGGCATGGCAGCCAGGGCGAGCAGTTTCTCAAGCGCCTCGGGGGTCGGATTCTCCACGGTGATCGTGATCTTCATGGCGGACACAGTGGCAGCCCGAAGCGGTGAGCACAAATAACCTCGCAAACACGCTACAGACGAGCGCCGACCGGCACGGAGTCAGGACCGGTCGGTGTCGAACAGCGGGTCGAGCGGCTCGCCCTCGCATCCGACGACGAGACCGGTCGCTGCAACCGGCCCCCGGGACAGCTCGGCGCGCCGGGCTCCGTCCTCCAGCTCGTGGTCGGCCGGGTTCGTCGTCACGGTGCCCAGCAGGTATGCCGCCGGGCAGGGTGAGCAACACGCACGCGCACACCAGGCCCCTACGATCACCCGGTGACCGATGACGAGATCATTGCGGCCTGCCGAAGGATCGCCCGGGAGCGGCAGGCTCCCCCGCCGGCCCCACCGGCGGCCGTTGTCAGGGCGGAACGCGTCATCGGGTTCACCTTTCCCACCCTTCTGCGGCGCCTCTACACCGAGGTGTCCAACGGCGGCTTCGGCCCCGCCGACGGGGTCCTGCCGGTCGACGTCGGGCAGTGGCACGAGCACATCGCGGAATCCTACGAGCACGGACCTGACCCCACCGGAGGAGTGCCCGCCGGGGTGGTGCCGCTCTACGACTGGGGCTGCACGAGGTGGTCGATGATCGATTTCCGCGACCCGGACGGCGCCATGTGGTCCGCCGCAGAAGGCGACTGCCGACCACAGGGCATCGACCTCGCCAAGTGGCTGGACGCTGCGCTGACCGGAGAGTTGTGCTTCGACTGGCCCGACGGACGGGGCGCCTCCCGGGGGCCACTCCTGTGACGTTGCCGTCAGGCGGGTTGGAGGAAGGCGAGCATCGAAGCCCGCGTCTCGCGCTGACGCGCTGAGGCGCTGAAACGCGGCCCAGGAACCGAGGGACCGCCGGGCCGGGCGGGGGCGGCCCGGGCTCGTGGCATCGGACCGGCGCCGGTTGACCGCTGGTGGCGGCTGGGGGCGCGGCCCTTCGCTCGGCTCACTCGCCGGGGACGATGACGACCTTGCCGGCGACCGTGCGGGACTCGGCGAGTTCCAGGGCGGCGGCCGCGTCGGCGAGCGGGATGCGGGCGGCGATCTGCGGGGTGAGGACGCCGTCGGCGAGCAGGCGGAGCACCTGGGTGAGGTCCTCGCTCAGGCGGCGGCGGAAGGTCTCGAGGCGGCGGCGACCGGCCCAGATGTTGAAGAAGTGCGCGCTCTTGCCGTTGGGCAGGTAGTTCCAGAGGAGGAGCCGCGCGAAGACCTTCAGGACGGGCAGTCGCGAGTTGCCCGTCTCGTCCTTGGTCGCGGCGGTGCCGTAGGACACGAGGGTTCCGCCGCGGCGCAGCAGCTGCCAGGACTGCGTCAGGCCGGGGCCGCCGACGTGGTCGAACACCGCGTCGACGCCCTGCGGCGCAAGCCGGCGGATCCGGGCGTACATGTCCGGGTCGCGGTAGTCGACCGGGGTGGCGCCGAGGGCGCGGACCGCGTCGTGGTGGCGTGCGGAGGCGGTGCCGATCACCGTGATGCCGGCGTGCCGGGCCAGCTGGACGAGGGTGGAGCCGACTCCGCCGTTGGCGCCCAGGACGACGATGGTGCCGCCGGGGCGGACGGCGGCGAGGCGGTGCAGCATCTGCCAGGCCGTGATGCCGTTGACGACCACGGTCTCCGCCGCGTCCGCGGCCACGCCGTCCGGCACCGGCACCAGGTCCGCGGCGTCGATCAGCAGGTGGCTGGCCCAGGAGCCGGTCTTGGTGACCGCGGCGAACCGGCGGCCGGTCAGCGCCGGGTCCACGCCGGGCCCGGTGGCGGTGACCGTGCCGACGACGTCGTAGCCGGGCACGAAGGGGAACGGCGGCTGGTCGTAGTACTTGCCGCGGCGCATCTGCTGCTCGGCGAACGAGACGCCGGTCGCGTCCATCCGCAGGACGACCTGGCTGGCGGCGGGAGCGGGCAGGGAGCGGGTGCGGACCTCCAGGCCGTTCGGCTCGACCACGCCGGGCAGGACGATCTCGGTGGCGACGGTGGCGGCGGAAGTGGACGTGGGCGTGGTGCCGGTCATGACGGACTCCTCGGGGCGGGGCTGGCTGTCGGCCGTTGTGCCTACAGCCGTAAAGTTACATGCGTAAGGCTACGCCCGCAAGGCTTCATGCCCGTAAGCTTCACGGCGTAAGGTGACGGGCGTGAAGGAAACCAGCACAGTGGAAACCAGCACGGCAGGAACCGGCACACCGGAAGCCGCCGCACCCAAACCGGCCCGCGCGCGCAACCGCCGTGGCGAGGGCGGGCGCCTGCGCGAAGAGATCATCGCGGCCGCGGTCGCCCTCCTCGACGAGAGCGGCGACGAACGCGCCATCACCCTGCGGTCGGTCGCCCGGCGGGTCGGGATCGCCGCCCCGTCCATCTACCCGCACTTCCCCGACCAGCCGGCCATCGTCCTGGCCGTGGTGCAGCGGGAGTTCGCAGAGCTGGAACGCCATCTGCGTGCCGCCGCACAGGACACCGAGGGCGACCCCCGGCAGCGGCTGCGCGCGGTCTGCGACGCCTACCTGGACTACGCCCGGACGAGCCCCGGGCGGTACCGCACCATGTTCGGGGGCCTCTTCACACCGACCCTCGGCGAAAGCTCCATCACCGAGGCGGACCTCACCGCGCTCGGCGCGGAAGCCCTGGAGGTCTTCGCCACGGCCATTGGAGACTGCGTCGCCGCAGGTCAGGCCACCAGTACCGAACCGTCCAGCGACGCGGTCGCACTGTGGCTGGGCCTGCACGGCCTCGCCCACCAGCGCGCGGTCACCAGCGCCTTCCCCTGGCCGGCCGACATCGCCGACCGGCTCGTCTCCGGCCTCGCGCACCTGAAGGACGCGTAGCGCGGCAACCCGGTACGCGCGGGGTGGGGGCGTGGTGCGCTGCCACCCCGCGCCTACCGCTCCCCTGTTCGGCTACCTCCCTGTGGCGGGCGCGGTGGCACGTCCCGCGGCGGTGGCAGGTCCCGCGCCGGTGGCGGGTCCGGTGGCGGGTCCGGTGGCGGGTCCGGTGGCGGGTCCGGTGGCGGGTCCGGTGGCGGCCATGGCGGCCTCCCCTCTCACTGAAACACTCGTTTCAGTGGAACGATAGGCCACGTGTCCGCTCCCGCCGATGCGAACTCCCGCCCGTCGCCGCGCCCGTCGCCGCGCCGCGAGGAGATCCTCGCCGCGACCGTCCGCTACGTCGCCGACCGCAACGTGTCCGACCTCTCCCTGCGCCCGCTGGCAGCCGAGATCGGCTCCAGCCCGCGCGTCCTGCTGTACCTGTTCGGGTCGAAGGAGCAGCTGGTCCGGGAGGTCCTCGCGGTCGGGCGGGCCGAGCAGCTGGCTCTGCTGGAGCGCTCCGAGGTCGAGGGCGGCAGCGCCCGCGAGACCCTCGAACTGCTCTGGGAGTGGCTGACGAAGCCCGAGCACCGGGGTGCGCTGCGGCTGTTCTTCGAGGGGTACGTCCGCGCCTTCGGCCACGACGGGCCCTGGCAGGGCTTCGGCACCACCTCGCTGGACGAGTGGCTGCCACCCCTCGGACGCGTCCTGGAGGGCACCGGCGCCAATCCCACCGTGGTGCTCGCCGTCCTCCGCGGCCTGCTGCTGGACCTCCTCACCGACACCGACACCGACGGCGGCACCGGCAGCGACGGCGACAACAGCGGCACCGACGGCGGCAACGGCAGCGGCTCCCACGCCGAGCGCGTCCACGCCGCCTGGTGCGCCTTCCTCGACGCCACACTCCCCTGACGTCCGCCCCGGAAGCACGGGACGCAGCCGGGTCCAGTCCGTGGTACGTCCTTGCATGACGGATCGTCAGCCTGCCACGATGGTCGGCATGGATCGCCACGCCCACCTGAGCCGTCGACTCGACGTCGACCTGGCGCGCGCGTGCTCCGCGATCTGTCACCACGCCCACTGAACGTGGTGACCCGCCCGGCCGGCCGCCGGCTCCCGCTGCTTCCCGCAGAACCCCGCCATGGCGCACAGCCACGTCCTGTGACCGAGGCCGGGCGGTCCCCACCGCTGTCCGACCCTCACCTCTCTCCGACGGGACTCCCATGCGCCTCAAGGCACTCACGCGTACCGCCGCACTCTCGGCAGCCGCCCTGCTCGCCCTGGCCACACCGGCGTCGGCCGCGCCACCGGCCGTGCCCTCACCGGCCACGCCCTCGTACCCGCCGCCCCTGCCGCCGCAGAATCCGTTCGCCGGCCCGAACGGCACGGCGACCATGCACGGCGACACCGGATCCTCCGACACCACTCCGCTGCCCGGGCCCGGCCCCGGCCGGCTCACCTCGCACCGCACCGCACTGCAGTCGGCCTGCCCGACCGTCCTGGTCGGCTCGGACGGCTACCCCGTCGCGCTCTGCACCACGATCTTCGGCCGGACCCCGACCGTCCACCTGCTCGACCCCGCCACCGGTGACTCGCTGGCCGAACTCCCCCTGGCCAAGGGCACCTTGCTCGGCGGCGTCTACGCCTACCTGGACGACGAGGACCGGCTGGTCACCATCGACGGCAACCGCACCCTGCTGCGCATCGCTCACCACCGCACGGCCGCGGGCGGCCGGCAACTGTCCGTCGACAGCTCCCTCCCGCTCACCGGCGCGATACCGGACGGCGACGGCTCGGTCGGCATCGCCCCGGACTGGCAGGGCCGGGTCTGGTTCGCCACCGCGGGCGGCCTGGTCGGCACCGCCGACGACCGCACCGGAACGGTCCGCTCGCTCGCCCTCCCGGCAGGCGAGACGATCGCCAACTCCATCTCCACCGCTCCTGGCGGCACCGCCGTCGCCACGAGCCACGCCCTGTACCTGCTCACCTCCGACGCCAACGGCACCCCGCGGATCGTCTGGCGCCGGGCCTACGACCGCGGGCCGGGACGCAAACCCGGTCAGCTCGCCTGGGGTACCGGATCCACTCCGGTGTTCTTCGGCCCGCGCACCGGAACCGACTACCTCGCCATCGTCGACAACGCCTCCCCCACCGTCCACCTCCTGGTCTTCCGAGCGGACAGCGGCGACCAGGTCTGCTCCACTCCCGTCCTGGAAGCCGGAGGCAGCGGCAGCGAGAACGCGCCGATCGGATCCGGGAACGCCGTCTTCATCGCCGGCACCTACGGCTACCCCTACCCGGCGCTGCCCGCCGGTGCCGGACCGAGCGTCCCCTCCCGGGGCAGTTTCCGGGGCGGACTGTCACGCGTGGACGTCCGTCCGGACGGGACGGGCTGCGACCTCACCTGGGACACCACCCTGCGCTCCTCGGCGGTCCCCGTGCTGTCCACCGCCGACGGCCTCATCCGCACCGTCCTGCGCGAGCCGGTCGTCCCCGGCACCGACACCACCACCGTCCTCGACCCCTACTACTACGCGGAGATCGACCCGCAGACGGGTGGCGTCGTCCGACGCGCCTGGCTGGGCAGCGGCTTCGTCTACGACACCCTGCAGATGGCGGGGACGATCGCGCCCGGCAGAACCGTCCTGCAGGGAACGGTGACGGGCGTGGTCCGGGTCTCCGCCGAGTAGCCGGCCGCGATCGCCGGACCCGGCAGCTGCGTCCGCCCTCGTCGCCGTCGCCCTCGTCGACGGCGACGAGGGCGGACGGTGCGCGGGTCAGCCGTGCACGAGGCAGTGCTTCAGCTCGTCGAGCGCGTAGAAGTAGCTGCCCTTGGCGACGGGCTTGCAGGACGACGTGAAGGCCGTCTCCTTCTCGTTGTAGAGCATGCGCACCAGGTACGCGGCCGGCGCGCCCTCGGAGGGCGTGTTCGCGAACAGGTCCCACTGGATGTTCGCCGCCATCGGCGAGACCTCGGCCCCGCGCCACGGGTTGTTCCCGTACGCGTACGGCTTCGCGGGATCGGCGGGCTCGGTGCTGCCGGGCAGTCCCATCAGGGCGGCGAGCGGCTCGATCTCCTCGGCGTGGGTGAAGCGCAGCACCGCCCCGTTGCCGTTGCTGCCGTCGGCCCTGGCCTCGGCCTGGGTGAGGAGGTCGTCGAGGAGGACCCCGGCCATCCGGTAGGTGATCGTGCGTCCGCTGAACGCGGGGCCCTTCTGGTAGAACTCCTCGGCGTCGTCGAGGTAGGCGAGCCATTGGGCGTCGCGGCGGGCCAGGAACGGGGTGAGGTCCACGTCCGGCGCCTCGACGCTGAGGTCGGGCGCCGCACTGTAGAGCTGGTACAGCGACCGGGCAAAGGTGACCTGCTCCTCGGCGGACAGTGCCGCAGCGAAGTCCTCCCGGCACAGGCGCGCCACGACGCGGTACGCCGCTTCGGCGGTGCGCGGGTCACCGTCGATCCCGGCGAGGACCTCGGCCAGCTGCGGATCACTCTTCACGTACGCCTGGTAGTCGGCGTTCTGCGGCTGCTTGTAGAAGTACAGCAGGTTCTTGTCGGTGACCGGCGCCTTGATCAGGCCCGCCAGCGCCGGGTCACCGGAGGCCAGAGCGCCCGTGAACGCATCGGCGCTGGCGACCGCACGCGGCACCCCCGACGTCTCCACCACGATGGGCTCGTGCCGGGCGGCGATGCCCGCGAACAGGCTCGGCAGCCGCTGCTCCAGGCGCAGCGCGGTCTGTCGGTGCTCCTCGGCACCGCGGGCGGAGAGGTTGCCGTAGCCGAGTGCGGAGGCCGCGGCCAGCAGTGACCGCACCTGCGGGCCCAGCTGTGCACCGAGGCCGGTGAGCGCGTCCTGGTCCTGCGCCTTGTGCAGGAGGGCGAGCACGGCGTCGCCGTCGCCGCTGTCCGTCATGGCGCGGGAGCCGTGGCGGGCGACGTTCTCGGTGAAGACCGGCACGAAGCCCTTTGGTGCCTTCTGGTAGTGGCCGGGCTCGCCCTGCGGCGCGTACGGGGTCTTCGTTCCGTAGACGTCGCGCCCGGCGTGCGACGAACCGGGATGTTCCCGCGCGGAGGCGGTGCCGGCGGTGAACAGCACGCCGGCGGCGAGGCAGACGGCCACGGCGGCGGACAGCGGGGCGGACACGGGGGCGGTGCGCTTCACGGCGGCCCTTCGGGTCGGTGCGGGGCTACCTGTCGGTAGCTGCGGTCCGCCGCAGAGTGGCATGGGCACGCAAAGCATGGCCGACGCCGTGTCATGGCCCGGGTGAAGGAAGGCCGAACGCTCGCCGTCGGACCGGTGTGCGGGCGCCCGGTGGCAGCCTCGGGGTCCGATGTGTGGGGTGTGGTGCGCCGGAACCGGTCGGTCCCGGCGCACCACATCGCCGTCCTCCCGCCGCGCCCTCATCCCGCGGCGCGACGGGTCAGTGAGCGGTCAGACCTTCGCTTCCCGCCGCGATTCGGCGACCGCGAGGCCGGCGATGGCCGTGAGCATCAGCACCGTGCCGATGACCGTGGCCGCGGTGAGCCGCTCGCCGAGGAGCAGTACGGCGAGCACCGCCGCGCCGACCGGCTCGATGAGCATCACCACCGACGCCGTGGCGGCCCGGACGGCACCCGCCCCGGCGAAGTACAGCGGGTAGGCAACTGCCGTGGTGACCGTGGCGACGTAGAGCATCAGCAGCACGACATGGCCCGGCTGGGCGGTGTGCGGCACGAGGCCCTCGACCCAGGCGAACGGCAGCAGGACGGCCGCGCCGACGGCGAAGGACCCCACCGTCAGGGTGTACGGGTCCTCACCGTCGCCATGCCGTCCGGTCCACCGGCCGAGGACGTTGGAGACGGTGAACCCCGCGGCGGACAGCAGGGCCATCCCCACGCCGAAGGGGTGGACGGCGTCGGCGGCCCGGTTGCCCAGCACCAGAACGGCGAGGCCGGTCAGCGCTCCGGCGACCGCGAGCAGCCCGGCCGGTCCGGTGCGCTCGCCCAGGAACACGCGTCCGGCGGCCGCCGTGAGCACCGGGGCCGCCCCGAGTGTGACGATGGTGCCGACGGCCAGCCCGGTGTCCTGCACGGCGGCGAAGTAGGCGGTCTGAAAGACCGCCACGCCGACGCCGGTGCCCGTGAACAGCAGCACACGGCGGCCCGAGGGCCGCGGCATCCTGCGCGTGTCGCGGGCGCGCCCGAAGGCACGGGCCGACCGGACAACGCGGGCGGGCCGGAAGACGCGGGCGGGCCGGACAACGCGGGCGGGCCGGAAGACGCGGGCCGCGAGCAGCAGCGCCACGCCGGTCAGGAGGCGCCAGAACGAGACGGCCACGGGTCCGAAGTCACTGGACCGGTAGACGATGTCCACGGCGGGTCCGGTGGTACCCCAGGTGAGGCCGGCGAACGCCAGGTAGGCGAGGCCGCGGCGCACGGAGCGTGACGCCGTCACGGGGGCAGGGGTCGATGCCACAGCAGTTTTCGACACGGAGGATTCTCCAGACGGAGCAGATGGTCGTGGTCTCGCGTCTGCGGGGCACGACCGATCAGCGCGTCGCGGCCCACGGCCCACCTACGCGCCGGTGTCGACGGCGACCCGCCTCAGAGGGCGGGCGGCGGGAGAACTGCTGCAAAAGGCAC
Organism: Kitasatospora sp. NPDC097691; assembly: GCF_040302665.1. NCBI lineage: Bacteria > Bacillati > Actinomycetota > Actinomycetes > Kitasatosporales > Streptomycetaceae > Kitasatospora > Kitasatospora sp. NPDC097691. The sequence goes on along the minus strand of NZ_JBEORY010000006.1, from coordinate 155,343 downwards.
GATCCCCACCGTACGCCATCCGGGGCAAGGCCCCCCTCGTGATTCTTCGGGCGCCTGCGCCCGACCGAGGCCCGCTGGGCGGCCCCGCCCGCACCACACGCGCTGTACTCTTCCCGTCGAGAAATGACGGGGGCGAGGGGTACCGATGGAGCAAACGACCGAGCACACGACGGCACACGCGACGACGCCTGACGGGGTCCGGATCGCCTACCAGGTCCGCGGCGCGGGGGCACCGCTCCTTCTGCTGGCCGGCCAGGCGAACAACCACCACTGGTGGGACGGCGTGCGCGACGACTTCCACGCCGTCCGCAGCACCATCACCCTCGACTACCGCGGTACGGGGGAGAGCGACAAGCCCGACAGGCCCTACAGCACCGAGGTCTTCGCGCGGGACGCGATCGCCGTGCTCGACGAACTCGGCATCGACCGGGCCGACGTCTACGGCACCTCGATGGGCGGGCGCGTGGCCCAGCAGCTCGCCACCCGCCACCCGAACCGGGTGGGCGCCCTGGTGCTCGGCTGCACCTCGCCCGGAGGCCCGCACGGCGTCGAACGCGACAACGATGTGCGCAGGTCACTGGCGCAACCCGCCCCGGCGGCGGCCCGGCAGGCCCTCCTCGAACTCATGTACACCCCGGACTGGCTCGCGACCCGTCCGGGCCCCCACCACACGCTCGGCGACCCGGGCATGCCCGCCCACGCCCGGCGCCACCACCTCACGGCCAGCAACCGGCACGACGCGTGGGACCTCCTGCCGGGCATCGGCACACCCACCCTCGTCGTGCACGGAAGCGACGACCTGCTCAACCCCGCGGCCAACGCGCCCCTGCTCGCCCACCGGATCCCCGGCGCCCGACTGCATCTGATCCCCGGCGCACGGCACGCCTACTTCGAGGAGTTCCGCGCCGTCGCGAGCCCGCTCGTCCTGGACTTCCTCACCACCGCGCGGCCTGCCTGAGGTCCTCCGGTCCGGCGGATCGCGGTCGCAGCCGGAAGGCAGAATCCGCGCCATGGACGAGCACAACGCCGAGAAACGAGGACAGGTGGTGGTCGCGGGTGTTCGAGGAGGTCGAGCTGGGCGTCCTGGGCCCCGAATGACGGGGCCGAGCCCCACTTCCTGAGCCCTTGACCCTAGGCCCTTGGCCCCTGGGCCGCCGTCGGATCGAGACCACGGTGACGCCGACGGTGACGACGTCAGCCCGCCTGTCGCCGCCCGGGTGGGTCGAGGTGGGCACCCCCGTCAGGGCTGGGCGCCTCGCTCGGCGGTGTCGAACGCGGGTGCGAGCGGAGCCAGTGCGGCGCGGAGCTGGTCGGGCAGTGAGCCGGAGGGGACGACCAGTCCTCCGGCACCGAGACTCCCGGCGGCCTCTGCAGCCTCTGCGTTCCCGGCGCTCCCGGCGCTCCCGGCGCTCCCGGCCGGCCGGAGCCAGCTTTCCAGCGCGATGCGCACCGCCGCAGCCACGCTTGCCGCGAGGACGCGGGCCGTGTGCACTCCCGTGTCACCCAGGCGTTCGGCGATCACCGCCGTGAGCGGGATCTCGATGCCGGCGGTGGAGTCGAGGAAGGCGTCACGCAGCGCGGTCCGGGTGGTGATCAGCAGCAACGCCCGGGGGTCGTGCCCACCGGTGTCCGTGTACTGCTCGACCACTGCTTCGGTGACGGCGTCGGCCAGGCGCACTCCTGCGGGCCGGGCCGCGACCGCCTCCGCGATCCGCGCCTCCCGGTCCGCGGTGACGGCGGAGACGATCGCCTGCTCACGGCTGGCGAAGTAGTTGTTGTAGGTGCGCGGTGAGACCCCGGCCGCCTCGGCGATGTCCTCGACCCGCACCTGGTCCGGTCCTCGCTCCACGGCCAGGCGCAGGGCCGCTTCGCGTAGCACCGCACGCGTGGCCTGCTTCTTCCGCTCCCGCAGCCCTGCCGATGGTGGTGTCGTCACGGTGCCAGCGTTCCATACGAGTTGCGCGCACGCAAACTTACGTGCTTGCAATTTTGCGTGTACGCAATCTTGCGTGCGCGCAGCTTTTCTGCCAGCCTCGACCCCACCGGGCCCCGACCGAGGCCCGACAGAGAGGACGGGCACCGTGCGAGCACGAGGAATGACCTACGACACCGGATTCGTCGTTCACGGCCGGACATCCCGCGAGAACCTCGACCCCGCAGTGGTCCGGCGCGAACTCGCCATCATCCGCGACGACCTGCACTGCAACGCGGTCCAGATCATCGGCGGCGACCCGGAGCGACTGGAGCTGGCCGCCCGCACCGCCGCAGAGCTCGGCCTGGAGGTCTGGTTCTCGCCCTATCCGCTGGAGCTGGACCCGGAGCAGATCCTCGCGCTCTTCCGCGACTGCGCCGAGCTCGCGGAACGGCTCCGGCAGCAGGGGGCCACGGTCGTGTTCGTCGCAGGGGTCGAGCTGAGCGTGATGAACCGCGGGTTCCTGCCCGGGGGGAGCCCCGAGGAACGGGTCGAGCAGCTGATGAGCCGACCCGAGCGACGGGCGGACGCGATGCGCGAGCTCGGGGTGCGCATCAACGCGTTCCTCCACGAGGCCGCAGCCACGGTCCGCGAGCGTTTCGGGGGCAGGCTCACCTACGCCTCCATCCAGTTCGAGCAGGTCGACTGGACCCCCTTCGACATCGCGACCTTCGAGCTGATCCGCTCCGCCGAGGTCGCCGACCGGTTCCGGGAAGCGGTGCGCACCCTGGCCCAGGGCCCGAAGCCGCTCGCCATCACCGGGTTCGGCACCGCGGCCTACCGCGGTGCGGGAGACCGCGGCGGGCGAGTACTGGAAGTGGTCGAGCACGACCCGGAGACCAAGGCCCCTGTACGGCTGAACGGCATATACGAGCGTGACGAGGCCGGTCAGGCCGCATATCTGAGCGAACTGCTGGAGATCTTCGAGACCGAGGGCGTGGACAGCGCGTTCGTGTTCCTGTTCGCCCTGCCCGGCTACCCGCACCGCCCGGACGGCGACCCCAGGGACGACCTGGACCGGGCCGGCCTCGGCATCGTCAGACTCCTCGAAGGGCGCCGGGGGCAGACCTACCCCGACATGGAATGGGAACCCAAGGCCGCCTTCGCGGCCGTGGCGCAGCGGTACCGGAGGTGACACCCCGGGCGTGGACCGCGACCTGAGGCGCTGTCATGCACCAAGGGCGGGTCGGGTTCGACGGTCGCCGCGCGGGCGGTGGGGTTCCCGGCTGTCTTCACAGGCCGACGCCGCCGGTGACGTCGATCGTGGTGCCGGTGATCCAGCGGGCGTCGTCGGAGGCAAGGAAGGCGACGGCATCGGCGATGTCCGGCACCCGGCCGATCCGGCCGAGCGCGGTCAGGCCGATGTTGCGCTCCAGGTTCGCCGGGTCGGCCAGCACCTCGGCGGTCATGTCGGTGCGGGTGAATCCGACGGCGACGGAGTTCACCGTGATCCCGCGGGGACCGAGGTGCTTGGCCAGGGTGCGGCTGAACACGTCGAGCGCGCCCTTGGTGAGCGGGTAGCCGATGCCGTGGGCGGAGGCGATGCGGGTGGAGACCGACGAGATGTTGATGATCCGGCCGCCGTCGCGCAGCCGCGGCAGCAGCCGCTGGGTGAGGAAGAACGGTGCCTTGATGTTGACCGCGACCATCCGGTCGAACTCCTCCGGGGTGAGGACCTCGATCGGTCGCCCCATGAGATTGAGTCCCGCGTTGTGCACGAGGACGTCGATCGTCGATTCCCCGTGTGCGCGCAGTCCGGCCTCCAGCCCGGCCACGAGCATGTCCACGTCGCCGGGAACGCCCAGTTCGGAGCCCACGACGAACGCCCGGCCGCCGGCAGAGGCAATGGTCGCGGCGGTCTCCTCGGCCGCCGACGCGTTGCTGCCGTAGTGCACGGCGACCAGGGCGCCGTCCCGGGCCAGGCGTTCGGCGATCCCGCGTCCGATGCCCCGGCTGCTGCCGGTGACCAGTGCGACTTTCCCGCTGAGGTCTCCCATGTCCGCTCCTCGATCGTGGCCGGTGACACTCTCCGAACAGAGTAATAAGGATAGGCTTACCTAACTAGCCCCTCTGTCTCATGCGGAACAGGGGCCGTTGGCGGAGGCGTACTCGTCCGCGACGGTGAACACGCTGGCACAACGCGGACACTCGGCCTTGCCGAAGAGGTGGGCGATCCCGTCGGCGAGCTGCGATTGCCCGTCACGGACGGCGGTCTCGTACATCCACCGCCCGACGCCGGAGAGCTCTTCGCGAAGCGCCGGACGCGGGTCGCGCCGGTCCACGTCTCCAGGCCGATCATCCCGGGACAAAACGGGCAGGCATCCGGCGCCCACCGATTTTCCGCGGAAAATCGATCCGCACCGCTCACGACGCCGATGCGGGCACGGCCATGGGTACCGGCTCACGCGGACTCGAACGTGATGACCGCGTCGCCGGCAGCGGCGGCCCCGGCGAAGAAGGCCTTCAGCTCGCGCAAGTCCGCAGCCAGGGCCCTGGACCACTTCTCGCTCCACGGGGTGGCGAAACCGAGGGACACGACCTCCGCCGCCAGTGCGGCATCGGACGCGGCCACCAGGTCGTCGACGTCCACGCCGGCCAGGAAGGCCGACGCCGTCCGCACCTCGTCGGGCCGGAGCACCAACACCCTCCACTCGCGGCGCGAGTCGCTGCCAGGGTCTCCCTCGGTCTCGACCCGCTCCTCACCACCGAACACCGGCAGCTGCGCCGCCGTCGCATCAGCACCCGCACCGCCGGACGCCCCGGTGAGAGCAACGTGTATCAGGTAGCCGTTGCGCCCCACCCCAAGCACCTCACCGGCCGCGCTGAGAGACCCGAACTCGCTGTCGAACCAGTGCGGGATCAGCCCGACGAGCGCCTTCGGCGACAGCTCGTCCAGGGACCGCTCGGCCACCCGCCGCCAGAAGAAATCCACGCTCATCCCCCGCACCCGTCCGCCCTCGGCACTCGGCACTCGTCGTACCGACAGGCTAGGGGCGACCACTGACAATCCGGTCCCGCACCGACGCCAGGACCCCACCCCGCACCCCATGTCGTTCGTCGACGCCCTGGCCACCCCTCCCGGTTGCAGTACGACTCGACCTCATGGCGGGGGACTCGGTCCGTCCAGCAGGACGGTCAGCTCCCGGTTCCGATCGCCGGTCGCCGGTCGTCAGCACCATCACGCCCAGCCTGACGCCCATCCGCGGAGGTCCTTCCGTCGATCGGGTCGGGCGACCCTCACCCTGCGGGATCCGCAGGAACAACGACCGCGAGGCGGGGAGGTCACGCATCTCCCGGAAAACTCTTCGGTCGCTCCCCCGGGCGGCAGCGACCGAAGAGCGACGGACGGGTCCCAGCCGGTTCGGTCGCTGTCCGGTCGCTGCGTCCTTCAACCCGTGGTCAGAGTCGCTTCGGTCGCTGCGAGCGTCAGATGTTTCCTGCCCCGGCGGTAAGAGGCCTGGTGGGAGAGGTCGTCCTGCTGCTCCCCCCACCGGAAGACGCCCGAGCGACCGTAGCTACTGAAGCGACCGAAGCGACTCAACGAAGGGACTTGTCCTGCACAGCCACGGCCACGCGGGGCGGCCCACGCGGGGGCTGAGTCGTACCGCCACCGGCGGGCAAGCGACCGAAGCGACTCAAGCGACCGAACCTTGGACCTTCCTGCGTCTCCGGTACGGTCCTGGCGGGCGCGACACGCCGAGCTACCGGGCCGAAGAGACTCGGTAGCTTTGGTCGCTGAGCTTCAGTCGCTGGATAAAACCCCAGGTCAGAGGCGCTTCACCCACTCCCGCAGCGACCGAAGCGACTCAAGGTTGGGTATATGAAGACATTCCTGTGTGCGTGTGCGCGTTATAGACCCGGGCTACAGTCGCTTCAGTCGCTGTTTGGCTTGAAAACCGGCTTTGACCTGGGAAAATGTCACCGGACCCAAAACAGCGACCGAAGTGGCTCGGTCGCTCCCCCGGGTTTGGGTAGCTGAGTTTCCCCGCAAGGGACGCCACTCCGGGTGCGTACGTGCTCGCTCGGATAGTCTGTGTGAGCTATCTTCTGGACTTCAGTCGCTTCAGTCGCTGATCCGGCGCTCACCAATGCCCTGACCTGGCTTTTTGCCGTCAGCGACTGAACGAGCGACTCAACACCGGGCAGCTACCGAGCGACTGAAGCTACTGAAGCAGCTACTGAACCAAGGGGGAGGGACCAGCGTGACGGCGCCGCAGGCCGTGGGGAGCGACCGAACGGGCCGCCAGCCGGATGCGCTGGCCGTTGCCCGCTGGTGCGCGGCTCAGGGCTGGCCGGTCCACCCGCTGGCTCCCGGGCGCAAGACGCCGCCCGCCAACTGTCAGCCCTGTCAGGAGTCCCCGCACTCCCCCAGCGACTGTGCCTGTCCCGGCTTCGGTCGCTGGTGTCACGGCTTCCACGCCGCCACCGTCGACCAGGACGTCATCACCGCCTGGTGGCGCTCCAATCCGGACTTCGGCACCGGTGTCGCCTGCGGTCCCTCGGGCCTGGTCGTCATCGACGTCGACAGCCACCCCGGCACCGTCCCCGCCCGGGACCGGATCCTGCCCGGCATCCCCATCCACGAGCACGTCGACCTCGACGGCCTGGAGAACGGCTACCACACGCTGGCCCTGCTCGCCGCTCTCCGTCGCGCCCCCGACCCGGCAGAGGACACCTCCACACTGCGCGTCCGTACGCCCTCCGGCGGCCTGCACATCTGGTACCTGGACGACGAGCACCAGCGCTTCACCTGCTCCACCGGCTCCTCCAGCGGACGGGCCCTGGCCTGGCAGGTCGACATCCGGGCGCACGGCGGCTACATCGTCGCTCCCGGCACCACCACGAGCGTCGGCACCTACACCGCCCTGCCCGGCGCCACGGTCCCGGCGCCCCTCCCCCGGTGGCTCGCCGAGGAGCTCGTCCGCACCGGGCACCTCAAGGACAGGCCGGAGGCCCGTTCGGCTGTCCCGGCCCCCTCCCCCGTGCCCGACCGTGCCCGCCAGGCCGTGGTGGCCGCAGGCGGCGGGAAGCGCGGAGCCGAACGCGTCCTCGACACCGTCCTACAGGACGTGACCGACTGTGCCACCACGCCCGAGGGCGCCGGCTTCACCGGCAAGCTCAACCGCGCCGCCTACACCGTCGGAGGCCTCGTCTCCGCCGGACACCTGACTCACACCGCCGCCGAGCAGCTGCTCCTCGATGCCGCTCGCACTGCCCGGCCCACCCAGGACCGGCACAGCTCCGCAGTCATCCGCTCCGGCCTCGCTGCCGGCGCCCGGCAGCCCCTGCACATCGGGAAGGCCCGCGGATGACCGACAGCACCCGCAAGAGGACGGTCTTCGACCCCGTGGCCGCAGCCCAGCAGATCCTGGCGTACCCGCCGGTCCCCGGTCCCTCGCAGGCCCCCTGGCACGGCGCCGCCGTCCAGGACAGCCTGCTCGACGACCCCGCCGAGACCGCCCAGCCGCCGGTGCAGCCCGGGCAGGCGGAGCAGTCAGCGCAGCCCTTCCACGGGGCCCCCGCGCGGAAGGCACCGGGCCCCCAGGCCGCCCAGCACGCCGAGACCTCCGGAGGCCCGCAGGCGAGCCCCCACGGCTTGCTTCCCGACTCCCTCTCCGACCGCGGCAACGCCAAGCTCTTCGTCCACCTCTACGGACGCGACTACCGCCACGTCCCCGGCATCGGCTGGTACCGCTGGTCCACCCACCGCTGGCAGCTCGACGAGGACGACACCGTCCTGTGGGCAGCCGGGGAGATGGCCGAGAGCATCGCCACCCACGACCCGCGCGGCCTCTACACCAACACCGACCTGCGCCGGCACCGCCGCCGAGCCCTGTCGACCTCCGGCATGAACGCCATGCTCGCCCAGGCGAAGTCCGCCCCCGGCATGGTCCTCAACGCCGCCCTCCTCGACGCCGACGCCTACGCCCTGTGCACCCCCGGCGGCGTCGTCGACCTGCGCACCGGCGCCATCGTCCCGCCCGACCCGAAGGTGCACCACCACTCCCGGTCCACCACCCTGGCCCCGGCCCGGATGCCCACCCCGCGCTGGAACCGCTTCCTCACCGACACCTTCGGCGACGACAAGGAAGGCCGCCAGACCCGCGACTTCCTCCACCTGCTGCTCGGCTACTCCATCAGCGGCGACGTCGGAGCCCAGGTCATGCCCTTCCTCTACGGGCAGGGCAAGAACGGCAAGTCCGTCCTCCTCGACGTCATGATCCAGCTGCTCGGCGACTACGCGGACGCGGCCCCGCCAGGCTTCCTCATGGCCAAGACCTTCGACGGCCACCCCACCGACCTCGCCGAGCTCCACGGCCGCCGCATCATCGTGTGCTCCGAGCTCAAGCCCGGCGACCGCTTCGACGAGGCCCGGGTCAAGCTGCTCACCGGCGGCGACAAGATCAAGGCCCGCCGGATGCGCCAGGACTTCTTCTCCTTCGAGCCCACCCACAAGCTCTGGCTGCTCGGCAACCACCGCCCCGAGGTGGGCACCGGCGGCTTCGCCTTCTGGCGCCGCATGCGCCTGATCCCGTTCGAACGGGTCGTCCCCGAGGAACGCAAGATCGACAACCTGGCGCACGTCCTCGTCGCCGAGGAGGGCCCCGGCATCCTCGCGTGGCTCATCGACGGTGCCCGCCGCTACTTCGCCGGCGAGAAGGACCTCGCGGGTCCCCAGCGCGTCCAGGTCGCCACCACCGCGTACGCGGAGACCGAGGACCACGTCGGCCGCTTCCTCAAGGAGGCATGCATCACAGGCGAGGGCATGCGCGCCGAACAATCCCAGCTCTTCGGCGCCTACACCCGTTGGTGCGGCTTCGAGGGCGCCAATCCCGTATCCGGGCGTGCCTTCGCCGCACGAGTCCGCGAGACACTGGGTATGACCTCTCCCAAGGAGATGGTCCTGTCCAACAGCCGCAAGTACTACCCGGGCATCGGCCTGATCACCGACGACACAGAGGAGCAGAACGCGTGAGCGCGCTGATCGACCCGGCCGAGCTCGCCCACGAAACCGACCTCGTCTGGCTGGAGGACACCTCCGACCTCGACTACGTCCGCCAGTCGCTGGACCGCCTCACCACGCGCCGCGGCCGCCCCGCCTACCACCGCGACGGCCGCATGGTCGGCTACGCGATCCTCGGCCCCGATGCCAAGTCCTCGCGGGCCTCCGGTACCTTCCGCCGGCGCGTGTTCTGGCTGCTGCCCCACGACCGCGACCAGGACCCGGACGGCCTGTACTCCACCGGCGCCCCCTCGGAGGCCGTCGACCCGCGCACCGTCGCCCCCGGAGTCAAGGGCTACAAGACCGAGCGCTCCGAGGGCGGCCCGGCTTCGCCGGCGATGCTGGAGCTGGGGATAACGCTTCCGAAGGCGTGAGGCCCCGGGCGTGAGGCCTGGAGCGTGAGCTCGGGGCCGGCCGCTGAACCCGGGGTGCCCGAGGTGCGCCCGGCCCGGGTGGCTAGCGGCCCTCGCGGTGCGGCTCCTCCTGGAGGACCGCCTGGCCCGCCAGCAGGCTCTCCAGGAACTGGCTGTGCCGGGCTGGCGCGCTGCTCCGGGCCTCCGGGGGGCGGGTGCGGAGCACCTGCGTCTGCTGCTCGGCCCGCTCGGCCTGCAGGGCCTGCTCGGCCCGCTCGGCCTGCTCGGCCTGCTCGGCCTGCAGGGCCCGGTTGGCTCGATTGGCCCGGCCGATCCGGTCGATCCGGTCGGCCTGCTCGGACCTCATGACGCCGAGGGCGTCGGCGAGGCCGGTCATCGACTGGTGAATCTCGACCTGGTCGGGGCGGACGGCGTCCGGCACCGGGGTGTGCGTGTCGGCGGAGGAGCCGGCTTCCGTGCCGTCCCGTCCGGCCCTTGCCGTCACGGCCGTGGCCCTGGCCTTGCCGGTGGTCCTGCTCGTGGCCGTGGCTGTGACCGCGGCCCCTGTCTCACGCGTCGCCGCTCCGCGCTTCGTCACGGTGCGCGCCGCCGCAGCGGGCACCTCCGTGGTGCGCGCTTCCGCAGCGCGCGCCTCCGCGGTGTGTGCCGCAGCCGTGCGCGCCGCCGCGGACTCCTCGCGCAGGCGGACCACCTCGGCCTCCAGCGCGGCCAGTCGCGCCCGCAGTTCGTCCAGTTCGCCCTGCTCGCCCATCTTCTCCACTGCCCAGAACCCTCCCCGGCCGCCGTTCACGGCCATTGACGTGCGGCTTCAGCCTAGTCAGCCAAGATCGTTCCCGTGCCCGCAGGCGTCCGACTGTCCGTCAGCGTGCATGACGGACCCGCCGCAGCCGTGGATCGAAATGCCGTTGAGCTCACGGCGGGCCGGCCGGAAGACTGCCGCCATGAGCTCTCGGCGCTTCGTCTTCCTCGACCCTGACGGCACCAGCGGGCGCGGTTGGTCGTCCGTGCTGGTCGAGGCGAAGACCGGGGTCGTCTATCAGCAGCAGTACGGCGGAACGGCCTGCCGTCAGGGCCGGATCGAGGGCTTCCTGGTACCGCTGTCCGGCCGCGACGAGCTGGACGCATTGCGCGAGCTCTTCGAGAAGCACTTCCGAGGTGCGGGCACCTGGAACCACGTCTGGCCGGATGACGAGCGGGAGCGGCTCCGGGACCTCATCGGAGCCGTCCGCTACTGGGCGTGCGACGGGACCACCGAGAAGCCGCACCCGCTGCGGCTGGACGAGAGCCGGATCGGCGACGCCGACGAGGCCTGGGTGCCGGTGATCACGCCGGACGGCCCCGGGGTACTGGTGTGGCTCAACTCGGACTGAGCGCGCCGATCAGCTGTCCGCTCCGAGCCGGAGGGCATCAGCGCCGCACGGATCAGGGTCACCGCGTCGGCTGAGCCAGGGCCTGGCGTGCAGCGTCGCGGACGTTCCCGTCCTCATCGGCCGTGAGTCGTTCGAGCGCGGCTCGGGCCTCGGGGGCGGGGCGTCGGGACAGCGTCCACGCCGCCCGGTACCGGACCTCGGGATCGGCGTCGCCGGTGCGGGCCACGAGGGCGTCGGTGACCGCCGCTTCGTGAGCCCCCCAGAGCGCCATGACTGCTGCTCTGCGGACCTCGGGCGCGGCATCGTATGTGCCGGCGATCAGGACGGCTCGGGCCGTCGAGGGATCGCCCGTGCCGAAGACGGTGCCAAGGGTGGTCATCGCGTGGGCGCGTACCGCAGGGTTCGGGTCGCGTGCCGCGTCGGCGATCAGCCCGAAGTACCTGGCCCCGCCGAAGTCGATGACCGTCAGGCCCCAGAGGCCCACCATCCGTGTCCCGGGGTCGTCGGAAGCGGCGCGTTCCAGCGCCAGTTCGAGCGAGGTCTCGGGCCATGCGGTGAAGAGCTTGAGCACGTCGAGCTGCAGCGTGGCCCCGTCGTCGTTGCGATCGGTCACCAACGCGCGCAGCAAGGCGGGCAGGGCGTCCCGGCCGCAGGCACCCGCCAGGGCGTGGGCGATCCGGTCCCGGGCGAAGCAGTCGTCCGCATCGACGAAGCGCGAGAGCCGTTGCTCCAGCTCCGGCCGCAGGAACGCGGCGGCGGGTGTCCGAAGTTCCTCCACCAGGGGCTCGCACCGACGGCGGGCGTCGTACCCGCGCTCGGTATCCGCGGCAAGCCGCGCATCCAACTCCCCCAGCGCGCGCTCCAGCGCCGCACGCTCCGTTGCCGTTTTCCCTGCCCCGCCAATCCCTGCCATGTGCCTCACCCTATGAGCGGGTGGTGCGGGGCTGCTGTACGGGTGGTGGCGGTGATGGTGGTGACGGAAATGGCCCAGCGCTCGTGGTCGTGAAGGTAGTCGTCGCCATGTGCCATCCGGCGATCACACGAACGAGCCGGCTCGGCATCGGCTGCTGCCGGACGCCATTGCGGGAGGAATGACCGACCCGTCAAACCATCACTCGCGCCCAGTCCGCCAGAAGTGAGAAGTCGTCCGTCGTCAGCCCGGTCTTCGGGTCGATGCGGTGGAGGAGCGCCGGGCCGTGGTGGTGGGCCTGGACCCAGCCGCGGTCCGCGTCCGTGATCTGGTCGTCGACCCAGGCGAACGGGCGGCCCTGCGCCCAGGCCACGATCTCCGGTGTCTTCCAGAACACGCCGCCGTCGGGCTGGGGACGCGGATCGGGCCACGTGATGACCGGCAGGGTGGGAAGCCCCAGGAGGGGTGAGAGGAAGGTGTTGGCCTCCTCCTCCCACGTCGTCGCCCACACCAGGTCGTACGGCAGGGCGGTGAGCGCCGGCCCGTGATCCGGGTTGAGCCAGACCCGCAGTGGCTTCGCCTGCTTGTTGGGAAGGCCCCACTCCCTGAGCCTGCGCTGCTCGGCCGCCTCCCACTGCGGGGTCATCAGCCGGTGCGTCTCGTAGCCCTCAGGCCTCCGGTACGGCTTCGCCGCAGTCGGATTCAGCGGCCCGTCCACGTCTATCAGCAGCATCGGCCGCATCAGGTCACCCCCGGAGATCGTCCCCGTACGGTAGCGGCCGACCTGCGCCGGGCCCAGCGGATTTCCTGGTGGCGTCGCGTCGTGCTCAGCTCTGGGGCCGCTCGGGCAACGATCTGCCGGGCCTCTCCCCCGCCGATGGCCAGAGTCGGTTCGCGGATCGGCCCGGACGATTTTCCGCGGAAAATTTCGGATCCCACGAGCCCCGGATCCGACCGTGCAACGGGGCGGTGGAGCGGGGGACGGGGGATCCCGGCAGAGTCTGGCAGGCCTCCGACCGTTCACCGACGTCGAGGAGTTCCAACCGCCGGAGGGCGACCGCGGGCAGTGCGTGAGCCTCACCCTCGACCCGGCGCACGTCGGGCCGAGCCGGGTGCGTTCGGCGGTGTCGACGGGCTCAGGATTTTCCGCGGAAAATTTCGAAGCGTGGAGAGCGCAGTGAGCGCGGACAGTCCGGCACTGCGTGCCGTCCGCGGCGCGCTGTCTCGCGGTCCGGCAACTGCCTTCGACGGCCCTTCCAGTGGTCCCGAATTTTCTGCGGAAAATTCTGAGCCGGAGTGGTCGGGACACACATGGGCCGCAGAGCGCGGGGGTCAGGACAACGGTTGCCCGCCGCAGCCGGTCTTGCCGACGCCACGCGGCGAGAACGTCATCGGGCCGATCCAGCCCCGGCGGACAAGAGCAATCTGGGAGGGCAGCGGGGTCACCGGGTCGAGCGCCCTTCCCCGGGACCAGTTCTCGAAGAGGCCCTGGGTGGTCTCGACGGCGGACACCACCATGGTCACCTGAAGGCCCCTGTCGTCCCAGGTGTTCCACAGAGCCCAGCCGTCCGGCCGTGGGTCGACACCGATTCGCGCGCACACTTCCTCATAGTCCTCGTCCATCCCGGCCGGCATGATCCCGGGCTTCAGCACAGTGGCGCCGACGAGCCGGACCAAGGGACGGTCCTCCTCCATGCAGCCGTCGCCTTCGAAGTGATAGCTGCGCAGGACACGGGCGAGCGCGTTGACGCTGCCTTGGAGAGATGTCGCGTCCTCCGGATCAGGCTCGTACGAGAGCCAGTCCTCGTTGGAGGCCTCGACGGTGACACGGTGGGCGAGACGCTCGATCTCCCGAAGGTAGTCCAGTTCGCTGAGCTCAGGTGTGGTCATGGCGAGCAGTCTCGCACCGGGGCACTTCCCGCAGACACGCGTTTTTCCTCGGTCGGCAGCGACCGGGGCTTGTGACGCAGCCCGGGGTGGCCGGGGCACTGTGCGCCTACCGAAGGCCTTGGCTGAGGCCGTGGCGACACTGGGATCCGTGATGAGCCGGGTGGGCTCGGTGCGGCTTCCGATCCGGCTGTGGGCAACTGGTCAGCTGACCGGGCATCTGTCCACTGATCCACAACTCGGAGCCGGTCCCCGATCCCCGGACCGTCTCGGATTTTCCGCGGAAAATTCCTCACGCGGATCGTGGCCACGTCTGGCGGACGCTGCCGCCGTCGTCTCCCGAGTCGAATCAACACCGTGGGCATCCACAGCTGGTTCGCCCGGTGTTCCATAGGTCAGGGCGAGTCTTTGGGCGGTCCCGATTTTCCGCGGAAAATTCGTCGCGCCGATTTGGGGGCACTCCGGGGCGGGGTGCCGTAGCTCCCCCGACGTCTGATGGTCGTGACGCAGGAGTAGCGGGCAGGCTCCGCACGCGTCTCGACAGGCACGTCGATCGAGGCGGTGGAGGGCGATGAAGCTGGTGTCGGAGACGCAGCCGGGGTCAGTGCTCGGGGTGTCCGCTTCGGTTGGATGACGTCGGACAGGTCTCGGAAGCCGGCCGTCCAGCCCTGCTCGATCAGTCTTCGGCGGGCCCGACGGTCGAGCCTCCACCCGGCGGCGATGGTGTTCCGTGGGTCGGGAACGGCGGGGTGGAGTCGCCGACCACCGGGGCGGGGCGACCGAGGATCGACTGGGCCTGGCTGTCGGTGAGTGGGCGGGGGAGGGGAGCTGCCGGCGAGCGCCAGGGCGGGACAGGGTGGCGGTGAGCAGCCCGACGGTCTCGCTCTCGCGGGCGCGCCACGCCACAGACTGCTGCCGGGCCGGGCGCCTTCCGCGGCTCTGGCGATCACCTCGGGCGACCCAGTCGCGAGCCACAGTGGCGAAGGCGTTCGCATCCCCAGTCTGGATTCGGAGCGTTCGTTGGTGGATCTGATCCTCGGGACGAACTCGTCAGTGTCGGAGTCGAACCCTGCGGCCCCGGTGCCGCGAGTAGGTCCACTCCGGGGCGTCGCACCCGGCATGGCCTGAGCAGCCACAGTCGGGCATCCCCGGAGTCGGCGTCACCCGGTCCGTGGCTCAACGATTTTCCGCGGAAAATTCGACAGGTCCTGGCGGCTGGGTCTGGACATGCAGTCAGGGCCGGGGGAGGCTTTCGATCATGGAGTCCGTCGAGCCGTTGTCCAAGGAAGAGCTGTCCGCGATCGAGCGGCGCGTTGCCGCCGCCTCTCCGGGGCCGTGGGTCGGCTGGATGGAGAGTCGGCACGGGATCGGTGGTACGAGCTTCATCCAGCTCAGCGCCGACGCAGACGAGGACGACGAGATCTACCTGACTCGCGTCACCGGCGGTCGCGAAGTCATCGGGGCAGACGCCCAGACCGACGCGGACATCGAATTCATCGCCGGCGCGCGACAGGACATGCCGCGTCTGATCAACGAGATCAGGCGGCTGCGGGCTGCGCTGAAGCGGGCGCATCCGGCTGACTGACACAGACGCCGGGTGTGTCTCAGCCGGTCATGGCGAGGTCCGGGAGCCCCCGCTCTGAACGCGGTTGGTTCGTCGTGCTCCGCTGACACACTGAGGCCGAAGCGCAGACCCGCACAGAGGATTCGGACGTCTCATGCTGAACCCACTGCACGCTCCAGACGCGGTGTCAGCCGCAGCAGAACCGCTTGGGGAGCTGCTCGACGACTGCAACCATGTGTCGTTCCTAGAGCTGTTCCATGTCGTCCCAGTGGCTGGGGTGGCACCCGGTCATGACGGATGAAGGCTCTCGCTCGAGCCGTGTAGGACGAGGGGGCGAGCGGACACCAGGTCATGACGCCGGTCGACCCGTTCGAGTCTCCACGGGCCTGGCGGGATGTTCTCCGCCGACAGGTGACCGAGGGGTACATGCAGCCCGCCCAGAGGTACTCGGACTCCAACCTGCGCACGCCCGCTGAGATCCGGCAGGCAGGCGAACTCGCCGCCGGCATCGCCGACCTCATCGAGGCGCATCTGGGGCCGGTCCTAATCTCCGGCGATGTCAGTGGCCCGCACACGGGCTACATCTGGTGGCGCAACCTGCTGTTGGTTTCCAGGGACTGGGCCACCATCCTGCATCTCGGGATCTGCGACTGACCGGACACGGCCCCCTTCGACTGTGGCCGTCGTCCGGCCGGCCGAGTCCGCCCAGCCCGGCAGCTCGCCGTGGGTCCGAATTTTCTGCGGAAAATTTCCGAGCCCGGTCCCGCGCCGATCCGGCTCGCGGAGTGGCAGGCGTCGGTGTCCTCTGCCACTGAACCCTGACCGATTGCCACTGAACCTTGACCAACGTCGGTTCGTGACATCGAAGGTCGAACGCCTTCGTGAGGTCATCACCCGCAGCGGTGCTCCGCGCCGGATCAAGGCGGCCTTCAGGAGGAGTGAGGCGGATGAAGAGGTGACGTGGGCGCCGCCGAACAGGAGGCGGTCGAACGCGCTCGTCTCGCCGATATTCCGTTGGTGACGCTCCGTCGGATCGGTACGGTCGCGGGTATGGCAATCCCGATCGTGTTCGACATGGAGACCGGCGACCCCGACGATGTCTTCACCCTGTGTGCCCTCGCGACCCATCCGTGGGCACGCCTGGTAGCCGTGACGGTGATGCCCGGATCGGATGAGCAGGTCGGCATCGTCAAGCACCTCCTCGGGCGCCTCGGGGTGCCCGTGCCGGTCGGTGCGTACCGGCCCGGCACCGACGTGAAGCCGGTGTCGGGCTTCCACCGCCGATGGCTTGGGAAGGTTCCGGCTCGCGAACCCGACGTCGAGGCCTGGCAGCTGCTGCGGGACGCCTTCGCAAGCGGGGACGCGACGCTGCTCACGGGGGCGCCGCTGAAGAATCCCGGCATGCTCCTGGAACGGGAACCGGACGTGCGCATCGCCCGCTGGGTCGCGCAGGGCGGCTTCGCCGGCGACTCCGTCGTCCCGCCCGAACACCGTCTTCCCAAGTTCGAGGGACGCGAGACCTGCCCGACGTTCAACTTCAACGGCGCCCCGGACGCCGCTTTGAAGCTGCTGCGATCGCCCCACGTTGGTGAGCGGGTGCTCGTCTCGAAGAACGTCTGCCACGGCGTCGTCTACGACGGCGCGATGCACGCCGCCCTGTCGGCGCGGCGGCTCACACCCGGGATGGCGCTCGTGCGGGAGGGCATGGGGGTCTACCTGGCCAAGCGCCGCGCAGGCAAGGCCTTCCACGACCCGCTCGCGGCGGCCGTGGCGCTCGACGAATCCGTCTGTGCGTTCCGCGAGGTCGAGGTGTACCGCGAGCGCGGCGCCTGGGGTGCGCGTCCGGCGGCCGGCACCCGGACGCGGATCTCGGTCTCGGTCGACCACGCTCGATTCCTGGACGTCCTCACGGCTACCGGGTGACGGCCCTCGCTCCGAGCGAGCCTGAAGGAGCCCCCTCCAGTGCACGCACGCCGGGGTGAGCCGCTCGATGGAGGACCCGGAAGCGGCGTGCGAATCCCTGCTCGGTGCTCTCGGGATCGGCCGCAAGAAGGGACCAGCACCGTCAGGAGCAGCCCGTGAGTACCCGCCAGCGCCTCGGCTCCGGCCGACCTCCCCGGCCAGGAGGACCGCCCCGGGCCGGCCGCTGAGCCGCGGCGATCAAACTTCGATGTCACGAACCGACGTTGGTCAAAGCTCAGTGGCAATAGGTCAGGGTTCAGTGGCAGAGGACAGTCGGTGCTCAGCGGCCCTCTCCGCTTCGCCTCGAACACCTGCAGGATTTCCGTGCGTTGGCTGCTCGTCGGTGGCGCCCGGGGCTGCGGGCAGCCGGGGTGTCAGTGGCATCGGGGATGCTCGGTGGTTGATGTCATCGAACCAGGGGAGGGGCCCCAGATGCCGATCCGAGTTGCCAACCGTCGCCGTGCGACGACGTTACTGACTACCGCCTTCCCCGGTGCGGAGATCATCGACGTGACCTCCAAGGCATCGGAACCGTGGGTGCGGTTGAGCCCCTTCTACCCGCACGGTGGCATCCCCGTTCCCTACAGCGATGGGGTGACCAGTCAGTCGGTGGAGGGGATCTGGCAGGCCCTCAAGGTCTTCCAGGACTCCGACGTCGACCCCGCGAGGCTGGCGGTCACCACGATGAAGGGGCTGAAGCGGACCGTACGTCGATACGGTCCCGTCCAAGGCCACCGAGCCGGTCTGCACGGCGACCGGCTGCTGCCCTATGAAACAGCGCGGCGCCGGATCTACCTGCCGGCCTACCGGTGGATCCTGGAGCACCGCGTTGCCGACCTGGTCGAGCTGATCAGGAACAAGGACGACGTCGTACTCCTCGACTACACGACCAACGGAGACGTCACCGACCACAGCAGCCCGCTCTCGCACGCCGCGCTCGTCCAGCTGCACATCGAAGGCCGCTGGCCCAGTGAAGACGATGCCGAGGCTTGTGGCACGGTCAGTGAGTGAATGCCCTGATCGACCCGGAGGCGGGAGCGGTGATCATGCGATGTGCCGGACACCGTGCAGCCATGGCCGAGATCCGTTGAGTGCTGTGGACAGCGGCTCCGTCTGAGGGTTCGGCGACTCGGTTGGGCCGGAGGCCGGGGACCGAGCCGACCCACTGATTTTCCGCGGAAAATTCCGGGGGTCTGCGGACGGTTGGGACCGGATGCCGATCCGATCCTCCGACCGGCCCCCTTCATGCCGTGATCGGCTTAGCCATGGCGGTGCCGGGGGAGTCGACTCCCAACGACGACGAAGGCTGCCTGGTACTGACACGGCGAGAAGCCAGGCCTCCGGCAGCCGCGAATTTTCCGCGGAAAATTCTGTGACGCCTTCGGCACGTCGCCGCCGATGGCGGTTGGCGGCGGGGGCAGAGGGCCGAGTGCGGGGGAGAGGCCCATCGCGATCTGACGCCGGCTCGGCTTGAGTGGGTCCGAGGATCGACCCTGTGCCACCGCCCGCGGCGACTGGGTTCGAGGGTCGCCCGATGTCTCCGAATTTTCCGCGGAAAATTCGGATGCCTGGGGTGGGGTCTTCTACAGCCAGACCGCTGCCGAGGGCGGCAGGCCAGCGATCTCAGAGTGCGCCACTGTCCGGTACTCCCGCCGGCAGCCCGGCAAAGACATCTGCGGCCCGAACAGCTGAGCAGTCACCAAGCGGCACGTCGGTGGGCACCGGCGCTCGCGAGCCCGTTGGCGCCCTCTGTCGTGCTGGGCCGTGATCCCTACGGTGGATGGTGGGCACGAGCCTGGCGATGGGATGACCCTCGATGTCCGCTGACCAATGTGGCGGATCGTGGATCACGTAAGCCAGGGGAACCTCGTTGGTCGTGAACCTCTCAAGTCGCTCCGACGCGTCGGCGGGTTGACGCATGCATGCAAAGTGGTTTCCGAGGTGGTTTTGGAGCCCGAAGGGGCCGTTGTCGCGCGCGAAGGTGCGTTTTCGCGCGGGACGGTGGTCTGCGTTCGGCGCGTTGAACACAAAAGACGCTGTAAACATCTATTAGACATGGAGTATGTCCGGGCGCTCTCGGCGTCGCCTCGACGGCCCATGGGATCACTACGGGCTCGGGGGCAGCCGGGACGCCGCCGCTGCTTCATCGATCCGTCCGAGGTCGAAGGCCGCGGCGCAGGGTTTCGCCGAGCCTCGGTCGGCGTCCTCCCGGGCCGGTGACGGCTGTGAGCCGGATCACCGTCGAGGTTGACCCTGGAGCGGGGTGGAGGCTCGGGGGGGGGGGGGCGGCCCGGTGGGGAGTCGGGCGTCACGGATGTGAAGGAGCGACATGTCCACCACCTCGTTCGAACGGGGGGCAGGACCGTCCGGAGTTGCGGGAGGCGATCGAGGAGATCGTCCGATCCGGCTTCCTCGGGGCGCCGATGCGGGCGAACGACGAGCGGGGCCACTGGGCCGGCAGTGCGGGCAGGCGCAGCCGCGCCGGAGCGGAGCGCCTGACCCGGCACGGCTGACGGGCTGAACTCCCGTGCGGGGCACGCGTGCCCGTACGCTTCGAGGGGATCGCTCTGCTTTTCGGTCGCGCGTGCGGGGCGCGACGGTCGCAGTCGAACCGGGGTCGCGCCGCGTAGGGCCGGCGTGGCCCGTCCACCACGAACCCGAGGCAGGTCGAGCAGATGGTGAACGGCGTCACGATCGGACAGGCGGCGGCCTTCGTCGGAGTCACGGTGAAGACACTGCGGCACTACCACCAGACCGGGCTGGTCGCCGAGCCGCCACGTGACGTCTCCGGCTACCGGCGTTACGGGTCGGCCGAGTTGCTGCGGCTGGTACAGGTCCGCACGCTGGCGGCCGCCGGGGTGCCGCTGGCCGAGATCGGGCCCCTGCTCGACGCCGACGCCGACGCCGACGCCGAGGAGTTCGCCGCCGCCCTCGCCGACGTCGGGCGGCGGCTGACCGAGCGGATCGAGGAGCTGAGCGCGCGCCGTGACACGCTGCACCGGCTCGCCGAGGGCGACCGGGCTCTGCTGCCCGACCGTGCCTGCGCGCTCCTGGAGCGGATGCCCGGGCTCGGCTTCGGCCCCGACTACGTGGCCGCGCAGCGCGAGGCCCTGGTCCTGGCCCGGGCGATGGTGCCGGACGGCTTCGACGGCTTCCTGTCCCGGCTCGAACGCTGCCTGGACGACCCGGTGTACGTCGACCTGGCCAAACGCGGCTGCGAGGCCGAGACCTGGGCGCCGGACGACCCCAGGATCGAGGAACTCGCCACCGCCATGGCCGACCACTACCTCGCCAACCCCGCACTGCTGGGCGACCCGGCCGGCCGGCGGGCCTGGCGCGGGGCGGGCGCCCAGTACCGGCTGATCAACGACCACCGCGGCGACCAGGCACCCGTCTCGGCCCGGCTGACCGCGCTCACCGAGGCCCGGCTCCGCGCGGCGGGCGTACCCGTCCCGCACCGGTGACAAGCGACGACGGGCAACGTTCCGGCTGCGGGTTGCCATGCTTCATCAAATCGGCTATTTGGCAGAGGAGTTGATGGGATCCTTTCGCTTCCGACACTGATCCGCTCAGTGTTGATGGGGACCGATGGGGGAGCATCCGATGAAGCCGCTGTCCGCCGCTGATCCGCGCGAGGCCGGCCCGTACCGTCGGTACGCGCGGGGTGTGCTGCGGTACACCCCGCACACGGTCGGAGTGCTCGTCGTACTCGCCCTGATCCTGGGCTTCGTCAGCGTGTTCACCTCCCTGTTCGAGGAGGACATCGCCACGGTCCAGGCCGGCGACTGCGTCGGCCAGGAGTACCCCGTCGACGACGGCAGGACCGGCGGCGCCGCGAAGTGGCTCACGATGCCGTGCGGCCTCCTGGAGGTCCGCGCAGCCATGCGCGAGGACAACAGGGCCTACGCGTACTTCAGGGTGCTCGCCCGCCTGGACGCGCCGACGGAGAACACCTGTGCGGAGGCCGTCCCGAGCTGGTCCCTCGGCGACAACAGCTCGACGGACCTCGGCTCGATGGTCCTGTGCCTGCGGAAGCTCTGACACCCGGCGACAAGGGTCATGGGATGCCCGCACCGTCCCCACCGTCGCGGTGACGGTTGGGGGCGGCGGCCGTGGAGGAGCGGGCGCGGCAGGGTGCCTGCCGGGGGGACGGCGTGGGGTGGACTAGTCTTTGGAGTCAGCTGCAGAGGCGTGGGCGTGGAGGTCTGGGTGTGTTCGTGACGACCGGGCAGGCCGGGTCGGCGCTGGGGTGTTCCATCCCGACGGTGAAGAAGCTGATGGCGACCGGCGTGGTGCCCGGCGTGCGGGGGACGGGGCGGCAGGTGTTCCCGCTGGCCGCGCTGCAGGCGCTGCAGGACCGGCCGGTCGCGGACCTGAGCGGGCTCGGTACGGCGGAGGTGGCCGTGCTGCGTTCGGACGCGCTCAGGCGGGTGGACGAGCCGGGCCGGGACTGGGTCGGTTTCGGGACGGCGCTGGACGACGCGCAGCTGCTGGCCTCGCTGTCCGGCTGGTGGCGGTGCGATCCGGCCCGGGTCGCGGCCGGAGGCGTGCTGCCGGTGACGGTGACCGGGTTCGTCGTGGCGGTGCTGACCGGTCTGACGCTGTGGGAGTCCGACGGCGCCGCCGGCACCGCGGCCCGCTTCCGGTTCCCGGCGGCCCGCCTGGCCGGCCGCCTGGCCGACCTCACCGCCCCGGCCAACGCCGCCGGCCCCGTCGACCCGCAGGATGCCCGGCTGGCCGATGTGCTGCTGGGCACCCGCCTGCCGTCGGTGTCAGGCGGCCCGATCGCCTACGTTCCCACCGCTCCGGTCGCTGCCGCGGTCGCCGCCGGGGAAGGGGAGTGACCCGCTGATGGACCGCAAGACGTACACCGCCGAGCTCGCCGGACTACGGGAGCTGCGCGCGGAGATCACCGCCGCGGAGAAGGCCGTCGCGGCCGCCCGGAAGGCACTCGACAAGCTCGCCGCCCAGCGCGCGCGCCGGGTCACCGGGCTCGCGGGGTTCGAAGGCGCGAAGGCCGACGCCATCGCCAAGGCCGCCGGTCTGACGCTCGGCGACGTGGTGCGGCTCGCCCCGGTGCTGGACCCGACCCCGTCCGCCGTCCGCGCCGCCCCGGCGGGGGAGCGGTCCGCCGTCGTGGGGGGGCCGGAGCCGGAGCTGCGGCCGGAGCAGGAGCAGGAGCAGGAGCAGGCGCCCGAGCCCGTGGGTCCGGTCGCGGTGGCCCCGGCGCTGACCCGCCCGGCCGGCCCCGCTGCCGAGCAGGCCGCCGCCGAGAACCCTGCCGCCACCGCTCCCGCCACCGCTCCCGCCACCGCCACCGCCGTTACGTCAGACGAACCCGCGGCCTCAGTCGCTCCGGTCGCTCCGGTCGCTGCCCCGCCGCACCCGGCGGCCGAGGCCAGGCCGGACGCCGACGCCGCTCCGCTGCCCGAGGTCGGCCCCCGCGAGCTGCCCACCGTCCCCGAGGGCCCGGCGGGGGACCGGTTCGAGGCCGTGACCACCGGGCTGCTGTCCAAGCGACCGAACTTCGTCCAGCAGGCCCGCGCCACCGTGTTCCTGGACGCCGCGACCGGCGACCTCGCGGTGCGCGATCGGGTCGTGCGCCTCACCCTCGGCGCCCGTACGCCCGGCGAGATCCTGGACGCCGTCCTGGCCGCCGCCCCCGGCACCGAGCGCGTCTACATCACCGCCGGCGCCCCCTGGCACGACGGAGCCGAGCGGTACAGCACGCTCAAGGACGCCGTCGCCGCCTGGCTGAACACCCCCTCCGAGCGGTGGACCACCGCCGTCGGCGCGGGCCGCGACCGGCTGGCCGGGCACTTCGTGCATCAGCGCCAGCCCGTCGGCCGCTACGCTCCCGTCGCCGCCCCTGACGGCGACAGCACCGAGATCCGTTCGGTGGGGGAGTGGTTCGACCCGGACGGCGCCGACGTGGTGACGGTGCGCGAGGCGTTCAAGCTGCTGTGGCAGGCGCTGCGCAGGCACTGGGACGACGTCGTCCTGATGGGCTCGCCGAGCCAGACCGGACGGGACCTGTGGTCGCGCACCGTCCCGACCAAGGGCCGGTTCGCCGGCGGCTACCCGGTGCTGTCCGAGGAACTGCGCGGCCTGCTGCACGCGACCGCCGGCCAGGGTCGCACCGAGCTGGTCCTGCCGCCGCGCGTCCCGGACGAGCTGCCCGCCCTGGTCGAGTACGACCGCACCTTCGCCTACGCCAAGCACCTGTGGAAGTCCCCGGTCGGCACCCCGCAGCGGATCACCGCGCGGGCCTTCGCCGCGATGACCGAGGCCGAACAGACCAAGGCCCTGATGTCCTGCTCGCACTGGAACGTCAGGGTCACCGTCCCGGCCGGGTGGGAGCACGTCGGCCTGCTCCCGGCCCCCGTCACCGGCGACCGCGCCTGGGTCTACCCGTCGGAGCCGGGTGCCACGTTCACGACCTGGGCGGGCGGGGCGGAGGTCCACCTCGCGCTCTCCAACCACCTCGGGCCGTGGCGGATCGAGGTCCTGAGCGGCCTGGTGTGGGAGGACGGCAAGCCGCTGGACGACTGGGGCAAGCGACTGAAGGCCGCCTGGGCGGACCTGACCGGCCTGTCGAAGGTGCACGCCGACGAGCGGCAGCGCACCGCCGCCTACCTCGCCTCCCGCGCCGTCCGCGCCGTCCTGCTGTTCGGCCTCGGCGGCTTCGCACAGCGCCCCCGCCTGGTCTCCGGCACCACATCGGTCGGTGAGACGCTGCCCGCCGGGGTGGAGATCCTCGGCCAGGACGGCGCCGTGGTGACGTGGCAGCGCCAGGCCGGGTTCTCCCGGGACCCGTACGCCCACCCCGAGTGGGCCGCCTACGTGTGGTCGGGGGCGCGGACCGCCCTGCTGGACATGAAGTACCGGCAGGGCAAGGAGGTCGTCGGCGTCGCCGGCGCCCTGCACGCCAGGCCCGGCACGGTCGTGTACTTCGGCACCGACGGCATCGCGCTGACGGAGCGCCGGCCGTGGCCGTACCGGGGCGAACCCGGCGACTACCTGCTCAAGGGCCACCTGACCGGCCCCGTCCCGCACCCGACCAGCCAGGAGCAGTACCTCCGACTGCGCGCCCAAGGTCGCGCCGAACTCGCCGCCGAACTCGCGGCCGAACCCGCCGCCGAACCCGCGGCCGAACGAGCCGCCGGAGGTGACCGGTGAGCCCGGCCGACCCGCAGCACCCCAACGAGGCCGCCCGCCTGACCCAGGAGCTCGTCGACCAGGGCTTCACCAAGCGTCAGGTCGCCAGGATGCTCGGCCGCGACGCCTCGCTGGTGTCGCAGTTCTTCACCAAGGGCAAGGGCGCGGCGTTCGTCGACGCGCTGCGCCAGGTCGTACGGGCGGTGCGCGGGGGCGAGCGCGACACCGAGGCGCTCACCGGGATCGCGCAGGAGAACGTCGAACGCCGCCGCACCAGGACCGGGCAGAAGGCCCGCGTCCGCGGCAAGGACGTGGTCGGCGAGGAGGGCGGGTCGATGGCCGGCCGCGCCGGGCGCCAGGCCATCCGCTCCGGCGCCTCCCACCTTGCCCCCGTCGTCCACGCCACCGGCCGGGCCGGTGGCCGCCTCGCCTTCACCGTGCGGATGCGCGCCGACCAGTTCACGATGTCGGCCGGTTCGACCGAGGACTCACCGGGCCTGCGCCGCGGGTTCGTCCCCCGCGCCGACGGCACCGAGGAACGCACCTACGGTTCCGCGAGCACCGGCGGCTTCGACGCCGCCGAGTGGTCCCGGCGGGTCGCCGCCCACCACGGCGACGTCACCGAGGCGATGCGGGCCTGGCTGGTGGAGACCGGCCGCGCGGTCGAGGACGCCGACATCACCTACCTGGAGGTCCGCGCCTGGGTGCCGGCGTAGGGGCCCGCTCGGACGGCCGGGTGTGACGGGGCGCTTCAGTCGGCCAGTGAGCGGTTGATTCGGCCGACTGAGCGTTTGGCTTGCCGTCAGTCCGATGAGCTTGTCGTTCACGGTTTGATCGGCGCGGCCGACCTGGCGGCCTGCTCGATCTTCGCGCAGTGGGCTGTACGGGCTTCCTCGTCGATCTGCTTCTCGTGTTCGGCGCGCAACCCGGTCCGGCCGTCGAGACCCTCGCGCAGGACGTCGGCGTGCCCGGCATGCCGGATGGACTCGCCGAGGACATGGATCATGATGGCGAACAGGTTCGTGTTGGGATGAGGCTCCGGCCACCACGGCACGTGGCCGGGGGCGTCGAGGGGAAGCTCGTTGATCGTCGCGTCCGAGTGTTCCCACGTGCGCCGGTAGAACGCGATGATCTGATCGCGGGTCTCGTCCTCGGTCGCCCACAGATCGCTGCCGGCGGAGTGGTCCTGCCACCGGGGCAGCGGTTCCGGGGAAGGTCGGTCGAAGACCTCGCCGAAGTACCTGGCCTCGACGGTGGCCACGTGTTTGACCAGGCCGAGGAGGTTGGTCCCGGTCGCTGTCAGAGGTCGGCGGGCGTCGTACTCGGACAAGCCGTCGAGTTTCCAGAGCAGTGCCTCGCGGTCCCGCCGCAGTCTCCCGTGCAGGTTGTCCTTCGCGAACTCATCGATCATGCGGCATGAGCCTGCCATGGGCTGCTCGTGGTCTCAAGATCCCGTACGTGGCGCCCGGACCAGGCCCCTGGCCCAAACCGGGCGATTCCGTGCCCGGTCAACACCCAACCGGCCGACTGAAGCGCTCCGTCACAGCGGGAGTGACGGAGGCGCCGCAGGCGGGCGCTCAGCCGTCCGCCGGGCGCGTGGCCGTACCGGAGGTGAGCCGCCAGAGCCCGGCCACCTCGTAGTAGACGCCGTTCACCAGCTGCAACAGCACCAGCGTGACCGGCCAGAGCAGCGCGCCGAGACCGGGCACCACGTCCACGGGGAGCGTGTAGGCCATCACGACCCGCACGGCGGCGTCGAGCAGCATCGCCACGCCCCAGATCGCGGTCGAGACCCGCCAGATCCGTCGGAAGGCCGGCTCGCGTTCCCACAGCACGTCCCAGGAGGTGCCGTCGGAGCGGAACCGCCCCTCCAGCAGGGGGCGTCCGGCGTGGAAGAGCAGCGGGCGCCTGGCCCTGATCGAGATCAGGAACCAGAGCCCGGCCACGCCGGTCAGCCAGCCGTCCTTGGCCAGCAGGAACCGGGGGCTGCCGCTGACCAGCGCGGCTGCGACGCCGAGCAGCATGGTCCCGGCGACAAAGCCCGCCATGCCCTCCAGGCTGCGGGTGCGATGCCACTGCACCGCCGTGGTGAGCGCCGGCAGGAGGGCGCCGGCCAGCAGCGCGACGAAGACGCTGACGCCGGCGGCGCGCAGGCCGTAGTACAGCGCGATCGGGACCACGATGTCCCAGACGAGACCGAGCAGCAGACGTCGGCCGCTCGGCCGCGGCGGCGCTCCGGGGGCCGTCACCGCCGGTGCCTTCGTGTGGTCATGACGTCCTCCGGGGCTTGTGAAGGGCCGGGCTCGGCCGGCACCTGGACGGCGGCCGAGATGATCTGCCCACGCCCGAGCCAGGCCCGAGCCACGCCGCGCCGTGTCCGAGCCACGCCGCGCCGCGCCCGAGCCACGCTGCGCCGCGTCGTCGCGCTCGGCGATCGTTGCCCGCTTCGACTGCCACGTTTGTCTGCACGGTTGACTCGTTCCGTGCCGGACGGCGGCCAAACCCGGGGCCGCGTTCAGCTGCTGAAGGACGCGCGGGCAATGCACCGGGTTCACCGAGCCGGTTCCGGCAAGGCCTGCCCGGCCGCACTCGACTCGTCAAGCGAAGCGCTCGGTCACTCGGACCGTGACGGCACGCCTCGGCCGGGCTGCGGGCGGTTGACATCGGCCACCGGGGCGGCGTCGTCCGCGGCGGCCGTCACAGGCGCAGCAGCAGGTCCCGGACCGCTGCGGGCCGGGACAGGAACGGGTGGTGGCCGGCGTCGAGTTCGACGACGTGGCCGGCCCGGCGGGCGAACTCGCGCTGCAGCCGTGGCGGGGTGCCCCGGTCCTGAGCGCAGACGAGGTAGGTCGAGGGCAGTTGCTGCCATGCGGCCGCCCCGACCGGCTGTCCGGTCACCCGCAGGCTCTGCCGGGCGAGGTGGTCCGCCGCCCGGGCCTGGACCTCGGGGGCGCAGTCGTGGAGGAAGGTGTCCACGAGGAGCTCGCGGCGGACCCCGAACGTGCCGGCCTCGGGGTCGACATCGAGGAACGGGGCGGGGCCGCCGTCCCCGAACTCGGACAGGCTCTGCCCGACCTCGGGCAGGTAGCTGGAGACCAGTAGCAGGTGGCGAACCGACCCCACTCCCGCAGCGGCTTCCGAGGCGACGATGCCGCCGTAGCTGTGGGCGACCACGACGGTCGGCTCGTCGCCGGCCGACAGGACCTGTCGCACGGCGGCAACGTCCTCGGGCAGTCCCGGACCGTCGACGCCGCCGGGCATGCCCGCCTCGCCGCAGCTGGGTAGCGCCGGAGCCACGCTCGGCACCCCCCGCTCCTCCAGCAGCTCGGCGGTGCGGTGCCACCACCACGCTCCGTCCCGTACGCACGCCCCGTGCACGAACACGACCCTCATCGCACCTCCACATCGGCCACGACCGCCTGTGCCGGCCCACCCGATCAGGCAAGCACCAACGGCGCCACCGTGGGGCCGATCTCCGGATCCGAACCACCGGCGCGCCGTTGACGGTCGGACCGGAGGGAGATCCCGTGAGGACCCGCGGCCGCGGCGCGTGGCGGTCGAGTCGGCCGGACGGGCGTTCGGCCCGCTGACAGCCCCCCTGGGCCGCTCACGGCGCCGCACGGCGGCCCGAGCCGGCCCCGACGGAGTGGCGGCACCGGCGGAGCCGTTGTTCGCCCCTATCGTTGCCGCACTGACCGTCGACGCGGAGGTGCGCGGTGGCCTCGGCGTCGTGGACATTCCCCGGTGTGCCCCGCACCAGCGGGCGGTCGTCGGCCCCTTTGCGACGGATCCGACCCGGCGGGTGAACGGCCATGGGAGGAAAGGCCGTTCACGGCAATCCCGCGCTGTCGACCAATGGTGCGGACGAACGTCTGCGTGAACAGGAGCGTGAACCACGGTGCTGGTGTTCCCGATCCGTGACTACCTGACCGAGCCCGGCGAACTCGTCGAGTTCAGGGCGTCGGCGCCGGCGTCGGCACTGGTGGCGGGCGGCGGGCCCGCCCATCCCGTCGGCGCCTGCGACGTCCAGGCCACCCATGTGCGGCGCTACCTCACGGCACCGGAGGAAGGGCACGGCTGGCTGGCGACCTTCTTCGACCTGCCGGGGCGGGTGGACGTCGCCGCGCTCGCCCGGGCCTGGCAGGCCTGGCTGCGTCGGCACGACGCCCTGCGGACCTGGTTCACGGCCGACGGAGCCGGCTTGACGCGCCGTCTGCTGCCGCCGCAGGCGGTGACGGTGCGCCCGGTCGGCCTCGGCGTCCGTACGAGCGGGGAAGCCGTCCGGACGTGGATGCGTGAACGGTTCGCCGAGGCGATCAACCCGGTGACGTGGCCGGGCTTCGTGGCCGGAGCCGTGGTGCGCGACGAGAAGTCCACGCTGTTCTTCGCCGTCGACCACGCCCACACCGACGGCTGCTCGCTGGCACGGGTATTCGCCGAGATCCGCGCCCTCTACACCGCCGAGACCGGCGGGGCGCCCGCCAGGCTGCCAGAGACCGGCAGCCACCTCGACTACTGCCTGGCCGAGGCCCGGCGCAACGCCGCGCTGGACCCGGCCCACCCCGTGGCCGCCCGCTGGGTCGACTTCCTGAGCCGGGGGCTGCCCGCCTCCTTCGCCCTGCCCCTGGGCGTCGAACCCGGGGGCCGGCACCCGTCCGTGTACGAGACCGTCGACCTGTTCGACCTCCCGCAGGCGGAGGAGTTCGCCCGGGCCTGCCGCCGTGGGGGGAGCAGTTTCGCCGCCGGGGCCGTCGGTGCCCTCGCCCTCGCCGAGCACGAGCTCGCCGGCACCTCGCACTACCGGCGGCTGATGGTCGCCCACACGCGCGGCGAGCGGCGCTGGCACGCGGCGCAGGGCTGGTTCGTCAACCTGGTGCCCGTGGAGTTCCCGGTACCGCAGGGCCGGTCGTTCGTCGACACCGCCACGGCCGCCCACGACGCGCTCGGGCGCGCCCACGCCATGGCCGAGGTGTCTCCCGCCCGCGTGCTCGAACTGCACCCGGCCGCGGCCCTCGCCCTCGGGAACACCGTGCCGCCGGTGCTCTCCTACGTCGACCTGCGGCACACCCCCGGCTCCCGGGACTGGACCGCCGCCAGGTTCGGCGTCCTCGGCTCCGGGGCGCCGGTCAGCGGGGTGTCCGTCTGGCTGTGGCGGCTGTGGCAGGGGCTGCGTCTGACCGTCGCCTACCCCGACAACCCGGTCGCCCACGACAGCGTCCACCGCTACCTCCGGCACCTGCGCCGGATCCTGGACTCCGCCGTGCGCGGGCCGCAGGACGCCGTTCTCTGCGGGCTGCAGGGCACGCCGTCGGCGGCGCTGGGACTTCCCCGGGCTGCCGCGATGGAGCCGGCCCCGGTCGGCGGGGTGTGATCGTGCACGTCATCACGGTCGACGACTACCGGCCGCCTCCGGGCCGGCTGGTCGTCCTGGCCCCGACGGCCGAGACGGTCGCCGCGGCGGCAGGTGCCCCGGCGACCGGCGAGCCGCTGAGTGCCAACGAGCGGTTCCACCTCGCCTCCGCGCTGCACCGCCCGCAGGCCCGCAACTGGCTCGCGTGCGCCTTCGACCTGACGTTCCGGGTCGACCCCGCCGTGCTGGCCGCCGGGTTCACCCGCTTCGCCCGTCGCCACCCGACCCTGCGGACCGGACTGCGGACCGGACTGGAGACGGGACCGGGGGCGGGCCTCGACGACCGGGCGGAACGATTCGCCGTCCCCGTGGACTCCCTCGCATTCACCGTCGCACGCACCGACGCATTCACCGCCGCACGCACCGCTGCCGAGGAGGGCGCCGGAGAGGACCACCACGGCGTACGAGAGCGGCTCACCGCGCTCTTCGACCAGGCCTGTCGCCCGCTGGCCTGGCCCTCGTACGCGTGCGCGGCCGTCCTGCGCGAGGCGAGTACGACCGTCGTGTGCGGGTTCGACCACTGCCACGCCGACGCCCACTCGCTGGCGATCGCCGCCGAGGAGCTCACCGAGATCCTCGGCGCGCTCACCCGGGACCGTACGCCCCGCCTCGCCCCGAGCGCCGGACACGCGGGCCACCGCACCGTCCGCCCGCCGGACCCCGACGGCCTCACCCGCGCCCGTAGCGTCAGCCGTACCCGTGCCCTGGACGTCTGGGAGCAGTTCCTCGCCGAGGGCGACGGCGCCCTGCCGAGCTTCCCGCTGCCGCTCGGAACGGACCCCGGCGGGAGCGTCCCGCCCCAACGCAGCGATCACCGCGTCCTCCTCGGCGCAGCCGGGACGGCGGCACTCGAACACCGCTGCCGGCAGGCGGACGGCACCCTCTTCACCGGCCTGCTCGCCGCCACCGCGCTGGCGGTCCGCGCCGCGGGCGCGGCGGCTCCCCTGCGGCTGCTGGTGCCCCTGCACACCCGGCACCGACCCGAGTCGGCCCGCTCGATCGGCTGGTTCACCACCGTCGCGCCGCTGACGCTCGACCTCGGCGGCGCCGGCACTCTCACCGCCGCGCTCCCGACCGCCCGGGCCGCGTTCCGCCGCTCCCGGGAGACGGCCGGGCTGCCGCTGAGCGCGACGGTCGCCGCCCTCGGCGATCGGCTGCGGCCCACCGGCGGGGACGTCTTCATGCTCTCCTACCTCGACTACCGCACGGTCAGCACCACCGGTGAGCCCCCGCGCGCACGCAACCCGCACCACCTCAGCCGCGCCGCCGTCACCGACACCGTCCAGCTCTGGTTCTCCCGCACCCGCGACGGCCTGTTCCTGCGTACGCGCCACCCCGACACCGTCACCGCCGGTCGTACCGTCGCCCGCTTCCTCGACGGCATCCACCGGCACCTCACCGGCGCGGCCACCGGGCTGTCGGTCCCTGGCCCGCCGGTCCTTGGTCCACCGGTGCCCGGCCTGCCGAGTCCGGGCTCCGCGCCGGATGCCGGGGCCGGACGGTCGGGACGGTTGCGCTGATCGTGGAGTGCGGGTGCGGGTGCGGGTGCGGGGACGCACCGGCCCGGCACGGACGTCGCGGAGCGGGCGCCTAGGATCATCGGTATGGGACTGCGACCTGTTCTGGTGAACATCAAGGCCGTTGACGACGCGGCCGTCGGCCGGTTCTGGGCGGAGGCGCTCGGCTGGAGCGTCTCCAGTGCGCAGCCCGGCGAGACCAATGTCGGGCGCGTCGGCCACGACTGGCGGGACCCGGAGCGGATCTGCGTCGACGTGGTCGCCGTTCCGGAGGCCAAGACGGCGGTGAAGAACCGGGTGCACCTCGACCTCGCCAGCACATCCGCGGCCCATCAGGCCGAGTTGGTCGCACGCCTGCGGGCCCTCGGGGCGACGCCCGTCGACGTCGGCCAGGGCGAGGTGCCGTGGACGGTGCTCGCCGATCCGGAGGGCAACGAGTTCTGCGTGCTGGAACCCCGGGAGGTGTACCGGGACACCGGGCCGATCGCCGCGGTGGTGGTCGACTGCGCGGATCCGCGGGCCATGGCGCGGTTCTGGGGCGAGACGCTGGAGTGGACCCTGCACGAGGTGACCGACGACAGTGCGGTGTTCCGCTCCGCCAAGGGCGTCGGCCCGTACCTGGAGTTCATCCGCACGCCCGACGTGAAGACCGTGCCGGACCGCGTCCACGTCGATCTGCTGCGGTACCCCGCGGACGATCACGAGGCGGAGGTGGCCCGGCTGCGGGCGCTCGGCGCCACCGACCTCGACGTGGGCCAGGGCGACGTCCCGTGGCGGTGCCTGGCCGACCCGGAGGGCCACGAGTTCTGCATCCTCGCCCGGTCGTCGTCCTGAGGGACTCCGCCGGGGCCGTCACGTACCGGGCCCCGCACGAACCGGCGAACCAGCCCCGAGAACAGAGGAACAGGAGACACCCGCGCCGTGGACACCATGACGACCGCCGCCACCGGGACCACGGTCCCGGGGCAGGCGCCCGGTGTCGCGGCGGTGAATCCGGTGCCCTTGCACTGGTTCCAGAAGGAGGCCACCTCCGCCGCCGTGAAGGCCGTGAAGGCGGGCGGCCGCGCGACGGTCGTGGCGGCGACCGGCTCCGGCAAGACGCTGATCGCGGCCGCGTGCGCGCGTCGACTGGCGGCCCGGGGACGGGTGTTGGTGCTGGTGCCGACGATCGAGCTGCTGGAGCAGACGGCCGAGGCGTGGTCGCTGCGGGGCGGGCGCCGGGGACTGGCGGTGGCGGCCTGTTCGCGGGAGGAGGCGCTGGAGAGCGCGGAGGCGGGCGGCCGGGTGCGCGCCCGGGTGACCACACAGGCCGCGCGGATCGCGGACCTGGTCGCCTCGGCGGGCCCGGCGGAGCCGGTCACCGTGTACGCGACGTACGCCTCGCTGGAGCGGATCGTCCAGGCCCACCAGCAGTTCGGGCTCGGGCCCTGGGACCTGGTGGTGGTCGACGAGGCGCACCGCACGGCCGGCTCCGAGGGCAAGGCGTGGGCGGCCGTCCACGACGACGAGCAGGTCCCCGCCGCCCGCCGGCTGTACTGCACCGCGACGCCGCGGATCGCCGACGACCGGAAGGCGACGGCGGGCCTCGACGACGTCGCCGGCGAGACCCTGCCCGCGCTCTGCTCGATGGACGACGAGCGGATCTACGGCCCCACCGTCTACACCTGGACCCTCGGGCAGGGCATCGAGC
The DNA here is from genome assembly GCF_040302665.1 of Kitasatospora sp. NPDC097691. Classification (NCBI taxonomy): domain Bacteria; kingdom Bacillati; phylum Actinomycetota; class Actinomycetes; order Kitasatosporales; family Streptomycetaceae; genus Kitasatospora; species Kitasatospora sp. NPDC097691. Next base: position 122,526 of record NZ_JBEORY010000006.1, on the reverse strand, counting down.
ACGGCTACCTCGCCGACTACCGGGTGCTGGTGCCGGTGGTCACGGACGAGGACCTGCGCGACCTGCTCAACCTGCCCGCCGTCGCCGACCTGCGCTCGCAGCGCACCAACGAGGAACTGCTGCGCCTGGCCCTGCAGATCGCGGTGCTGCGCGCGGTCGCCGACCTCCGGCTGCGCCGGGTGATCACGTTCCACTCCCGGGTGGCGGCGGCACGCGAGTTCGCCGGCACCCTGGCGGGGGCGGCCGAGCTGCTCGACGACGCGGACCGGCCGGAGCGGATCTGGGCGAAGGCGGTGGCCGGCACCGACCGGCTGCGTGAACGCCGCGCCGCGTTCGAGGAGTTCAAGGCGCACACCGGCGAACGACCCGGCGAGGAGGGCGAGGAGTGCGGGATCCTCGCGAACTCCCGGCTGCTGTCGGAGGGCATCGACATCGCCGCGGTGGACGCGGTCTGCTTCGCCGACCCGAAGTCGAGCGTCATCGACATCGTGCAGGCGGTGGGCCGGGCGCTGCGCCAGTCCTACCGGCAGGGCAAGGTGTCGTGGGTGGTCATCCCGGTCTACCTGCCGACGCCGGCGGTCGGTGACGACGGCGCCGGTGACAACAGCGTCGGTGACGACGGCGCCGGTGACGACAGCGCTGGCGACGACTCGGCGGCCGCGGACCCGGCCGAGGTGCGCGACGCGGGGGAGGCGGTGAAGGCGGAGGCCGACGCGGAGTTCGAGGCGAGCTCCTTCCGGACGATCTGGCGGGTCCTGCGGGCGCTGGCCGCGCACGACGCCCGGGTGGTGGGCCGGATCACCGAGCTGCGCGCCCACCGGGCCCAGCCCCAGCACGCCGCAGCCGCCGCCGGCACCGCCCCTGCCACCGCCGCCCCTGCTGCCGCCTCGGCGGAGGCCGCCGAGGGGGAGCAGCGGACCGTGCCGCCGCAGTCGCCGGTGGAGTGGCTGCGGATCGACGCCCGGCGCCACGCCGACACGATCCTGCGGGCGGTGAAGCTGCGGGTCTTCAACCCGCGGGCCACCGAGTGGCAGCGCATGTACGCGGTGGCGGCGGTGTTCCATCTGGAGCACGGGCACCTCGACCCCACCGACCGGACCGTCCACGGTGAGCTGGCCTCCTGGCTCGCCCGGCAGCGCCACCTGCGCGGCCAGGGCCTGCTCGACCCCGCGCGGGTCTCCGAACTGGACGCGCTCGGGATGATCTGGTCGAAGCACGCGGGCGCCTGGGAACGCGGCTACGCGTACGCGCGGGCCTTCCAGCACCAGTACGGCCACCTGGCGATCCCGGCGACCGCCAAGCTGGACGACTACGCGGTGGGCGCCTGGATGCGCCGCCAGCGCCGGGCCGAGAACCTGACCGGCGAGCAGGGGGCGAAGCTCGACGCGCTGGACGAGCTGTGGCGGCTGGAGCCGGACTGGAACCGCTCGTACCGGCGCCTGCTGGCCTACCTGGAGGGCGGCGGCACCCTCACCGGGCCCGTCAACCGCACCGGCGGCCCGGCCGATCCGGCGTTCCGTCCCGGCACCTGGCTGCGCAAGCAGGACAAGGCCCGTTTGGAGGGCAGGCTGACCGCCCGGCAGTCCGCCCTGCTGGACGCCCTCGGGCACGGCACCGTCCCGCGCGGCACTGTTCGGCACGGCAGCGTTCGGCGCGGCACCCTTCAGGGGGACGCCGGCGGCTCCGTGGGCGGCTGATCGGTCGTCGGCCGGTCCGCCAGCAGCGCCAGCAGGCTGCGGCGGGCGGTGTCGACGTGTTCGGCGGCGAGCCGGTCGAGCTCCTGCTCGTCACCGCCCGCCCGCAGCAGGCGGGCGAGTTCGCGGTGCTCGTCGACGACCAGTGCGCGGTACCCGCCCTGGGCGAGTGAGACCCGCTGCAGCTGGAACAGGAACACCTGGGACCGTACGGCCTGCCAGGCCGCGGTGAGCCGGCCGTTCCCGGCGGCCTCGTAGATCCGGTCGTGGAAGGCCATGTCGAGGGCGAGCAGGCGCGGGACGCCGGCGCCGGCGGCCAGTTCGGCGGCCATCTCGTCGACGAGCCGGTCGAGTCGGTCCAGCTGGGCCGGCGTCGCCCGGCGCATCGCGGTGACGGCGGCCAGCCGGTCGAGCGCGGCGCGGACGCGGTAGACCTCCTCGACGTCGACGGCGGTGGCCGCGACGACGGTGGTCGGCCGGTGCCAGCCGGTGCGGATCAGCCCCTCGCGCTGCAGCTGGGCGAGCCCTTCGCGCACGGCTCCGCGGCTCACGCCCAGCGTTTCGGCGAGTTCGACCTCGCGCAGCGGGGAGCCGGGCGGGTAGTGCCCGTCGAGGATCGCGTCGCGGACCCGGTCGGCGACCTCGTCGGCGAGTCCGCGCCGGGCCACCTTCGGCAGGGGTTCATCGTTCATGTCCGAATGTTGACATTGAGTGGGTGCGGGGATCAAGGTGGGGCACCATGACTCGTCCCGCGTTTCATCTCGCCATCCCCGTCGACGACTTGGCCGGCGCCCGCGCGTTCTACGGCGGTCTGCTAGGCCTCCCGGAGGGCCGCTCGACCGACGGCTGGGTCGACTGGGACTTCCACGGCCACCAGGTGGTCACGCACCTCGTCGCCGGTCCCCGCCCCGAGCCCGCCGGGCACGGCACCGTCGACGGTCACCCCGTCCCTGTGCCGCACTTCGGGCTGGTGCTGGACGTCGACGCCTTCCAGGCCCTCGCCCGACGACTGACCGACGCCGGCACCGGGTTCGTCGTCGAGCCGTCCCTGCGCTTCGCCGGACAGGCCGCCGAGCAGTGGACGATGTTCCTGCTCGACCCGGCCGGGAACGCCCTGGAGTTCAAGGCGTTCCGCGACGAGACCCGGATGTTCGCCCGATGAGGGGCGTCCTGGTCACCGGCGCCTCCCGGGGCATCGGCCGGGCCGTGGCGCAGGCGTTCGCCGCCCGGGGCGACCGCGTCGCCGTGCACTACGCGACGGACCGGCAGCAGGCCGAGCAGACCCTGGCCACGCTGCCCGGCGAGGGGCACGTCCTGGTCGACGGCGACCTCGGCGACCCGTCGGCGGCCGAGCACATCGCCGAGCACGCGGACGCGGCGCTCGGCGGGGTGGACGTCCTGGTCAACAACGCCGCCGTGGCCACCTCGGCGGCGAACGCCCACCCGGTGGCCGAAGTGTCGTACGAGGACTGGCAGCGCGTCTGGCGCCGGATGGTGGACGTCAACCTGCTCGGCGCCGCGAACCTCGGCTACTGCGTCGCCCGCAGCATGATCGCCCGCGGCGCACCCGGCCGGATCGTGCACATCGGCTCGCGGGGGGCCTTCCGCGGCGAGCCGGACCACCCCGCGTACGGCGCGAGCAAGGCGGCGCTGCACGCCCTCGGCCAGTCCCTGGCCGTCGCCCTGGCGCCGCACGGCATCTCGGTGACCTCGGTCGCCCCCGGGTTCACCGCCACCGACCGGGTCGCCGACCGCCTGGCCGGCCCGTCCGGCCAGGCCCTGCGCGACCAGAGCCCGTTCGGGCGGGTCGGCACCCCGGAGGAGGTCGCCGCGGCCGTGCTCTACCTGGCCTCCCTCGAGGCCACCTGGGCCTCCGGCACCATCCTCGACCTCAACGGGGCGTCGCACCTGCGTCTGTGACCTCCACCGTGGGCAGGCACCGGCACCGGCACAGGCACAGGCGCAGGCACAGGCGCGGGCCGACGAAGCGCCGCCGGGCGATCGTACGGTCGGTCAGGCCCCGGGCGGCCAGGTCGGCGACGCGCCGTTCGGACGGGGGCTTCGGGCGCCGCTGGGCGAGCGCGGACATCCGGTGGAAGGTGCGGGTGCGCGGTCTGTCGGCGAAGTCGGCGACACCACCACGCTGACCGATCTCACCGTGGGGACGTCTCTCCGGGCCGCGTCGGCCGTTGTACCGAACGGCGTCTGACGGCGGCCGGCTCCCGTGCCGCCGACCGTGCCGCCGACCGGGCTCCGATCCGGGCGGCGGCACGGGCGCCCGCCGTACCGCCGAACCGCCCTGGAGGGAAGACCAGTTGTCCCACAGGCCCGCGCGCGTCGCCGCGCAGACCACCATCGCGATCGCCCTGCTCGCCTGCCTCCTGGTGGCCCGCCAGGACGACCCGGCGGCGCCGCGGACGCAGGCACCGCCACCCGGCCGGACCGCCGGCCCCGAGCAGCCGGCCGGCCACGGCGGAGCCCTCCTGCGCGAACCGGCCGACCCGACCGGGACCTCGGCCGAGCAGCCAGCCGAGCAGTCGGTCGCGCAGCCGGTCGCCCGGCCACGGGCCGCGCCGCCGGAGGCCGCGTCGCCGGGGGGCGCACCGCCAGGGGCCGTGCCCCGACAGCCGAGCGGATTCGGCACCCTGACCTCCCGGCAGGCGTCGCTGCGCATGGCGGCGGCCGGGGTCGGCGCCTCCCGTGCGGCCGAGCACGCCGCGGTGGTCGCCATGCCGGAGAGCGGAGAGGACAGCCAGGAATGGCTCGTCCGGCCCGCTCCCGACGGTGCGGTGATCGTCCGGTCCCCGCTGGTGAGCACGGACGACGACGTGGGCGGGCCCCTGGTGCTCACCGCCGACCCGGACGGCTCGGTCTACCTCTCCCGGGAACTGCCCGACGACGGGCAGCAGGACGCCGGTCAGCGGTGGCGCGTCGAGGACGTCCACCCGCCGCTGGGCCCTCCGGAGCGGAGCCCGTCCGACGGGCGGACCACCATCGGGCTGCGGCTCCACGCCCACCGGGGCGGCTGCCTCGTCGAGCAGGGGTACGGCGAGCGGCTCGCCGTCGGCAGCTGTGACGACCCCCGGTCCTGGTGGACCGCCGAGGGGCTGACGGGCTGACGGACCCCGGGCCTCCGGGCTGACGACGCTTCGCCGATCGTGGGAAGCCGTCGGCCGGTCAGCCCGGGGAGGCCGGCAGCACGTGCCACACATCGCCGTCGACGAGGCCGAGGGACAGCGGCGCGCCCTCAGGACAGCGGCGCGCCCTCGGGACAGCGGCGCGTCCTCGGGATCGGAGCACCGGACCGTGCTCGGCACGCCCGGGATGCCGCAGCAGCCACTCGCGCTCGCCGGAACCGCGTCCGGCGAGCGGCCAGGCCCTGCGGTTCACGAGGGTCAGCCGGCGCACGTCGCATCCGGTGGCGAGCGCGGCCAGGACGGTCATGGCTCACCGTCCCGTCGGCCGTGGTACAGCCGGTACGCCTCCTCGAACGGCATCGTGGGCTCCCCGCTCACCGGGCTCCGCCCGATGCCTGCCCGCCCGACGGCTGCCCGTCCGACGCCCGCTCGGCGCGGGCCGGTTGGGCACGGGCCGGTTGGGCGCGGGTGCGCAGCAGCAGGCACAACCGGGCGAGGGCCACGGCGACTTTCCGCACCGCGGGTGCGGTGCCGAGGGGGGCAACAGGGCGACGGGATCCGTCATGCGGTGTACCTTCCGGGGCGTTCCGCCATCGGCGGCTCCCGGTCCGGGGGCTCAGGCTGCTGTCTGGAAGTGGCGTACGCGGGCCCGGGCGTTTACCGTCCGGGCCGCGAAGTCCTTCAGGCCCCGGCACACCCTCTCAGAACTGGATGTCGGGCGCCTGGAGGACGATGCGCAGGCTCTCGTCCGCGCGCTCCGCCTCGACCTCGTAGCGGATCCAGACGTTCTGCAGGGTGTTCTCCTCCGACCCGTCGGTCACCATCACCCACAGCAGCAGGCCCCAGGCCACCGCCGGGTCGTGGCCGTCCACCTGCCCCCCGAAGCCGACCGGGACGGCGACGCCGATCCGGGACGGCGGGTCCTGGCCGAAGTCCGGCGGGGCGAAGTCCGAGGCGTCGTTGCCGGCCAGGACGACCGGGGTGTCGATGACCTTGAGCCAGCGGATCCCGACGCCCTCGACGATCCGTTCGAGCGCGACGGCCAGCCAGTTGCGTATCGCCGTCTCGGGGTCGGTCAGCCAGCCCAGTGGCCCGTCGGGGTCGGTCGCGCGGGTGAGGTCGTCCTGGGGCGGGCCGAAGTGCTCGTTCTCGACGGGCCCGCCGATGACGTTGCCGTCGCGGTCCACCTCCCACCAGCGTCGGATCGACTCGGGCGGCGCCCAGGTCTCCGTGGAGTACTCCCCGGCGACCTCGTAGATCCAGGAGCCGCCCTGCTCGACCACCGCCGGCGGCAGGCTCGGCGGTGCGTCCTGGGGGGCGGTCCGGGGTGCGTCCTGCGGCGCGTCCTGCGGCGCGTTCTCCGGTCCGTCCTGCGGTCCCTGCGGTTCCTCCCGCAGCGGGTCGTCCTCGTGCGTGTCCTGCGGCGCTGCGGCCGTCCGGTCCCGGTGTTTGCGGCTGAAGATCCCCATCCTTGGCCCCTTCCCCCCTCGGCGTTCCCCCCGACTGTGGGGGATTCTGCCCCGGAATCCGCCCCGTGGAGCACGGTTCGCGGAATTCGCCGGCGTATCTCCGGGCGGAACGGGACGCACATCGTCGACCCGGATGCCACCGCCCTCGGTGCGCATGTGGACGGCGGGGCGGCCGTGGCGTCCGTGCCACCGCTCGTGAATTCCGGGGGAGGGTCCCTCCGGGCGCCGTGGAAAGCACCTCGGAGAGCCGGTCCCATTCGCCGGAACCTTCCGGATCATCGGGCGAACTCCCAGGTCAGGGCTGACTGTCAGTGCCTCGCCGTAGTGTGTAACCAACGTCGGAGGGGCGCGCTGGAAGGCGCCGGAAATGGCGTCGAAAAGCGCGTTGGAATAGGGGTAGAAGCATGTCCGCGAACAGGATCAAGCACAAGGTCAACCACGTTTCGCTCGTCGTCGACAAGTCCGGATCGATGCGCCAGCACGAGGCACAGCTCATCCGCGTGGTGGACGAATTCGTGAAGGGCCTCCAGGAGGAGTCCGACCGGCTCGGCCACGAGACCCGGATCAGCCTCTACGCGTTCGACCACGAGGTGCACAACCTGGTCTGGGACATGGACGTCAAGCACCTGCCGTCCCTGCGCGGCCTCTACAAGGTCGCCAACGGCGCGACGGCGCTGATCGAGGCGGCCGTGAAGTCGGTCGACGACCTGAAGAACATCTGGGAGGGCTACGGCGAACACTCCTTCCTCCAGGTCGTCGTGACGGACGGCGAGGAGAACGCCTCCGGCTACTCGGAGATCGGCTCGATGCACACCCGCATGGGCGGGGAGGGCAAGACCGTCCTGAAGACGTGGATGGGCCGCATCAAGGGCGCCATGGACGGCCTCCCCGACCACTGGACGTCGGCGATCCTCGTCCCGAACTCCCTGGCCAAGCGCACCGCTCAGGAGTACGGCTTCCCCGCGGGCAACATCGCGATCTGGGACGCGGACTCCACCAAGGGCGTCGAGGAGGCCATCGGCACCGTCAAGACGGCCGCCACCAGCTTCCTGCGCGGTCGCGAGAAGGGCGTGCGCGGCACCCGGAACCTCTTCACCATGGGCCAGGACCTCAGCACCGCCGACGTGACGGCCAGCCTCGACGCCCTGGACGCCGGCAAGTACATCCTGGTCCCGGTCGACGAGGCCACGCCGATCCGCGAGTTCGTCACCCGCTCCGGGCACACCTACACGACCGGCTGCGCCTACTACGAGCTGTCCAAGCGCGAGAAGATCCAGGGCCGCAAGCAGCTCGCCGTCGCCGAGAAGGACCCGGTCACCGGCCGCATGACGGGCAAGGTGTTCTCCGGTCCGGCGGCCCGCGCACTCCTTGGCCTGCCGGCCTCGGAAGTCGCGGTGAAGCCCGGCGACAACCCCTCGTACACCGTGTTCGTCCAGTCCACGTCCGTAAACCGCAAGCTGGTCCCGGGTACCAAGCTGCTGGTCATGCTGTAGCGGGGGCGGCCTGCGCGATGGCGGCGGAGGCTTGCGCGGTGTGGGCGGCGGTGCGGTCAGGGACGGTCAGGGGCGGGCCGCGGTGTGGGGTCCGCCTGCTGGTAGAGCGTCACCAGGACGCCGTGCACTGGTTCGTCCGGCGAGTCCTCCTCCGCCTCGTCGACCAGTCGGGCCAGGGCCTCGGCCAGTCGGGCTGCCTTGGCCGGGCTGAGTCGGAGGTGGCGCAGGGTCAGCGTGTGGTCGACGGGGGAGCGGTCCACCTCCTGGGCGACGGCGCCGAACAGGGCGGCGATGCCCTCGGCCTGCGGCTCGTCGACGAGCAGGCGCTCCGCGGACCGCCGGTAGTACTGCTCGGTGCCGCCGCGGACCTGCCGGGTTCCGGCCTCCTGGACCAGTCCCGCCTCGCGCAGCACCTTGAGGTGGTGGGAGACGCTGCCCTTGTTCACCCCCAGCTGTGCGGCCAGCTTGCTGATCGTCGACGGGCTGCCGCTCAGGGCGAAGAGCAGGCGCTGGCGCAGGGGGTGGGCGAGTGCGGAGTGCTGGAGGGGCGTGCTGATCTGCTGGGCGTCGTCTGCTGGTTCCCGGTTCACGGAATCAAGTGTTAAATGCGGTTGACGCTTTGGCAAGGCCGCTGGTCTACTTCCTGCCATGACCGCCATCACCGCAATACCCGCGCTGGACACCGCCGCCACCACCACCGTCGTCGAGTCGATCGCCGACCGGGTCGCCGCGAACTACGTCTTCCCCGATGTCGCCCGCGGCCTGGCGGACCTGCTGCGGCGCCGCAGCGCCGAGGGCGCCTACCCGGCCGGAACCGCCGAGGACCTGGCCGCGGCGGTCACCACCGATCTGCGGTCCGTCAACGGTGACCTCCACCTGGCTCTCAAGTACCACGCGGAGCCGGTGCCGGCGCACCAGGGCGGCGCGGCTCTCGCCGCGATGCGCCGGAAGTTCGACGACTCCCTGGGCGGCGTCCCCCGCGTGGAACTTCTCGACGGCGGCGTCGCGCTCCTGGAGCTCACGCCGCACATCTTCCCGCTGGACTGGGCGGCGCAGCCGCTGACCGCGGCGCTCTCCCTGGTGGCCCCGGCCCGCGCCCTGATCATCGACCTGCGCCGCAACCTCGGTGGCGACCCCGACACGGTCGCGTTCATCTGCGGCTACCTGATCGACGGCCGCACCCATCTCCACACCCTGCTCTCGCGCCAGGGCGAGGTGGCCGAGCAGTTCTGGACGCCCTCCGTCGTACCGGGCGCCCGCTTCGGCGGCAGCAAGCCGGTCTACGTGCTCACCAGCGGGGACACGTTCTCCGCGGGCGAGGAACTCGCGTACGACCTGCAGCAGCTGAAGCGCGCCGAGGTCGTCGGCGAGACCACCCGCGGCGGCGCCCACCCGCGCGAGGGCTGGACGGTGCACCCGCACCTGGAGCTCGCCGTGCCGGTCGCCCGCGCCGTCAACGCCGTCTCGGGCACCAACTGGGAGGGGACGGGCGTGCGCCCCGACGTCCCGTGCGACGCGGGGGACGCGCTCGACCGCGCGCTGGCCCTGGCCACGGCCCGCCTGGCCTAGCCAGTCCCGGTCCGGGGCGGGCCGGCGGGTCATGTGACCGCGTGACCACGTGACCACATGGCTGCGTGATCAGGTGGGGCACCGCACGTGCCGGAATCCGGTTTGACCTTCGACCCGGTCGGCTGGTCGGTTCCCCCGCCCGATCGGGTCCGCTGACGGTCCCGCGGAACGGCCGGAGCGTGCCGGGCCGTGCCGGGCCGTGCCGGGACGGGACGGGGCGGATGTCCGGAGCGCGCGGAGGCCGGCCTCACCGACGGGCGTCCTCGGCAGTTCCGCCCGTCCCGTCGGCCTTGCGGGCGTGCAGGACGGCGGCGCCCAGCGGCAGGGACGAGTGGTCCACCAGGCGGAGGCCGGCGTCGGCCAGCAGGCGGGCGTAGTGGTCGGCGCGGCGTTCGCGTCCGCCGGTGTTGCACATCATGTGGAGGTCCCATGCCGTCGCCAGGGAGGTCGAGCCGTCCTCGGGCAGCAGGCGTTCGATGACGAGCAGGTCGGCGTGGGCGGGCATGGCGCGGGCGCAGTGGCGCAGGATCTTGCGGCAGCGCGCGTCGTCCCAGTCGTGCAGCACCCGGGACAGGAGGTAGACGTCCCCGCCCGGCGGGACGTCCGCGAAGTCGCCGCTGCGGTAGGTGCAGCGCTCGCCGCAGCCCGCCGCGTCGAGCAGCCGGCGCGCCGCGTCCACGGCGTGCGGGCGCTCCAGCAGGACGCCCCGCACGCGCGGGTGCGCGGCCAGGATGCGTCCCAGGAGCTCGCCGTTGCCGCCGGCGACGTCGACGACGGTGGCCGGGTGCCGTGCTCCGTTCGCGGCGACGAGGACCGGGTGGCCGGGGACCGGCTCGAACATCCGCGAGCTCGCGGCCATCGACCGGTCGAACAGCTCGGCGAGCTCCGGGTCCCGGGCGAAGTGCTCGAAGTGGTTCTCGCCGAAGAGGTGGTCGAAGCCGGCCTCGCCGGTGCGCACGGTGTGGCCGAGGGCGCCGAAGGAGCGGTAGAACGGGCCGCCGTACATCAGGGCCAGCGGCCGCATCGAGCCGGGGGCGTCGGTGCGCAGCAGGGCACCGAGCTCGGTGAGCCGGAAACCGTCCCCCTCCCGGGCCGTCACGCCCACCATCGCGAGGTAGCGCAGGAGGGTCGCGAGGCTGCGCGGGTGGGCTCCGACCGTACGGGCCAGCGTCTGCGGGCCCGCCGGGGTGCGGGTGTCCAGGGCATCGGGCAGCCGGAGTTGCGCGCAGACCGCCAGGGCCTGGGTGGTCCACGCCCCGGTCAGCAGCTGCAGGAGCGCTTCGGCCGTCCGGTCCGCGCCCGCGTGTCCGGCCGCCGTCCGCCCGGCTTTCGTGCCTTCCGCGGCCGTGTCTTCCGCGCCCGTGCCGTGCGTTCCCGCACCGTGCGTTCCCGCACCGTCCGCGCCCGCACCGTCCGCGCCCGTGCTGTCCGCGCCGAGGTGGGCGGCGAGCACGGTCGGGTGGTCGCCCCGCGCGTGGAGTTCCACCCGCCGGTACCCGGCCGTGGCGTGGGCGGGGGTGGCGAAGTAGAGGACCGTGCCGTCCTCGTGCGGGTTGTACCCGCCGCCGTCCGGTGCGGCGCCGTACCGGGCCAGCAGCGAGCAGAGGCCGCTCAGTACCAGCGGGTCCGGGCGGGCGACCTCGAAGGCGACGTGCGCCTCGTGCCGGTGGGCGCGTTCGTGCGCGGCGATCGCGGCCAGGTCCGAGCCCGGCGGCACGGTCAGTGCGAACACCTCGACCGTGCGCTGCTCCCGGTGCGGCCCGGGCACCGGCGGGCGCACGATCCTGACGTCGAGTTCGGCCTCGCCGCGCCCGTGCCGGCGGGCCAGGCGCTGCCGTACGACGGTGCTCGGGTACGCGGGGGTGTCCGGGGCCAGCCCGCAGGCGGCCAGGTGGGCATGCAGCGTCGCCTCGTCCGGCGGGAAGACGAGCAGTGCGGCGTGCGCGAAACGGCAGTGGTCCGCCAGCGCCCGCAGCTCCGGGCCGGCGAGGCCGGGCAGCAGGAGACGGAGCAGGGTGGCGGTGTCCTGTTCCTCGACGAACGCGGCGGCCTCGCGCAGGCGGGCGGCGTCGTCGGGGGGCGTCGGCGTCATCGGCGGGGTTGCCGTCGTCAGGGGTGCTGCCGTCGTCAGGGGGGTTGCCGTCATCGGGGGGCGTCCTACTTCCGGTGGTCGGGTCCCGGCGGTTCGGACCGCGGTGCCGGGGGAGGGGCAGGGGGAGGAACGGGTGAGGGTCAGACGCCGACGTAGTTCTCGGCGAACCAGTCCTGGTGGGCGCGCGAGGTGCGCAGGGATTCCAGGCGCGAGCACCGCATGGATTCGTGGAAGAACGATTCGGCGTCCGAGCCGGAGCCCGGGCCGGTGTCCGCGCCGCAGTCGGTGTGCAGCAGCCGGACCATCCAGTGCGAGAACTCCTGCGCGCGCCAGATGTGGGCCAGGCACCGCCGGGAGTAGTCGTCGAGCGCCGCGGCGTCGCCGTGCGCGAGGTCGTCGACCAGGGCCAGGGCGAGGAGTTCGGCTTCCAGCACCGCGAGGTTGGCGCCCTTCGCGGCGGAGGGGCTGATCAGGCTCGCGGCGTCGCCGGCCAGCAGGAGCGAGCCGTGGCGCAGCGGCTCGACGACGTCGGAGCGCAGGTCGACGACGGTGCGCTGGAGGATCCTGCCGCGGCGCAGCGGACCGTGGTCGGCGGAGCGCATCCGCAGGTCGAGTTCGTCCCAGACGCGTTCCTCGCTCCAGGCGTCGGCCGGGGTGCCGCGCCCGCACTGCAGGTAGTAGCGGGTGACCTCCGGCGTACGGGCCATGTGCCCGGCGAAGCCCCGCCGGTGGGTCGCGTAGCCGACGGTGTCCAGGCTCGGGGGCGCCTCGGCGAGCAGCCCGAGCCAGCTGATGCCGTGGTCGCGGTGGTGGCGCAGCGCGCCCGGGGGCAGCGAGCGCCGGGCCGCGCCGTGGCGCCCGTCGCACCCGGCGACGTACCGGGCCTGCCACCGGGTGGTGCGGCCCTGCGCGTCGCGGGCGTCGACCGTGGGCCGGCGGCCGTCGGCGTCCTGTACGGCGAGGGCCTCGGTCCCGAACCGGATCCGCCCGCCCGCGTCCAGGTAGTGCGCCAGCAGGTCGGTGACCAGGTCCTGCTGGGGGTAGACGGTGTGGTGCTCGCGGCGGCCGAGCCGGTCGTAGTCCAGCCGGAAGCCGCCGGTGTCGGTGCGGAACTCGCAGGCGCCGTGCGCGCGGCCGTGCCGCAGCAGGCCGTCGGCCAGGCCGTGGCGCTCCAGCGTGCGGACGGTGTGCGGGGCGAGGAAGCCGGCCCGGGCCCGGACCTGCAGGGCCGCCCGTTCGGCCCGTTCGAGGACGACGCAGTCGATCCCGTGTGCGAGGAGGATGTTTCCGAGGGTCAGCCCGGCAGGCCCCGCGCCGAGGACGACGACGTCGGCGGACTCCCGTTCCGTTGAGGTGTTCTGACGTTCAGTCACAGAAAGTGGATGGTAGTTGTCGGGAGATACACAAGAGCGCCGAAATCACCCGTACCGGTTATTAGCATGACTATCCGGGGCGTCTTTGGGTTCGCATGGCGCTACGAGGGGACGACGCCCGCCGCGTCCGCATGCCGTCCCCCGGACGGGTGACGACCGGGGGCGGTCGGCGGGTGCGGCTCGTTGAAGGGGCATGGCGAGCGGGACGGACGGCGGCGGGGCCCAGGGGCCGGTGGTGTGGGCGTTGGTCGTGCGCCACGTGGCGCAGGGGCCTCCGGTCGCGGAGCTGATCGTGCAGGTCGGAGCGGACCTCCACACCGAGCTGGTGGAGGCCGCGGTCGACAGCGGCTTCGTGGTCGCCGCCGGTGAGCCGCCGGAGACGACCGGGGCCATCGAGGTCGCCGACGGCCGGGTGGCGCGGCTGGTACTGGTCGGCGGCCGCCAGGGGTGGGAGCCCGGCTCACGGGTCGAGGTGTCGCCCCGCTGGCTGGCGGCCGCCGAGGAACGGGGCGAGGCCGTGGTCGTCATCGTGCCGCCGCCGACCCGCTCGGCCGGGTCGGTCGGGTCGGCGGGGTCGGCGGGGTCGGATGAGCCTGGCGAGCCCGTCGAGTCGGATCCCGAGGCGCGTGTCGACGCCTTCACCCGGTGGCTCGAAGCACACCGGGCGGCGGGCCGGGTGCTGCACGGGGCGGTACCGGTACGGGGCGGGTGGTGAGCACCACAGCTCGTGAACGCCGCCGAAGCGCGCGGCGGGGTTCGGCCACCCACTGGTGGCCGGGGGAGAAGTGCTCACTGCACCTCGTCGGCCGGTCGACCGCCCCGGGCGGGATCGGGCGGCCTCGGGGTCTTCTTTCCCGGGAGTGAATGGAGTTGAATGACCATCAGATCGATCGACACGGGTGTTGTCTCCGATGATGGGGGAGTCGCCGAGCATGCTGGTGGAGGCGTTGAGCGCACTGGCCGCGGCCGGGGGCGCAGGGATCGTCCAGGCCGCCGGTACGGACGTGTGGACGGCCGTCCGGGAACAGACCGCCCGGCTGCTGGGCCGGGGCAGGGCGCAGGACGAGCAGGCCGTCCGGGAACGCCTCGATCGGACCAGGCAGACCCTGGAGGCGGCCGAGCCGCAGGAGCGAGCTGCGGTGGCCGGGCGGCAGGAGGCCTCCTGGCAGACCCGGCTGGAGGACTTCCTGGACGGGCTGGACCCGGCCGAGCAGGCCGAGGCCGCGGAGCGGCTGCGCGCACTGGTGGCGCTCGCGACGGACACGGCGGACGCCACCGGCGGCGCCGTTCGGGTCCGGGCCGACAACAGCGGGGTGACCGCCGGAGGGGACGTCAGCAACCAGGGCGGCGCGATCGGCCGCGACTTCAGCGGCCCGGTCACGATCGGCGGTACCGAGCGCCCTACCCCGCCGGGGGCGGCCCCGCGCTGACCGCCCCCGGAGTCGCTCACGACACCGCCGGCTCGCAGGCCGGCTCGTACGTCGGCCTGCAATCTGCCCCGCACGCCGGCGTGCACAGCCGCAACGACCTCGTCAACTCCGGTGGTGTGGTGGCCGGAAGCATGCGCGACGTCCACGTCCACGGCACCTCGACCACCGCCCCCGCCTGGCCGGTGCAGATCGGCGCCGTGCCCGCGCCCGCGGACTGCTACCTCCACCGCCCGCCCCTGGACGGCGCCCTGCGCACGGGCGGTGCCGTGGTCCTGAGCGGCCCGGCCGGCACCGGCAAGACCCAGGCCGCCGCCCACCACGCCCACGCGGCGCTGCGGGCGGGCACCGTGGACCTCGTCCTGTGGATCGACGCGTCGAGCCGCGCCGCCGTCCTGGACGGCTACGCCCGGGCCGCCGTACGCCTCGGGCCGCTCGCCGCAACCGCCGGCGTGCCGGACCTGCTCGCCTGGCTGAACACCACGGACCGCCGCTGGCTGCTGGTCCTCGACGGCCTGGCCGCGTACGACGACCTCGCCGGCCTGTGGCCGAACCCGGCCCCCGGGGACGCCCTGGTGGCGACCACACGGAGCACCGACCCACGGCTGCGCACCCTGTGGCGCCGGGTGGTCCCGGTGCGCGACTTCGCCGACTGGGAAGCCCTCGGGTACCTGGCCGACCGCCTCGCCGTCCACGGGCTCGGCGCGCCGGAGACCGAGCTGACCGCCGTCGCCGCGGCCGCCGGGGGGCGGCCGGTCGAACTGTGCGCCGCCGCCGACCGGCTGATCGCCGCAGGCACCGGGCCGTCGCCGTACCCGCACGGCCTGCGCCGGGGGACGGTCCGGCTGCGCCGGCCGGTGGACTGCCCGCTGTGCGGCGCGCCGCTCGGAACGGGCTTCGACCTGCGGTACGCCCCGGAGGACGGAGCGTGGGCGCGGTGGATCGAGTCCGTCCTGGTCAGGGCGGGTCTCGCGCTGATGCGCGACGGCTCCCCGGAACGCACGATCGTGCTGCTCTCGCCCGCCTACCTGCGCTCGCCGCTGTCCCGTGCCCTGGACGAGCAGGCCCTGCTGACGGTACGCATCGACGGTGCCGTGCCACCGCCGACCTCGCACCCGCCGGCCCCACATCCGAAGGGCTCGCCCGTCGCCCCGGCCGCCGGGGTCCCCACCACCGCTCCCGCCGTCGCCCTGACCGGCCTCTCCGCCGAGCAGGCCGCCGACTCGCTGCGCACCGCGCTCGGCGGCACGCCCCGCGTACCCGACCTCACCGGCCTGCGCTACCCCGGCTCGGGCCCGGCTCACTTCAAGGCGCCGCCCAGGCATCCCTCGTTCACCGGTCGGGGCGCGGTCCTGGCGCACCTGCACCGGCAGTTGGGCGGCGGCCTGGCGGCAGTGCTGCCGACCTCCCGGACCCTCTACGGCCTCGGCGGGATCGGCAAGACGCAGATCGCGCTGGAGTACGCGCACCGGTTCAAGACGCAGTACGACCTGGTCTGGTGGATCGACGCCGAACAGCCCGAGCTGATCCGCCCCGCGCTCGCCGACGTCGCGCGCGAACTGGGACTCCAGGTCGGCGACTCGGTTGCCGAGGCCGCCGACGCGGCGCTCGCCGCACTGCGGCGCGGCGCCCCGGCGGCCAGCTGGCTGCTGGTCTTCGACAACGCCGAGGAACCCGCCGACATCCTCCCGTTCCTGCCCGGCGGCCCCGGCCACATCCTGGTCACCTCCCGCAACCCGGAGTGGAGCCGGGTCGCCGAGGCCCTGGCCGTGAACGTCTTCACCCGCGAGGAGAGCACCGAGCACCTGTGCCGCCGGGTCCCGGGCCTGACCGCACAGCAGGCCGACGCGGTGGCCGAGGAGCTCGGCGACCTCCCACTGGCGGTCGAGGTCGCCGCCGCCTGGCTGGACACCACCGCGATGCCCGTCGACACGTACCTGGCCCAACTGCGCAACGCCACCGTCCAGGTGCTCTCGATGGGCCGTCCCGCGGACTACCCCGCCTCACTGGCCGCCGCCTGGAACGTCTCGACCCCCCGCCTGCGTGCCCACGCCCCGGGGGCGACCCGCCTGCTGCAACTGTGCGCGCACTTCGCCCCGGAGCCCATCGCCATGCGGCTCCTCTACAGCGACCCGATGATCGGCGCACTCGCCCGGCACGATCCACGCCCTGACGGTTCGCTCCCTGACGGCCCACGCCCCGACGGACCGCTCGCGCTCGCCGAAGCGATCCGCGCGATCGGCCGGTACTCCCTGGCCCGGGTCGACACCGGCCGGGGGACGGTCCAGCTCCACCGGCTCGTCCAGGCCGTGGTCCGCGACGGGATGACCGAGGAGGAGCGGCGCACCGCCGCCCACGACGTCCACCTCGTCCTCGCCAGTGCGCGGCCCGCCCGCGGCGGCGTCGACGACCCCGCCAACTGGCCCGCCTTCGACGACATCTGGCCTCACCTGGGCGCCTGCTCCACGTACGACTGCGACGACCCCGAGCCGCGGGAGCTGCTCATCGACCGGGTGCGCTACCTGTGGAAACGCGGCGAACTGCAGCGCGCCGACGACCTCAGCGGCACCCTCATCCCGCGCTGGACCGCGAAACTCGGTGCGGACCACCCGCAGACCCTGCTGCTGCGCTTCCAACAGGCCAACGTCCTGCGGTCCCAGGGCCGGTACCGCGAAGCGTACGCGCTGGACGAGTCCGTGCTGGAACGACAGCGGGCCGTCCTCGGCGAACACCACCCGCACACCCTGACGACCGCCGGATCGCTGGGCGCCGACCACCGGGTGCTCGGCCGCTTCCACGTCGCCCTCACGCTCGACCACGACACCTACGCCCGCTCACGGACCCTGTTCGGCGCCGACAATCCGCGCACCCTCACCATGGGCCACAACCTCGCCATCGGCCACCGGCTCGTCGGGGACAGCCAGGCCGCCCGCGATCTGGACCGGGAGACTCTGGACCGACGCACCAAAGTCCTCGGCCCACGCCACCCGTACACCCTCACCAGCAAGTTCTGCCTCGCCCGCGACCTGCGCGACCTCGGCGAGTTCCGGGCCTCGATCGACCTACTGGCCGAGGTCGTCGCCGACCTCGGCACCGTCCTCGACCCCGACCTCCCCGAGAACCTGCGCGCCGCCACCTCGCTCGCCGTCTCCCTCCGCAGGGCCGGCCGACTGCGCGAGGCCCATGCGATCAACGCCGCCACCCACGAGCGCTTCGCGCAACGATACGGCGAGGACTCCCCGGACGCCCTGGTCTGCGCCGTCAACCTGGCCGCCGACCACAGCGCCGCCGGGGACGACGACCTCGCCAGGGCGCTCACCGTCCGCCTCCACGCCGCGCACCGGCGTCTGTTCGGCTCCGACCACCCCTTCACCCTCGCCTGCGCCGCCAACCTCGCCCTCTACCTGCGCACCAGCGGCGACGCAGCCGCGGCCGTCGCCCACGGCGAGGCGGTGGTCGGGGCGCTGGCCGAACGCCTGGGCCCGCGGCACCCCTTCACCCTCAAGGCGACGATCAACCTCGCCAACGCCCACACCGACGCAGGCCACCACACCGCCGCCCTGCCCCTGCTCCGACAGGCCCTGGACGACCTGCGCACCAGCCACGGCGAACAGCACCCGGACACCCTCGCCTGCACCGCCGACCTCGCCCGCACCCTGCGCGCCCTCGACCACCCCGCCGAAGCGACCGACCTCCACACCACGGCCCTCGTCGCCCTCACCCACCACCTGGGCGCCGACCACCCCGACACCCGCAGAGCCCGCGACCGGCAGCCCATCGACCGTGACCTCGAAACCCAACCCGTGTGACCCGTCCACCGAACCAGGAACGGGCGCGCCGATCCGGCGGCAGGCGCGGACGATCCGTCAGGATGGGTCGACGTGGAGCAGCTGACGCGCGACCCGCGCTTCGCCGAACTGACCATCCTCGTGGTGGACTTCGAGGCGCTCACCCCCGCCGGGCGGCCGGCCGAGCCGGTCGAGGTCGCGGCCCTCGCGCTGCGCCCCGTCGCCGGCCGGCTCGTCGAGGCGGGGCGGTTCGAGGCGCTGATCCGCCCACCCGCCGACGTCCTCGTCACCGCGTCGGTCGTAGGGCCGACCGGCATCACCGAGAAGCTGCTCGCCCATGCGGCCCCGGCCGCCGAGGTGATGGCCCGCCTGGACGCCCACCTGACCGCGCCGCCGTACCGGATCGTGGCCCACCACGCCGCCACGGAGGCCGGGCTGATCGCCCACCAGGCCGTGCACTGCCCGGTCCTGGCCGGCACCCGGCTCCTGGACACGATCCGCCTCGCCAAGGCCGTCCTGCCGGGGCTCGGCTCCTACCGGCTGGACGCCCTGCTCGGCCACTACGGCATCCCCAGGCCCGCCGGCCGTCACCGGGCGATGCCGGACGTCGAGGTCACCGCCCGGCTTCTGGTCCGGCTGCTGGCCGACGGGTGTGCGGCCGGCCGGTGGCACACCCTCCTCGACCTGGACGCGGCGGCCGGCCTGCCACCCAAGCGGCTCGCCGCCCCGCCGGCGACGGAGCAGGACGCCCTGTTCTGAGCCGGCCGTGAATCGTGAATGGGGTGGCGGACCTGCCGCGACATTCGAGATCATCCGGTCATGTTCGATGGCGTGGCAGGAGAGGACCTTCCGGTCGGCTTCGGGTTCCGGCCGTATCGTGGCGACGAAGACCACGGCGCCATGGCCGCGGTGCGGCTGGGGTGTGTCGAACGGGACCGGGTCGATGTCCGTTCGGTGGTGGAAGGGCTCCCGACAGCGGCCGAGATCGCCCAGGCTTCTGCCAGGCTGGAGGAGCCGTCCAAGAACCAGATCCTGGTCGTGTTCGACGGGAGCCTTGTCGGCTACTCGACGATCCGGTGGTGGCAGGAGCGGGACGACACCTGGCTGTACCTGCACCGCGGCTACCTCGTGCCCGAGCACCGCGGCCGGGGCATCGGCTCGGCCATGCTGAGCTGGGCCGAGGAGCGGATCCGCCGGCTCGTCGAAGAGCATGGAACGGCGCGAACGGCAGTGATCGGCGCGAATGCCGCGGCTTCCGAGCAGGATGCCACGGCGCTGCTGCTCGCAGCCGGTTACCGGCGTGTCTTCAGCCTGGTCGAGCTGGAGCTGGGCGATCTTCGGCAGTTGCCCGAGCGGGGCGGCGAACTGCCGGCCGGGATACGGACGGGACCGATCAGGGCAAGCCACTACCGTGCAGCCTGGAGGACGGTCGTCGACTCCTATGCGGACAACGGTTTCACTCGGAAATGGCCTTTCCAGGACTTCGTCGACACAGCCGACCCGGCATGCTGGAGGGCCGCCTGGAACGGGCAGGACATGGTCGGCGTCGCCCTCTGCTCCATCCGCCGCCACGACCACACCGTGGGCGAGGTCGAAGAGCTGAGTGTCCGGACGGACCAGCGGCGCCTCGGAATCGGCCGGGTCCTGCTGCTGGAGGGGCTGCGGAGCCTTCGCGAGCAAGGTGCGACGACCGCCCGGCTGTTCACGGGCACGACGAATCCGTACCGGTCGTACGACCTCTACGAGAGTGTGGGGTTCCGGCGGCAGAACGAATTCGTCCGCTACCGCAAGCCGCTTGCCTGATAGACCGGCCATCGGGCCGTCCGTGCGGCCGCAGCCACCGGTGTCGCCACTGGAGCCCACGGGTCGGGCGGGCGGAGGCAACGGCGGTGAGGCGGGACGACCCCGGCCGGACCCGTCGGGTGACGGGCCCGGCCGGGGGCGGGATCGGGGTCGTCCGGACCGGGGTCAGGCGCCCGCGTCGGGGGTGACGAGGTGTTCGGCGAGGAACCAGACCTGGGTCTCGCCGGTGCGGATGACCTGGGAGACCAGGAGGTCCTGGGTGCCGTCGTCGCCGAGCCCGGCCGTGCGGGTGGCGGCGTCGCGGGTGTCGGCGAGGATGGTCTCGTGCGCGTCGAGGAGCCGCGAGAGCATCGAGTGCACGTTCTCGATGCCGTCCGGCGGGCGCGGGACGCCGGTGATCAGGGCGGCGTGCCGGGGGTCGCCGACGGCGACGCCGCCGAGGCTCTGCACCCGTTCGGCGAGCGCGTCGACCAGCTCCAGCTGCTCCTGGGCGTGCTTGTCGAAGAGCAGGTGCAGCTGGTACGCGGTCGGCCCGCGCATGCCCCAGTGGCACTTCTTGTAGAGCGCGTACAGGAACTGGGTGTCCGCGAGGACGCGGTTGAGCCGCTGGCACGAGTACTGGCGGGCGTCGTGGGAGAGGGCGATCGGCAGCTGGGTGACGGTGCCGAACTCCTGGATCTCGGGGCCGTGCTGGTGGAGGTGTGGCTGGCTGGTCATGGTGTTCCTGGATTCCTCGGGGTGAAGGGGTGAAGGGGTGAAGGGGAGGGCGGGGCGGCCGGCAGGTCAGCCGGTCACGGTCCGGACGGCCTCGCGGATCACGTCGACGACCCGCTCGGGGTGGGCGAGCATCACCAGGTGCGAGGAGTCGACCTCGACGGCGGTCGCGCCGGCCCGGTGGTAGCCGAACCGCTGGACGTCGGGGTTGATGGTCCGGTCGGCCGTGGCGACGATCCCCCAGGACGGCTTGGTCCTCCACGCGACGGTCGGCGCGGCCTCGCCGAACGCGGCGGCGGCGAGCGGCCGTTGCGAGACGGCGAGGACCCGGGTCAGCTCAGGGTCGACGTCGGCGGCGAAGATCGCCGGGAGGCGGTCGACCTCCACCGAGACGTCGGTGCCCTCGCCGTCCCCGCCCTCCGTCGGGAAGGGGCTGTACACCAGCGCGGAGGCGAGCTCGGAGTCGGGGAAGCCGCCCTGCAGCTCGCCCAGGCTCTCCCCCTCCTGCAGCGCGTAGCCCGCCAGGTACACCAGCGCCCGCACGTTCTCCTCGGCGCCCGCCACGGTGATCACGGCGCCGCCGTAGGAGTGGCCGACCAGCACGACCGGCCCGGGGATCCGCCGGACCACCGAGGCGATGTAGGCGGAGTCGCCGACCAGACTGCGGTTCGGCACGGCCGGCGCCACCACGTTCAGCCCGTCGGCCAGCAGCTGCGGGATGACCCGGGCGAAGCTGGAGGCATCGGCGAAGGCGCCGTGCACGAGCACGACGGTGGGAGTGTCAGGGGTCGTCATTACTGTCGAGTCCTCGGATTCTCTGAAGCCCTGCAAAGCCCGGTGAAGCGCTTCACGGAGCGCTCCGTGAAGCACGACGAAGCGCTACGAAGCTCTACGGGTGTGGGCACCATCCGGGAGACCGGAGCGGTGCGCGAAAACGGCATCAGACTAGGAAGGCGCGGGCCCGGCGCCTGTTCCGACGGCGCACCGTGTCCAGCCGGTGGGCGCACCCGACGTAGCCGGTGGGCGCATCCGACGTGGCGGCATCGACCGTACGGTGCACGGATCGTCACGTCCCGGTGCACGGCCCGGACACCTCCACCGGGATCGCTTCCTAGCCTGGACCGCGGATCCGCCTTCCCCGGCTCCCGGCGGCTCGCAGAGCCCGTGGCGGGAACGGCATCCGCCCGGTCGGAACGGTATTCGGGATCCTCTGATCGGGAACAGCACCCCGCCCGCACCCGGTCCGCACCCCGCCCGTGCCCTGTCCGCACCCACCCGTGCGCACCCTGGGCGGGCGCCCTTCCGCCCCCTACGACCGGGCGCCGGCCCCTTTCGCCCCCCCACACCGACACCGACACAGGAGTCCCCGTGCCCGCCCCCCAGCCGCTGCCCAGTCCCCAGTCCCGCCCGGACGCCGCCAGCACCGAGATCCTCCTCGACGCCCGGCTCGTCCTCGGCGAGCACCGGTCCGTCGACATCCCCGTGCGCTTCGAGTACCACGCCGACGACCCGCTCGCCGTCGCCCTCGAATTCCTCGGGCCCGCGGCCGAAGGGGGCATCTGGCAGTTCGCCCGCGACCTCCTGTGCGAGGGGCTGCAGAAGCCCGTCGGCCTCGGCGACGTCCGCATCTGGCCGCCCTGCACCTGCCACGGCCGCACGGCCCTGCGCATCATGCTCCGGGGCCACGACGGCACCGTCCTCATCGACCTCCCGCCCCGACAGGTGCGCCGCTGGCTGCGCCGGGAGACCTTCGCGCTCGTCCCCCAGGGCACGGAAGGGAACCTGATCGACTGGGACACCGAACTCCGGGGCCTGGCCGACACCGACTGGCCCGTGTGACCCGTGCCGTCGCCCCGGTGTGCCGGTGGGCGTCCGGCGCCCGCTAGGATCCCGGTGATCTTGGTCGAATCGGGGGGACGGTTACGTGAGCGGTGGTCTGCGGCTGGTGGGGCTCGTCGCGTCGGTACGGATCCAGGCGGTCCTGCTGCTCTCCGTGAGCCTGGTGAGCTGCGTGCCGGCCTTCACGGCGGGAGACCACGGATCGGACCCGGTGCGGGGCGTGCTGGTCGGCGTGATCCTCTTCGTGACGATGTTCTTCGGAATCCTGAAGGCACGTCGGCCCTGGTACGAGACGCGGCTGGAGCACCTGACCCCTCCGCCGCCGACCGCCGAGACGGTCGCGGAGGACAAGACCTTCGACCTGCTCTCCCGTGGCCTCACCGTGCCGTTGCTCCTGGTCCTGGGGATCGGACTCGCGGTCGGCTACGCCACGGGGATCCCGGTCGGCATGTTCCTGGCGGGCATGGCGGCCGGGATGCTCTGGCAGTCCCGCTGGCTGGCGGCCGAGGAGCGGCGGCTGGGCGGCCGCGTCCTGTGCCTCCACACCCCGCCCCGCGTCGCGGCCGACGACCCCAACGGCGCCGCGTACCGTCAGTCCCGCTTCTGGATCGTCCGACCGGCCTCCTGACCCGCTTCCTGCCCGGCCCTTCGACGGCCGGGCACTGCCGGGGCCGCGCGAGCGCGTCCCGCTCCGCCGCCGCCGCGCCACCTGCCGGCCTAGCCGAGGGTGCGCGGAACGCCCGCGCACCGCAGGCTGAAGACGGTCGGCCCGTCGCCCGAACCCCCGAGCGGGCACGGGCCGGCCCCCTGCCGCCCGGCCGTACGCGTTCCGTGCCCCGAAGCGCTCGCCCCTCGGGCCGTTCGCACCCGGCTGATTTCCGCGAAACCCGCCCCTGGCCGCCTCTCGCTCTGGCATGCTCACCCGAACGGCAGCATGCACCGGGTGACCGGTGCCTCACACAGCGTCAAGGGCGGACAGTGCAGTACACGATCAGCGCGACGGCGTTCCTCGCGATCCTCATCGTCATCCGGCTCCGGCGCCGCACCGAGGCGCGCAGCCGCACCGACGAGGCGTTCACCGTCTTCACCGCCGTCGTCTTCGGCGTCCTGATCGCCGCCACCGCCTGGGGCCACGCGATCCTCCAACTCGTCGGGATCGCCGTCGAGGCGACCCACTGACCCTGGCCGCCATCCGGCCGGGGGAGCGGGCGTCGGGCTCCGCCCCACCCCCGAGGAGGGCGGAACCCGACGGCTGTGCGCCCGAGCCGCGCGAGCCGATCGCGCCGACGCTTGTGCGGTGAATCCAGGAAATCCCCGACCGGTCGGGCCGGTCGAATGATTCGATGGTTTTCACATTCCGGCGCGAGGGGGGACGGCTCGTGATACGGATCAGCCTGGGCGCCGAGGGCCTGGGGGCCGTCAGGTTCGCCGTGTCCCCGCTGGACTCCGCGAAGGACCTGCTCTACTCCCTCCGGCGGACCCCGGAGGCGCTCAGCGCCGAGTGGCGGGCCCGGACCAGGGACGCGTTGGTGCAACACCGGCTCGGCCTGCTGGGCGCCGTGGGCGGCGGCGGCCCGTGCGGCTACGCCCCGGACTTCCTGCGGCCCGAGTCGCAGGGCTTCGAGACGAGCGTCGACGCGGCGCTGCACCTGGTCGCCACGGCCCCCGCCGAACGGATCGGCTACGAGCTGGCGTTGGCCGTCAACGGTCATCCGTGGGATCCGGCCTCGGGCCAGGGTGCGCCACGACCGCTCCTCCAGGCGCTGGAGCGCGGCGAACGGTCCTTCGCGCACCGTCTCACCGACGAGATGGCACAGTTCTGGCGCGCGGCGCTGGAGCCGTCGTGGCCCGGCATCCTGGCCCGGTTGGAGGCGGACGTCAGCGCCCGCGCCACCGCCATCGCGCACCACGGGCTCGCCGACACCCTCAACCGGCTGGCCCCGAACCTGGCCTGGCGCGACGGTGACCTGACCCTCCGCCTCCGGCCCGGCAGCCCGCACGGTCTCACGGTGGACGCCCGCGCGGTGGTCCTGGTGCCCAGCGCCTTCGTCAACCAGGCGATCTTCTGCGCCGGGGAACCGGGTGCGCCCGCCCCGCGCACCCCGCTGATCATCTATCCCGCGGCCCCGGCCGACTGCCTCGCGCCGTCGGGCGATGACCGGCTCATCGGCGCGACGAGGGCGAGGATCCTGGCCGAACTCAGCCAGGCCCGCTCCACCGCGGAGCTCGCCAAGCGGCTGTACCTGGCCCCGGCGACCGTCTCCTACCACCTGCAGATCCTGTACCGGGCCGGGCTCGTCACGCGCGAGCGCCGGTCCCACCGGGTCCTGTACCAGCGGCTCGGGGTCCGCCCCCGGCTCGGCGGCGGCCCGGCCTGATGCCGCGACGAGGCGGGTGCGGCCCGTTCGACCGGCGCCGTGTCCTCGGACGCCGGCTGCGGTACGGCGGCACGGCGGTACGGCGGTACAGCGCGGCGGTACGGGGGTACGGCGGTACGGCGCGGAGGATCGGCGGCGCGGCGGGGCGCGGGCCTCCTGGCACGGCGCTACCGTCGCGAGGATGACGGGAAGCGATGCCGACCGGCGGTGGTCCGAGTCCATGCCGACGGCCTACGAGCAGTACCTCGTGCCGGTGCTCTTCCGGCCCTTCGCCGAGGACCTGGCCGCCCGGGCGGTGGCACTCCACCCCCGGCGAATCCTCGAACTGGCCGCCGGGACAGGTGTGTTGACCTCAGAGCTGCTGGCAGCGGCGCCGTCGGCCGAGGTGACGGCCACCGACCTGAACGAGGCCATGGTGGCCTTCGGTGCGGACCGGGCCCCGGGCGCGGTGTGGCGGCAGGCCGACGCGCAGCGGCTG
This sequence comes from Kitasatospora sp. NPDC097691, assembly GCF_040302665.1. Classification (NCBI taxonomy): domain Bacteria; kingdom Bacillati; phylum Actinomycetota; class Actinomycetes; order Kitasatosporales; family Streptomycetaceae; genus Kitasatospora; species Kitasatospora sp. NPDC097691. Next base: position 97,272 of record NZ_JBEORY010000006.1, on the reverse strand, counting down.
CCGTTCCCGGACGGAGCGGACGGCGGCTTCGACCTGGTGGTCTGTCAGTTCGGCGTGATGTTCTTCCCGGACCGGGTCGCGGCCTTCACCGAGGTCCGTCGGGTGCTGGCCCCGGGCGGCCGGTTCCTGTTCACCACCTGGGGCCCGCTCGGCACGCACGCCTTCGACGCCGCCGTACAGGCCGGGCTGGAGCGGGCCTTTCCCACCGACCCGCCGCGGTTCCTCCGCACCGTCCCGCACGGCTACGCCGACCCCGCCGTGGTGGCCGCCGATCTCGCGGCCGCAGGGTTCACCGTCGAGGAGGAACGGGAGCTGACGCTGGAGGGCCGGGCCGCGTCGGCCGCCGACGTCGCCCTCGGGTTCCTCACCGGGACGCCGGTGCGCGCGGCCGTCGAGGACCGCGGCGACGCCGCCTCCGTCCGGGCCACGGTGGTGGCGGAGGTGACGGCCCGGCTGGGCCCGGGGCCGGTCACCGCCCCGATGACGGCGTACGTCTTCCGCGGCGCAGCCTGACCGCAGGAGGACGCGCCCGCGCGAGGACGGCGCGTGCCGACTCCTGGACGCCGGTGCGGCTCAGGCGGGTTCGCCGTCGGCGGTGCGGCTCAGGCGGGTTCGCCGTCGGCGGGCACGATGGCGCGGGCGGCGGCGAAGAGCCGGGCGCAGCGTCGCGCCATGGCCTCGGGCGTCTGGTCGGGGTGGTTGATCCACCAGCGGACCAGGGCGGTGCACAGGCCGCGCCAGGCGTACATGAGGGCGTCGGCGTCCAGGGGGTCGTCGGTTCCGGCGGCCCGGAGGAGTCCGGCGGTGCCGTCGGCGGCGAGGTCGTCGATGGCGTCGCGGTAGTACGCCGCGCGGTGGGCGGCGTCGCTGCCGGGCGGCAGCGACGGGTCGTAGAGGACGAACCATGCCTCGCGCTGCCCGTCCAGGGCGGCGAAGAGGGCGTGCAGGACGCGCAGCGGCGTGGGCGGTGCGTCGGTGCCGGGTTCGGCCATCGCGGTGCGGATGGCGTCGAGCAGCCGGTCGCCGACCGGGTCGAGGCAGGCGAGGTAGAGGTCCTGCTTGCTGCCGAAGTACTGGTGCAGCAGCGGTTTGGTGACGCCCACGCGGGCGGCGACGGCGGCGACGGTGGTGGCCTCGTAGCCGTGGCGGCCGAACTCCTCGGTGGCCGCGGCCAGGACCTGCCGTTCGCGGTCGGCCCGCGGCATGCCCTTGGTGCCGGCCTTGGAAGGGAGCGTTGTCATGGAACTGATCTTATCCTAGGGTAATTTACCACTGGGTAAATTCCTTGGACCCCGCTGGAGCGCCGCCATGCCTGTCGCCCCGTCCGACCCCGGCTCCCCCCGCACCCGCACCCGCTCCTGGTGGGGCTGGGGCTACGCCGACGCCCACCCCGACGACGCCGAATGCGCCGCGCTGGGAGCCCTCCTGCCGGGCACCCTGGCCCGCCCGCTGCCGGTGCCCCGCATCGCCGACCTGGCCATCGCCCGCCCCGCCGTCACGCCCCCGCCCTCCCTGGCGCACCTGGTCACCGCCGACCCCGAGGCCCGCGCCGCCCACGCCATGGGCAAGGCCTACCGCGACGTCATCCGCGCCCTGCACGGCCGGCCCGGCCGGATCCCCGACCTGGTCGCCCGCCCGACCGGCGACCAGGACGTGGCCGACCTGCTGGACTGGGCCGGCGCACACGGCGTGGCCGTGATCCCCTTCGGCGGAGGCTCCTCCGTCGTCGGCGGCGTGGAGTACCGCGGCGACACCCACCGCGCCGTGCTCTCGCTCGACCTGACCTCGATGGACCGGGTCCTGGAGATCGACACCGTCGGCCGTGCCGCCCGCATCCAGGCCGGAGCCCTCGGGCCGGTCCTGGAAGGCCGGCTGCGCCCGTACGGCCTGACCCTGCGCCACTTCCCGCAGAGCTTCGAGTTCTCCACCCTCGGCGGCTGGCTCGCCACCCGGGCCGGCGGCCACTACGCCACCGTCCGCACCCACATCGACGACTTCGTGCAGTCCCTGCGCGTGATCACGCCCGCCGGAGCCGGCACCTCCTGGCGCCTGCCCGCATCCGGCGCCGGGCCGTCGCCCGACCGCCTGTTCCTCGGCTCCGAGGGCGCGCTCGGCGTCATCACCGAGGCCTGGATGCGCCTACAGGAACGTCCCCGCCACAAAGCCTCCGCCTCGGTGGCCTTCGGCGACTTCCACCGCGCGCTGGACGCCGTACGCGCCATCGCCCAGACCGACCTCGCCCCGGCCAACTGCCGCCTGCTCGACCCCGGCGAGGCCCTGCTCTCCGGCGCCTCCCGCGACGGCTCCACCGTCCTGGTCCTGGGCTTCGAGTCGGCCACCGGCCCCGTCCGCGACCGCCTCGCCGACGCCCTCGACATCGCCCGCGCCCACGGCGGCCGCACCGAGCCGCCGACCCCCGACCGCGACACCGCGGCCGACGCCCCCGCCGACCCGGCCGTCAGCGCCTGGCGCTCGGCCTTCCTGCGGATGCCCTACCTGCGCGACGGCCTGGCCCGGATGGGGGCCGTCGTCGAGACCTTCGAGACCGCCGCCACCTGGGACAGGATCCCCGCCCTGATCGACGCCGTCCGCACCGAGGTGGCCGCCGCGGCCCTGAAGGCGACCGGACACCCCGCCACCGTCAACTGCCGTCTCACCCACGTCTACCCCGACGGCGCCGCCCCCTACTTCACCGTCGCCGTCGCCGGCCGCCCCGGCGCCGAGGTCCGGATCTGGGACGACATCAAGGCCGCCGCGAACGACGTCCTGCACCGCCACCGCGCCACCATCACCCACCACCACGCCGTCGGCCGCGACCACCGCCCCGCCTATGACCGCCAGCGCCCCGACCCCTTCGCCCTCGCCCTGCGCGCCGCCAAAGCCGCCCTCGACCCCCACCACATCCTCAACCCGGGCGTCCTGCTCGACTGACAGTGATGACGCAGCGGAAGCCGGAGCCCCGCGCCCGGTGTGCGACCCGAATCCGGCCCGCTGCGTCAGTGCGGGGCCGAGTCCGGGGGAGACCTGTCGACCCATCCGGCGATCCAGCCGATGGTCTCGGAGGTGTGCGGGCCGTCGGACAGCGCCCTGCCGGTGCCGACGAGTTCGTTCATGCGGATCTTGAACCCGGTGGTGGTGACGTCGGCGATCCGCAGGCCCGGGGTGTCGGGGCCGTTGAAGGTCTGGACGAACGGCACGACGATCACGTTGGCGTTGGCGTTGGCGTTGTCGGGGAAGGGCGACGGGAAGACGACCTGGGTGAAGGTCGAGGTGACCCCGCCGGTCACCTCCGAGGCGTTGGTGGAGTTCAGCTGCAGCTTGCCGGTCTGGATCATGGTCATGGCTTTCTGCCTTTCGCTCATCCGCCGCCGGCCGCGTCCGGTTGACGGTCACACACCCGACGGCGAGGCGCTGCTTCGTGGCTAAACAACCGTGGGTGAGGTGCCCGCATCGGTCAGTGTTCAGAGCGGAGTTCGCCGGTTCGAGCTATCTGTCCGCATACAACTTGTCAGAGCGGGTTGCGTGCGGCATGGCCGGTACGGGGGCCGGCCGCGGCAGCCGACCGAGGCCGACGAGCGGAGGCGCGCCGGGCCCGGTCCGCGCGGCCTACGTGCGCCTGGACGCGGGGGTGTGCCCGGCGCGGTGGCGGGCAGGCATGGGGATGCTGCCCGTAGCCGACGAAGGAGTCGCCCGTGCCCGCGCCGTCCTACCTTCCCGCCATGACCGTGGAGCAGTACCTCGGCCACCTCGCGGACCGGCATCCCGGCTGGCACCGGCTGCTCGACCCGGGCCGGGTCGACGGAGCCACCGCGGCCGGTCAACTCCGCCTGTGGATCAATGAGTTCGACTCCGGCAGCGGCGGGCGGGCCGACTCCTACCGGCGCGCCCACCGGGATCCGCTGGTGCGCTGGACCGGTGCGCGGCAGCTGCTGCGCCTGGCCGCGCCGGAGGCCCGGAGCGGCGGCGGGGCGGAGCCGCTGGTGCTGGACGTGCTGGGCGGGGACGGGCTGCTGGCGCGGGCCTCGGCCCGGCGCCCGGACCAGGCGCCGGACGGGCTGCGGCTGCTGACCGGCGACATCTCCGGAACGATGGTGGCCGCCGCCCTCGCCCACGGCCTGCCCGCCGTGCGGCAGGCCGCCGACCGGCTGCTGCTGGCCGACCGGACGGTGGACGCGGTGCTGCTGGCCTACGGCACCCACCACATCCCGCCCGCCGCCCGCCCCGCCGCGGTCGCCGAGGCCGTCCGGGTCCTGCGCCCCGGCGGCCGGGTCGTCCTGCACGACTTCGAGCCGCACAGCCCGACGGCCGCCTTCTTCCGCACCGTCGTCGACCCCTGCGCCGCGATCCGCCACGACTGCCGGCACTTCACCCGCATCGACCTGCTCGACCTGTTCGCGCCGCATCCCGTCGCGGTGCGCCTGGTCGACGTCTACGACCCGATCACGGTCCGTGCGGCGTCCCCTGACGGCGCGAAGGCCGCCATGGTGGGCCACTTCGCCGCGGCCTACGGGCTGGCCGAGTACCTCGACGACCTCGGCGCCGAGGCCGGCTGGGACCTGCTGACCCGCTCGTTCGACCACACCGCGCACCTCGCGCAGCTCTGCGGCCCGCTCGCGGCGCCCACGCGGCCGTTCGTCCGCCCGGCCGGCGCCGGCTGGATCGCCGAGGTCCCCAGGGTGGCGGTGGTCGCCGTGGCCGAGCGCCGGGCCGGCTGAGCCGGTGCTCCGCTCAGCCGGCCCGGCCCGGCCCGGGTGGGGGAGTCCCGTCAGTCGAGACAGAACTCGTTGCCCTCGATGTCCTGCATCACGATGCACGACTCGTTGAACCCGTCGGCCCGCAGGAGTCGCACGCGCACCGCGCCGAGCGCGACCAGGCGCTCGCACTCGGCCTCAAGGGCGGCGAGGCGCTCCTCGCCCACCATCCCGGTGCCGACCCGGACGTCGAGGTGCAGCCGGTTCTTGACGACCTTGCCTTCGGGGACGCGCTGGAAGAACAGGCGCGGTCCCACCCCCGAGGGATCGACGCAGGCGAACGCCGAACCCTGACGCTCCGTCGGCAGAGCGAGATTGAACGCGTCCCAGTCGGCGAACCCCGGCGGCGGGGGCGGTACGACGTACCCCAACACCTCGCACCAGAAACGGGCGACGCGCTCGGGTTCGGCACAGTCGAAGGTGACTTGGAAGTGCTTGATCGATGCCATCGGTCCACCGTAGTGGCGCGCGCTCCCTCCCGAGAACCCGGTGCGGGGTGCGCGTGTCACGGCGGGCGGTGCCGGAACGGGTGGTGGACGGTCGACAAGCAGCGTGGTGCGTGGTGAGTGCTGCGTGCTGCGTGCTGCGTGGTGCGTCGACCGTCCACCGGGTTGGCTCGCTGCGCCGGTGTCAGTGCGGGTCGGAGTCAGATCCGCTGGGACTGCTCACGGGTCCGGCTCACGGGGTGTAGCTGACCCAGCCCTTGGTGACGGTGGTGCCGGGCGGGCAGTACAGGAGGACGTTCAGGAAGTCGGTGTGCGGGCCGTCGCTCCGGTAGGAGCCGTTCGAGCAGTTGACGTTCACCCACCACTTGGTGGTGCCCCAGGCGTCGCACGAGATGCCGTAGTACCACTGGTCGTTGAGGTATCCGATGGTCGGGGTGGAGCAGTTGAGGCCCTCGACCCGGGTCGGCGACGCCGTCTGCGCCTCGGCGGCCGGGGCCGTGACGACGCAGGCCGCGGCCAATCCGGCCAGCAGACAGCCGGCGATGCCGATCCTCTTGCTCCTGGTGTTCCCGGTGTTCCCGGTGTTCCTGCGCACGATGGTTCCGCCCTCGTTGTCGGTGGTGACAGTGCCGCTGCAACCCGCGGCCGGGACGTGCCTCGATGACGTGCCTCGATGACGTGCTCCGGCGAATATAGGGAGGGATGGTGAAGTTCCGCATATGACAGCGGAAAAGTCGCCACGGCGGTCGCACGCTGCCGCTTCACTCGCGCCCGACCGGCCGGTGCACCAGGCGTGGCGCGCGGGACCGCACGGGTCACCGGAGCCACACCCGCGCGGACGCTCATCGGCCGAAAGCCGCTCCCGCCGGCCGTCCCGCCCCGTCGGCCCCGTTGGCCTGCCGGCCCGCTGCGCCCGGGAGGCCGTCCGGGCGTGTCACGGGTCTGGACAGCGGCGCGGGGGTCGGTCAGTCTTCACCCCCATGACGCTCCCGTTCCCCCAGCAACAGCAACCCCTCGGCGCCGCCGCACGCACCGCGCTGTTCGAGGCGCTCACCGCGGTCGGCGGTGAGGCCGTCGGCCTGCTCGCCGGCTGCCGTGGCGACACCCCGATACCCGGTGCGGAGTGGACGGTCGGCGAGGCCGCCGCGCACCTGGCGATGGCCAACGAGCTGATGGCCGCACTGGCGGCCGGCGAGGAGCGGCCGTACGGGGACGGGACGGCAGGCTCGCTGGCGGCAGCGAACGAGGCCTCGCTGGCCGAGCGGCCGGAGCGGGACCCGGACGTGCTCGCCGAGGAGATCGCCCGGCGGGCACGGGAGTTCACGGCGGCAGCGGGGCCGCGGGCCGGTACCGAGCCGGTGTCGACCCCGCTGGGGCCGATGGACCTGGACACCCTGGGCGCCTACCTGCTGACCCACATGCTGGGCCACCTCTACGACATCGCCGTCGCCCTGGGGCGGCCGCACCCGATCGACCGGCACCGCGTCGGCCTGACGATGCCGTTCCTGCGCGCGGCCATGCCGTGGGTGACGGACGCGCGCGCCGCGGCCGGCCACGGCGCCTGCTACCTGCTGCGGGTCCGGGGCCTGGACGCCTTCGCGGTGACCTTCACGGACGGCGTCGCCGTGGTGAGCCAGGAGCCGCCGCGCCGCCCGGACTGCACGATCCTCACCGAGCCGGTGGCGTTCCTCCTCATCGCGCTGAGCCGCTACACCGCCACCGACGCCCTCCTCCGGGGCAAGGTGCTCGCCTGGGGCCGCAAGCCGTGGCTGGCTGCGGGCTTCCCCGGGCTGTTCGCGGCCCCCTGAGCGCGCCCTGAGCGCGGCCTGAGTGCGGCCGAGGGCGTCCTCGACGGCGGTCAGGACGCGCGGCCCGGTCGCCGGGCGGCCCGGCCACTGGGCGGCCCGGCCACTGGGCGGCCGGGGCGGGTGCTCAGGCGGGCGGTGCCGAGCCGAGCTGGCGCCACATGCCCGCTTCGTCGTAGACCTCCCAGGCTTCGGCGATCCTGCCGTGGGCGAGGCGGAAGACGACCATCTCGTCGACGGTGCAGGAGCGCCCGGTGGGTGCCACGCCGAGGACGGGCGCACGGTGGGTCCCGCTGTAGGGCATGTGCGCGAACACGCGATCGCCCTCGGCGATCAGGATGAGCAGGTCGAAGTGCCAGTCGGGGAACGCGGTGGTCCACTCCCGGGCGATGGCGCGGGTGCTCGCCGGGCCGCAGGGGACGGCGGCGGCGCCGACCCGCAGGACGGCGTCCGCGTCCATGAGCCGGTCGAAGCGGTCGAAGTCGCGCGTGTTCCAGGCCTCGACGAAGGCCTTGACGATCTCCTTGTTGTCCTTGTTGTCCTTGTTGTGGTCCTTCTCGTGGACTTCGGGCCCGGTGGGCGTCGGAACGGCGGTGTCGGACATGAGGGGGGCCTCCTTCGGGTGCTGTCCGGCGGGGTTCGTGGCCGCCGGTCTCGGGGAAACGGATGCCTGAGCGGGCTCCGGAGTTCGCGAACTTTCGAGGACGTGGGCGCATCCTCGAGGTATGAGGTGCTGCGACCCGACCGACGCGGAGCTGGGCGCCCTGGCGCGAGCCGGGGACGGGCAGGCGCTCGCGGTGCTCCTGGAGCGGTGGCGTCCGTCGCTGTACGCGACCGCGATCGGGCTGCTGGGAAGCCGCGCCGACGCCCTCGACGCCCTTCAGGACACCTACCTGGCCGCGCTCGCGCACGTGGGTGAGCTGCGCGAGCCGGCGGCTGCGGGCGCGTGGCTGCGCGCGGTGCTGCGCAGCACCTGCCTGATGCGGATCAGGCAACGCCGCGAGGTGCCGTACGAGCGGGTCGAGCAGGTCGAGCGCGTCGGGCGCCTCGGCCGGGGCGAACCGGCAGACCCGGTGCCCGGGCCCGAGGAGGCTCTCGACCGGACCATGACGCGCGAGTGGGTGTGGCACGCCCTCGGCGGGCTGAGCGAGGAGGAGCGGGTCACGGTGGTGCTGCGCCACTTCTCCCGGTGCACCGGGTACGACGCGATCGCCCGGGTCACCCAGGTCCCGGTCGGTACGGTCCGCAGCCGGCTCAACCGCGCCCGCTCGCGGCTCGCCGAGGCGCTGCGGGCGTCCGCGGAGGGTGCGCCGACGGATCACGCCCGGATGGAGGCCGTGCGTCACCGGCAGTGGCACGAGTTCTACACCGCGCTGCACGAGCGTCCGGTCCCGCGGACCTATCGGGACCTGTTCGCGGCCGACGTCGAGGTGCGTGACGCGGTCGGACGCTGGTCGGGCATCGAGCGGTGGTCCGCCCACGAGCGCGAGGCGATCGCCCGGGGAGTGCGGGCCCGGATCGTCGGGGTCCTGGCCGCTCGGGACCTCACCGTCGTGGAGGTCGACTTCACCAATCCCGCGTCGGCCCCGGGACACTGCCCGGCCCAAGCGACCTTCGTGCACACGCTCGTCGACGGCCGGTCCACGACCCTGCGCATCCACTACCCGCAGGCGCGCTCCTCCGACCGGATCCTCAAGGTCCGGTGATCCTCAGCGGATCCGGCCCGCAGGGGCGTTCGTCTCCGCCTGGCAGGGGTGGGGGAGCGGCTCGTCCTCGGAGAGCAGGGTGGTCCGGACGCGTTGCACGTAGCGGTCCACCAGGTGGCGCAGCACGTGGACGGTGGCGGCGACGTCCGGGTCCGGGACGCCGTCCAGGGCGTCGGCGAGTCCGGTGATGTTGGCCTGTTTCAGCCGGTCGAGTACGGCCTGTCCCTCGGCGGTGAGTTCGACCTGGCGGGCCCGCCGGTCCGTCGCGTCCTGGGTGCGTTCCACCAGCTGCTGGCCTTGCAGGCGGTCGATCTGCCGGGTGACGTGGGAGGGCTTGACCATAAGCCGGTCGGCGAGGTCCCCGATCCGGCTGGCGCCGTCGGCCTCGGAGAGTGCGCGCAGCAGGTAGACGTCCGAGCGGGCGGCGGTGATGCCCGCCCGGGCCATCTGGCGTTCGTGGTGCTGTGAACGCGTCAGCAGGTAGGCCAGGGTGGCCAGTACGGCCTCCAGGTCCGAGGCGGTGGTCCGTTCGTCTTCGGGGTCTTCGGCGTCCGGCATGGGGGAACTGTAGCGATCCGGTGCGGGCCGTGAGGGTGGCCCGGGCGTCCGACCGGATTTCGGACAGATTCGTTCGCTGTCGGGACGGGGCCTTTCGCCGCAACGGAGTGCGAGTTAGCGTGACGGTGAGTTAGTTGCTTAGGGCACGTAAATGGCCCTGGTTGCACCCCTGCCGCACCACCCACGGCGCCACCGCACCGCACCGCCCACGGCGACACCGCACGGCACCACCGGACAGCACCACCCACGGCGACACCGCACGGCACACCCCACCCAGCGCACGGCACGGCACACCCCCACGCTGCGCCACGCACGCCCGAGCCGGCGACGACCCAGCTCCGAGAAGGGAGCCCCCTCATGGCCACGGCCGCCCAGACCCCCCGCTTCACCCACCCCGCCACCCGCGGCGCCTGCCCCTTCGACCCGCCCCCCGCCTACCAGCAGGCCCGCCAGGAGGAGCCGGTCACCCGGGTCTCCCTGTGGGACGGCGCGCCCAGCTGGCTGGTCACCCGCCACGAGGACATCAAGGCCGTCCTCTCCGACCCCCGCTTCAGCTCCGACTCCACCCGCCCCGGTTTCCCGTTCATCAGCGCCGGCATCCGGCAGCTGAACACCGGTCAGCCCACCTTCATCAGGATGGACGACCCCGAACACGCCCGCCTGCGCCGGATGCTCACCGGCGAGTTCATGATCAAGAAGGTCGAGGCGCTGCGCCCGGAGATCCAGCGGATCGCCGACGACCTGCTCGACCGCATGACCACCGGACGCACCGGCGCCGACCTCGTCCACGAGTTCGCCCTGCCCCTGCCCTCCCTGGTCATCTGCCTCCTGCTCGGCGTCCCCTACCGGGACCACGACTTCTTCCAGGAGTGCAGCCGCGTCCTGCTGCACCGCGACTCCTCGCCCGAGGACGTCGCCGCCGCCCAGCAGCGGCTGGCCGACTACCTGGTCGAGCTCACCGAGACCAAGCGCGCCGAGCCCGACGACGGCATCCTCAACCGCCTGGTCGCCCGCGGCGAGCTCAGCACCGAGGAGATCGGCGCGATGGGCCGGCTGCTGCTGGTGGCCGGACACGAGACCACCGCGAACATGACCGCGCTGTCCGTCCTGGCCCTGCTGCGCAACCCCGACCAGCTCGACCACCTGCGCCGCCACCCGGAGTCCGTCACCGGCGCGGTCGAGGAGCTGCTGCGCTACCTGACGATCGTGCACTCGGGCCTGACCCGGGTCGCCACCGAGGACGTCGAGGTCGGCGGCGTGCGGATCCGGGCGGGCGAGGGCGTCATCTGCATGATCAACACCGCCAACCGGGACACCCAGGAGTTCCCCGGCGGCGACGAACTCGACCTGACCCGCGACGCCCGCCGCCACCTCGCGTTCGGCTTCGGCGTCCACCAGTGCCTCGGCCAGCCGCTCGCCCGCCTGGAACTCCAGATCGCCCTCGACACCCTCCTGCGCCGGCTGCCCGGACTGCGCCTGGCCGTCCCGTTCGAGGAGGTCCGCTTCCGCAGCGAGATGCTCATCTACGGCGTCCACGAGCTGCCGATCGCCTGGTGAAACCCCGGCCCGCGCGCCGACACCGCCCGCGCGCCGACACCGTTCACCGCCGACACCGCCGACACCGCCTACCGCCGACACCGCCTACCGCCGACACCGCCTACCGCCGACACCGTTCACCGAATCCAGAGTTCACCGACACCAGGGCCCCACTCGGCCCTGCCCCGAAGGGAACACGCATGCGCGTCCACATCGACCAGGACAAGTGCTGCGGCGCCGGACACTGCGTCGTCGCCGCCCCCGAGGTCTTCGACCAGCGCGACGAGGACGGCATCGTCGTCCTGCTCGACGCCCTGCCGCCCGCCGACCTCCACCAGGCCGTCCAGGACGCCGCCGCCGTCTGCCCGGCCGCCGCGATCCGCCTGGAAACCGCGTGAGCGCACCGCGCCGGATCGCCGTGGTCGGAGCCGGCGCGGCCGGACTGCACACCGTCGAAGCGCTGCGCCGGGCCGGCTACGACGGCCGACTCACCCTCATCGGGGCCGAGGACGCGCCGCCGTACGACCGGCCGCCGCTGTCCAAGCACCTGCTCTCCGGACAGTGGCAGCCCGACCGGCTCACCCTGCGCGACCCCCGGGCCCTGGACGAGCTCCGGCTCGACCTGCGCCTGGGGGTGCCCGCCCAGCGCCTGGACCGCCACACCCGCACCATCCACCTCGCCGACGGCCGCCGGGTGCCCTGCGACGCGGTCGTCATCGCCACCGGGGTCCGCCCGCGCCGGCTGCCCGGCGCCGACACCCCGCTCGCCGGCGCGCACGTGCTGCGCACCCTCGCCGACGCCCTCGCCCTGCGCGAGGACCTGCGCACCGGGGGCCGGCTGCTCGTGGTCGGCGGCGGACTGCTCGGCGCCGAGGCGGCGGCCACCGCCGTCGGACTCGGCGCCGAGGTGACCTGGCTGGTGTCCACCGACACCCCGCTGGCCGCGGTCCTGGGCACCGAGACCGCCGCCCTGCTGACCGGCCTGCACCGCGAACACGGCGTACGGATCCACCGGGGAGCGGCCGCCACCGGCCTCCTGCACCGCAACGGCCGTGCCACCGGCGTACGGCTGGCCGACGGCACCGACCTCGCGGCCGACACCGTCCTGATGGCCGTCGGCTCCGAACCCGCCACCGACTGGCTGGCCGACAGCGGCCTCCGGCTGGAGGGCGGCCTGGTCTGCGACGCCCACTGCGCCGCCAGCCCCGGCGTCTGGGCAGCCGGCGACGCCGCCTCCTGGCCCGACCCGCACACCGGCCGCCACCGGCGCCTCGAACAGCGCACCAACGCCACCGAACAGGCCCTGCACGCCGCCCGGAACCTGCTGGCCGGTCCGGACGGGACACTGCAGGCCTACACCCCGGTCCCGTACCTGTGGACCGACCAGTACGGGCTGCGGGTCCAGGCGTACGGCCGCCCCGGAGCCGCCGACCGCTTCGAACCGGTCGATGGCAGCGTCGCGGAGCACCGCTTCGCCGCCGCCTGCGTCCGCGACGGGCGGGTCGTCGGCGCGGTCGGCATCGGCGCAGCCCGCGCCCTGCGCGGGCTGCGCGCCCAGGTCGCGGCGCACAGCCCCTGGCCGCCCGACCCACCCCGCCCCCCGGCCGAGTAACGGCCCGGGGATCGGCCGCCGCACCGAACTCGGCTCCGCCGCCGTCCGGTTGGAGGGCGTCCCGGCGCCCGAGCCGAGCCCGACCCGGCCGTCAGACCTCGGACGGCCGCCCACCCGACTCGGCGACGACGTGTATCTCGTGGACGGCGTTCCGGTCGCCGGAGAGCGGCTGGACGCGCCCGGCGGAGTCGGTGGCCCGGCAGCGGATTCGGTGCGGGCCCGGGGCGAGGTCGTGGCGCAGGCGGAAGCGCTGCCAGGCCGGGTCCGGGCCGCGCCGGTCGAGCGCGGCGGGCCGCCAGTCGGCGTCGTCCACGGCGATCTCGACGGACGTCACCTCGGTGGAACTCCAGGCGTAGCCCGCCAGTTCGCAGCTTCCGGCGGGCACGGTGCGCCCGTCGACCGGGGTGAGCAGCTTGCTGCTGACGTCCTTCTCGCGCACCGGCCGGGTCTCGCTCTCGCCGGGCAGGACGCGGGTGTACAGGCGGGTGGTGAAGAGGTGGTCGGGGCGGTCGGCGGCCAGCACGATCCGGCTCAGCCACTTGACCGAGTTGGTCCCGAACATCAGGGGTGCCACCGCCCGTACCGGGTAGCCGTGGTCGGGGTGCAGCGGTTCGCCGTTCATGGTGTGCGCGAGGACGACCTCGGCGCTCGCCTGGTCCAGCGGCAGGTCCTTGAGGTAGCTCAGGCCGCTCTCGCCCGCGAAGTCGCCCGTGTCGGCGCCCTCCAGCCAGACGTGCCGGGCCTCCGGGCGCGGGCCGGCGAGCTCCAGGACGGCGGCGAGCGGGACGCCGGCCCACTCCACGTTGGTGACGGCGCGGGTCGGCACGGTGGGGTGCAGCGGGTTGCCGAAGCACTCGTGGACGGCGGTGAAGCGGCGGTGCGGCAGGCCCCGGAGGGTCGGGAAGTCCAGCCGCAGGGGCCGCTCCACCAGGCCCTCGACGGTGAGCGACCAGGTCGCCGGGTCGAGCCGAGGGTGCGGCCCGAGGTGGTTGCGGATGAAGACGTCCTCGACCGGGGTGAGGAAGAGGTCGGGTGTCTCCGGATCGGTCCTGATCATTGCTCATGCCCCCGTGTCGAACGAATCGTTGCGTGCGATCGACAGTACAAGGAGCAACTGACAACGCCCCGGTGGGGGACCGGTCGCGCGATCGGCGGCGGGTCCGCCTGGGTGATCGGCCCGGGGGCGGTGGCGGGGGGCGCGGCGTGTCCGCCGGGCCGGGGCCGACCGCTCTGCGAGCCTGTTCCGCGGCCCGACGCCGGACGAGCCGCACACCGGCCGGCGCGCCGATCCGACCCGAGGAGCCCCCCCTTGCCCCACCGGTTGTCCGTTCCCCGGTTTCCCGCTCGCCGGCTGACGGCCGCCGTCGTGGCCCTGCTCCTCGGGCTCTCCGCCTGCTCAAGCTCCGGCTCCGGTTCCGGAGCGCGCCCGGCCGACTCGCACGGGAGCTCCCCGCCCGCGGACGTGGTGGCCGCGGGCGGTCCGCTGGTCGGCGATCCCACCCTCGTCCCCGGCGAGCAGTCCTGCTCGGCCGCGGAGGGCAACGCCCCGTGGTACCCGACCATCGCGGCCTTCGAGGTCCACGACTCGAACCGGACCCACCGGTACGGGTGCGCGCACTTCGAGGGCGCCCCGTCCGACAACCAGGTCTACGCCTACGGTTCGCAGCAGGTCTACGCCACGCCGTACAACATCGTGGACCGCGGCCCCGACGAGCTCTACGTCTACGGCGGCGGCTACGGCGACGACCCGGGCGCCTCCGGCTCGTTCGTCTCGCGGGTGGAACCCGGGACCTTCAACGAGGTCTGGCGGCAGGTGCTGATCAACACCAACGCGACCGACGAATGGGACTACCCCGGCGTCCTGAACGTCCTGTCGGACGGCAGCCTGGTGGTCATCTACGGCTACCACATCGCCCGGATCGACCCGCAGACCGGCAGGGTCCTCGCCCGGACCACGCTGCCCACCGGCGGATCGGCCCCGCGCGACACCGCGTACAACGGCTACGACGCGCTGCCGGACGGGACCATCGTCGCCAAGACCGTCAACCGGCAACCCGGGTGCACGGAACAGGGGTTCAGCGCCTTCCTCAACTGCCCCGACCCGACGGCCGTACCCCCCTCGATCATGGTGGCGATCGACCCGAAGACCCTCCAGGTGATCTCCCAGGTCACGCTGCCGGAGATGATGGGCGGCCGGATCACCACGTCGACGCTCGACGGCACGCAGGAGATCTACCTGCCGGGCGCCACCAAGCTCTACCGCTACACCTACCGGAACAACGGCTTCGCCCCCGACCCCTCGTGGGGGCCGGTGCCCTACCTCAAGGACGGGCAGACCGCCGCGTCCGCCATGGCCGTCATCAACGACTACGTCGTCGCGATGACCAACGGCGGGAAGCCGACCCCGACCCCGATGAGCGTCGTCGCCGTCTCCCAGAACGACTCGACCGAGGTGGCGAACATCCAGCCGTTCGCCTCCAGCGGCACCAAGAACAGCTTCATCCCGTCGATGGTCTCGGTCGACCCAGAGAACAACCGCGTCTACGCGATGGACGCCGGGGCGGGCAAACTGGCCGGGATCGACCTGTCGAACGGCGCGCTGTCGGTGGCGTGGACACAGGACCAGACGACCCTCAGCTTCACGACCCTGATCGGCCCCAAGGACCAGCGCGTGCTGATCGGAACCGACATCCCGGTGAAGTTCTTCCAGGGGCTCAAGAAGTACACCACCGAACAGGTCGTGTGGCGCCGGGCCCAGGACGGCACCGAACTCGCCCGCTCCAGCCAGCTGCCCAAGATGACCCAGGGGATCCTGGTCACGCCCGGCTACGCCGGACTCCAGTACTTCCTCACCGCGGACGGCCACGTCACCGGCCTCCAGGTCGCACCGAAGCCCGCCTCGCCCACGCCGTCCGCTCCCGGCAGTTCCGCGAAGTCCACGTCTGCGGCGCCGTCCGGGTCGCCGGCGTCCTCGTCGCCTGCCTCACCTTCGCCCGTGCCGTCTGCGTCGTCGCCGGCGTCATCGTCGCCCGGGTCATCGTCGCCGGCGTCCTCCGGTCCGTCCGGAACCGTCACGGTGACCCCGTCCTGAGCCGACCGGGCGAGGCCGCCGTCAGCCGCCTACCCTGAGGGCGTCCTCGGGGTGGAGAGAGAAGGGAATCGCTCGTGATCGAGAAGCTGGACGGACTGCCGGAGAACGTCATCGGGTTCGAGGCCGGCGGCAAGCTCTCCGCCGAGGACTACCGGGACGTGCTGCTGCCGGCCCTGGAGGAAGCGGCGAAGCAGGGCGCGGTGCGCTGCGTCATCGTCATCCGGGAGTTCCACGGCATGACCGGCGGGGCGCTGTGGGAGGACCTCAAGATCGGAATCGAGCACCTGCGGGCCTGGAAGCGGATCGCCCTGGTCACGGACATCGAGTGGATGACCCACGCGACGGCCCTCTTCGGGTGGATGACGCCGGGCACCACCAGGACCTTCCCGCTCGCCCAGCAGGACCAGGCGATCGCGTGGGCGGCCGAGGACTGAACTGAACGCGAGGACGCCGGTGCCACCGGCCGGGCCGGGCCTCAGTCCGCGCTGCCGATGCTCAGCCGGAACGGCCGGGTGCGCCAGTCCCAGCCCCGGCTCAGGACCAGGGCCGCGAAGTCCATCCAGTCCGGGCGCTCCCCGCCGGCGGCGGCGATGACGTGCGGCCACCCCAGCACCGTCCCGTCGTCCAGCAACGGGCCGATGAGGCCGGCGAGCGCGGGGTCCGGCCGGTGCTCCTCCAGCAGCGCGCGGGTGCGGTGCCCGTCGGTGACCAGGAGCCCCCAGCCGCGTTCGCGGCACAGCGCCGCCAGCGCCCGGTACTTGGCGACGTTGACGGCGGTGGCCATCTCGAAGAGTGGCTTGACCTCGACCAGGACGCAGCGCCCGTCCCTCGTGGCGACGAGCAGGTCCGGGAAGTAGGTGCGCGTGCGCCCGTCGAACTCGTAGCCGATGGCCAGCGGCTGCTCCTGGTAGTACGCGATCTGCGGGGCGAACGACAGGAGCTGGACCAGGTGGAGCTCGCTCTCCGACTCGTACGCCACCGCGCGGTCGAGCTTGGGGCAGTGCCACGACCCGGAACGCGGATCGTCGTCGTCCGCCTCGCGCAGCGCGGAGAGTTCGCTCCGCGGGGGAGCGCTCTCGGGTGTGCCGAACCACTCGATCCGGCCCGCCAGGCGCTCCCACCTGGCGGTCGCCCGCTCGATCCGCCCCTGCCGGCCGGCCTCGCGGCGCTGCGCGTCGTGGCGCAGCGTACGGATCGTCATGGCCTGCGCCGCGAGGTTCTCGGCGGGCAGCTTGCGAACCCCGGCCATGGTGGCCAGCAGGGTGACCGCCTGGCGCGGCGCCATGGACGGCACCAGGACCTGCGCCAGGTCGAGAAGCCGCTCGGCGCTGCACGGTCCGTCCGCGGTGTCCGGGCCCTCGGCGCCGTTCGGGCCTTCTGCGTTGCTCGCTCCCGCGGCGCCCTTCGGGCGCCCGTCGTCCGGTGCGGGCCCGTCGAGGCGCCCGAGTTCCGCCACGAGCGTGCGGAGTCGCCCGGTGGCGGGGGCGGCGGAGCGGGCCATCGCGTGCACGGCCCGGTTCTGCAGTTGCCGGATGCGTTCGCGGGAGAGTCCGTGGTCGGCGCCGATCTGCTCCTGGGTCCGGGCGTCCTGGTCGCCCACGCCGAACCGGCTCGCCATGATCCGGCGGTCGCGGTCGCCGGGGATCTCGTCGACGGCCGCGGCCAGGAGTTCGCGCAGCAGCAGCGCGGTGTCGTCGTCGCGTTCGGCGATGGCGCTCCACGGCGGGGCGAGTGTGGCGGCGCCCGGGCACCGGCACTCCAGGGCCCAGTCCTCCAGCAGCAGTTGCCGGGTCTCCCGCCACAGGCGCCGCCCCGCGTCCCGGCGCACCGTCGGATCCTCGGCGGCGAGCGTGCCGACCGCCGAACGGGCGAGGAAGGCCGCCTGCCGTTCGGGGGCGAGGGCGTACCCGGTCAGCTGCTGCCACTCGGCGAGGACCTCGGCCGCGCCGACCGCACCGTCGTCGGTGCTGCCGCCGTCGGTGTTGCCGCCCGTGGTGCCGTCGGCGCCGCCGTCCGGCTCCGGGGCGTGCGCGCCGTCGACCGGCGGCGAGGAACGCGCCCACCGCAGCAGTTCCTCGTCGGTGGCGAAGGCGAACGGCGCGTGCCGCGTCAGGCGCGCGCGGATGGCGCCGACGGAACGGCCGTGCCGGACGGCGAGTTCGTCGAGGCCCAGGCCTTGCCGCCCGCCCTCCAGCAGCCGGACGTCCTCGGCGTCGCTCCACACCCGACCCGACCTCGGACCCGACGATCGATCCTGCACAGTCCCCCCAACACTCGTGACAACAGGCTGGAGTATGCCCGCGCGCCGACCCGGTGAAGCGACGGGGTCAGCGCCCGGCAACGACTGGTACGAACACGAGGCCGGGCCCCACCGCTGGACCTACGACGGCAGCCCACCCAAAGCCGCATGAACCCCCGAAGGATCAACGCGGCGCAGGACTAGGGCTGGAAGAGTACTTCCGGATTGTTCGGCGAGGGGCCGTCCAGCAGCGGACTGTCGGTCCCCTTCAGCGTCCGGTCGAAGAACGCTGTCACGTACTCGCGGGTGATCTCCACCCCGCGTTCCGGGGAGAGGGCCGGCGTCGGGAACCCGGCCTGCTCCTGAAGCAGGTCCAGGTCGGCGAAGCTGAAGTGGTCGGCGCCGGTGACCGTCAGCCACTTCTTGTAGCCGCCGAGGGCGGCCCAGGGGTGCTCCCAATCGGTGTTGGCGGTCGTACCCAGCATGAGGAACGGCCGGTTGATCTGGCCGGGCATCGGGTCCGGGTGGAAGGAGCCGTCCATGTTCACTCCGGCCCGTACTCGCGGATCGGCGATCATCGTGGCGGCGGCCGCCGCTCCGCCGAGGGAGTGTCCGGCCATGCCGATCTCGTGCTTGTCGATGAGGTGTGCCAGGGGCCACGCGGTAGTGCCGTGCGTCAACTGGTCGATCACGAAGGACACGTCCAGCGCGCGGCTGGCGGCGACGGAGTCGAAGTCGAGCGTCGCCGGGGCATCGCAGATCGCGCACGGCGGCGTCTGGCCGTTCGCCAGCGTCTCGCCGCTGTCCTCGTAGGTGTGGCCGACGAGCGCGACGACGTAGCCGTGACTGGCCAGGTCGGTCGCGAGGGAGGTGAGCGTCATGCGCGGGTCCTCGTACGCGGGTGAGAGGACCACCAGCGGATGCTTGCCGCGCTGCGGCCGCGCGCCGTCGAAGGCGTGAGTGGTGACGCCGGCGAGGTTCTGCGGGGTGACGCCGGAGCTCGCAGGCATCTTCCGGTGCCGGAGGACTCCGGCTGCCTCGGCGAGGGTCATGTAAGGGGCCGGTGTGCCGGTCCCGGGGACGGCCGGGTAGACCATCGTGACGGTCAGTCGGCGGGGGCCGGATGACGGCACCCACGGGTCGGGACGGCTCGCGTCGGTGAGGTGGATGACGTCCTCGCCGGCGGCGTAGGGGCCGGTCGGCGCGGGGAGCGCGCCTTGGAAGGACCGCGTGGGCGCGGTGGCTGTGGCCGGTGCGGTGTCGAACGCGTGCGTGGCCACCGGTGTGGCCGACGGTGTGGTCGTGGCGGCGAACCCGGCGCCGGTTCCGGTGACGAGGGTGGCGAGCGCCAGCACCGCGACAGCACTGATACGGCGCTTGCGTTTCATCCTGCCGGCCGGGCAGGGGCGGGCGGCGGTGTTTGAGTGTCGATCGGTCATGGCCCCACGATGTCGCACCGGGCGGAGCCGGGTCGGCAGTGTGAACCCACCGGCCGGACGGGGGGTAAACCCTACCCCCGCTGATGGGTTCTCCTCGCTGCCGGCCCGGCGCCGGTTCCGGTGACGAAGATGTCGACGCGTAGCAGCCCCGGGTCCTGTTCGACGTGGGTCCACATCGAATCCGGTCCGCGACCCGAACAACGCGGCAGCCTCCCCAGCCTGGTGCGACACCGGCGCGACACCCGTCACGGCCCGCCCGTACTGATCCGCTGTCGACGGAGGGCCCGGCAGCCGCCGGTAGGGTGCCGGGATGATGGCCATGCCGGAGGAGTTCGCGCGGAGCACCGTCGAGCGCGAGGGGGAGGTCGGGGCGCGGTGGATCGCCGAGGTGCCCGGGATCGTGGAGGAGCTGCTGGGGCGCTGGGGGTGCGTGCCGGACGGCGAGGTCATGCACGGAGGCGTCGGTGTCATCGTCCCGGTACGGGGTCGGGCCGGGGAGCCCGCGGTGCTGAAGGTGTCGTTCCCGCATCCCGGCAACGTCCACGAGCCGGACGCGTTCGTGGCGTGGGCCGGGCGGGGCGCCGTCCTGCTGCACGAGCGCGACGACGCGCGGTACGCGATGCTGCTGGAGCGGGTCCGGCCCGCGACCCTGGCGGAGGTCGAGGACGGCGACGAGGTGGTGACGGTCGCCGGGCGGCTCAACCGCCGCCTGGCCGTCCCCGCGCCGCCCGGCCTGCCCCGGCTGCGCGGGCAGGCCGAGGCCTGGGAGGAGCAACTGCGCCGGGACGACGAGGAACTGGCGCATCCGCTGCCGCGGCCGGTGCTGGACGCCGCCGTGGCGACCGTCCGGGAGCTGGGCCCGGTCCAGCCGGACACCCTCGTCCACGGCGACCTCCACGCCGGGAACATCCTGCGCGCCGGCCGCGAGCCGTGGCTGGCCGTCGACCCCAAGGGGTACGTCGGGGATCCGGCCTACGACGGCGGCACCCTGCTGAAGTCGCGCGCCCTGACGCTCCTCGAAGCGGACGACCCGCGCAGGGCCGTCCACCGCATCCTGGACGTGTTCGCCGAGGCAGCCGAACTCGACCGCGAACGCGTCCGGCGGTGGGCCCAGTTCCACGCCGTCCAGGCCGCGTTCTGGGGGCGCCGGCACGGGTTCCGGATCGCCCGCAGCGGGCCGCGACTGGACTGGCTCACCGCGTTCGCCGACCGGTTGGCGGAGGCGCTCACCGAGGGGTAGCTCCCGGCGCCGGTCCCGGTCCCGGGCCCGGCCCCGGCTTCCGATCGGCGTGGCCGCCGTCCGGGTGCGGCACTACGCTGGTCGAACCGGTGGACGCCCTGGGCGAGTTGACGCCGACCCGGCCGTGGCGCGTGTGCCCTGGGGAGGGGTGGCCCATGTCCGAGGCAGGACAGGCAGGACAGGTAGGACAGGCGGAGCGGGCAGAACGCGCGGAGCAGCCCGGGTCGCGGCCGACCCTGCTGAGCCTGCTGACGCTCGCGGGGGACTTCGTCGTCCCAGGCCTCGCGCCGGGAGGAGCGGACCGGCCGGTGAGCCGGCTGATCGTGCTCGACGAGCTGGAGCCGCCGGCGGCGCAGGGCGACCTGCTCGTCGCGGTCGGGGTCGATCCGCACACCGAGGAGGCGGTCGCCCTGGTCCGCCGGGCGGGGGCGGCCGGTGCGGCGGGGGTGCTCTTCCGGCCGGTGGAGACCGGCTCGGGGCACGAGGCGCTGGGCGCGGCCGCCGCCGAAGCGGGGACGGCGGTGCTCTTCCGCAGCCGGTGGACCGACTGGCCGACCGTCATCGGCATCCTGCACGCGGGGCTGTCGGTCCCGCCGGAACCGAGGATCGCCGGTGTGCCGCTGGGCGACCTGCCGCAGCTGGCCAAGGCGATCGCGCTGCAGGTCGGCGGCTCGGTGACGATCGAGGACATGGCGTACAACGTCCTCGCGTACTCGCCCATCGGCCAGGACGTGGACTGGGTCCGGATCTGGACCATCCTGGGGCAGAAGCCGCCGGCGAACCGGCGCGACGACCTGCGGAACGCCGGGTTCGACCGCGACTTGCTGCGGTCGGACAGGGTGCTCCACCGCAAGGCGCAGGGCGAGGCCCCCGAGCGCCTGATCGTGCTGGTCCGGGCGGGGGACATCCCGCTGGGCTCGATCTGGGTGGCGGCGGAGGGCGAGCGTCCCCTGGACACCCCGGCCAACCGCGAGGCCCTGCGCGCCGCGGCGCGGGCGGCCGTGGCCCACCTGCTGCACGACCGCGCGCGGCGGGAGGGGCAGGACCGGCTGCTGCTGGAAGCGGTCCGGGTGCTGCTCGACGGCCAGGGGTCCGCCGAACTGCCGGCGGCGCGCACCGGGCTGCCGATGGCGGAGCGGTGCGCGGTGCTGTCGGTCGGTGCCGGGCCGGGCGGCCCGCAGGACGTCCGGGCGCGCGGCGGGCTGGTCGAGGCGGCGTTCCGGCACTGCTCCGGGCGGGGCGAGGTGTCGGTGGTGGTGCCCTCGACGCGGGGCGTCCTGGTCCTGTTGGGCGGGCTGGCGAAGGATCCGGTCCGGGCCCGGGAGCGGGTCGGGCTGCTGGCCGAGTCGCTGGCCGCGGAGCTGTCGCGGCAGCTGGGGCTGCGGGTGCGGGTGGGCATCGGCGAGGTGCAGGACCGGCTCGACGGGGCGCCCGAATCCTGGCGGACGGCCGAACTGGCGCTGGGCGGCCTGCTGTTCGGCCGGAACGTGCCTGACGTCGCCCGGGTCGGTGAGGTCGCCGACGCCGTGGCACTGCTGCACTTCGTGGAGGCGCTGCGGGCGGCGCGCCACCTGCCGGTGGAGACCCCGGTGACCCGGCTGCTGGCGTCCACCCGCAAGGGCGAGGTCCCGCTGGTCGACACCCTGGGCGCCTTCCTGGACCAACCGGGGGAGAAGGCCAGGGCCGCGGAGGCCCTCGGTGTGGCCCGCAGCACCTACGCCCACCGCCTGGACCAGACGGTGGTGCGGGAGAGCGGCATCGACCTCGACGACCCCGACGCCAGGCTGTTGGCCCAGCTCCAACTGCTGCTGCTCCGGCGCTCGGTGGCCGACGAGGGCTGAGTCCGCCGCGTTCGGCGCGCGGCCGGTGCGGCGCTGCTGCCCCGTGCGCTGCGGCGGCGGGACGCCGGTACTTCGTCGTGTGGCGCGAGGATGCCGCGGCACGTTCGTCGTCCGACGCGAAGGCGGGCGGCCGCCGCCCGCCCGTCGTCGGCCGGCACGGAGGCGCCGCCGCAAACCCGGGTCGTGGGATGAGGACCTGCCCGCCGGCTGACGGGCAGTCTGGTCGCACGGCCCGCCGGAGCAACCCCGGGGTCGTGCGACCGAGACGACCGGACGGAGTGTGCCACCATGGCGAACCCCCAGCTGACGGCCCTGTACGGGCCCGAGCGGCGTGAACTCATCCTCCGCGCGGCGGTCCGCGAGGGCCTGCTGGACCCGGACGACGCGCAGCTCGCGGGCTTCCTCGACCTGGATGCGGTGGCAGCGACCGTCGACGCGCTGCACCGCGCCTTTCCCGACTCGGTCGAGGTGCTGCACGCCTTCGCGGCCAAGGCCAACAGCCTCGTCCCGGTGCTGGAGCGGCTGCGCGCCCTGGGCATGGGCTGCGAGGTGGCCAGCCCCGGCGAGTTCGCCCAGGCGCTCGCGGCCGGGTTCGAGCCCGGGCGGATCGTCTTCGACTCCCCGGCCAAGACCCGCCGCGAGCTGGCCCGGGCGCTGGAGCTCGGCGTGGCCGTCAACATCGACAACTGGCAGGAGCTGGCCCGGGTCGACGAACTGCTGACGGCCCGACAGGCCGGGCAGGCAGAGCGGACCCGGCAGGCAGGGCAGACCCGGTCCAGGATCGGGGTGCGGGTCAACCCGCAGCTCGGCGCCGGCGCCATCGGGGCGATGAGCACCGCCACCGCGACCTCCAAGTTCGGCATCGCCCTGGCCGACGAGGGCAACACCGCGCGGCTGGTCGCGGCCTTCCGGGAGCGGCCCTGGCTCGGCTGGCTGCACTGCCACGTCGGCAGCCAGGGCTGCCCGCTGGACCTGATGGCGGACGGCGTCGCCGCGACCGTCGCCCTCGCCCGGCGGATCAACCGCGAGCTGGGCCGCCGTCAGGTGGTGGGCCTGGACATCGGAGGCGGTCTGCCGGTCAACTTCGCCGACGACCGGGTCGCTCCGGACCACCGGGAGTACGTCGAGCGGCTGCGGGCGCACGTGCCCGACCTGTTCTCCGGCGAGTTCCGGCTGGTGACCGAGTTCGGCCGGTCCGTGCTGGCCAAGAGCGGCTTCACCGCCGCCTACGTGGAGTACACCAAGACCTCCGGCGGGCGGGCGATCGCGATCACCTTCGCCGGTGCGCAGGTGGCCACCCGGACGGTCTTCGCACCGGACTCCTGGCCGCTGCGGGTCACCGCGCACGACGGCACCGGAGCGGCCAAGCACGGGGAGCCGGTCGAACAGGACGTCGCCGGGCCGGCCTGCTTCGCCGGGGACCTGGTCGCCAGGGCCCGCCCGCTGCCGCTCCTGGAGCCTGGGGACCTGGTCGCGCTGCTGGACACCGGGGCCTACTACACCTCCACCCCGTTCTCCTACAACAGCCTGCTGGAACCCGCCGTGCACGGGGTCACCGTGGCGTCCGACGGCGCCGTGCGCTTCGAGACGCTGCGCCGCGCGCAGACCGTCGAGGACCTGTTGGGCCGCACCGGCGGGTGAGGACGCCCCTCCGGAAGCCGTTCACGGTCCGTCGCGGACGAACCACGGGTGCCGGCCTTGGCCCGGGGCTCGGCCCGGGGGCTCCGCTCGGTCGGGGACCGCGATGGCGGAGCCGTCACCGGGCACCTGTATGTTGATCACCTGCCGGCCCTGTCGGTGTCCCGCGCCGGGGTGTGTTGACGCGCGGGTCCGACCCGGACCGGTGACCGTTCCGCGCGGATCGGGCCGCTGTCGCCGGGGAGTCGGAGGAGACGTTGTCCCGGGGTCGAACGGCCGTTCCCGCTTCCTCGGCTCCTCATCTCATCTCATCGTTCGCGAAGGATCTCGTATGACCGCTCCTGTCCCTCCCGAGAGACCGCAGGCCGAGAAGGCTTCCCCGGAGGATGCCGAGAAGGCCGTCGCGGTGGCCGGTGACCAGGTGGCTGCCGTCGCGGTGGCCGGTGACCAGGTGGCTGCTGTCGCGGTGGCCGGTGACCAGGTGGCTGCCGACGAGGTGGCTGCTGTCGCGGTGGCTGCCGACGACGTGGCCGGCGGCGAGGTGTTCGGCGGCGAGGTGTCCGGCGCCGACCCGTGGGCGCCGCTGAACCCGGCTCAGGGCGAGGCTCAGCGACCGGGCGAGGCCACGGTCCCTGCTCCTGCGGCTGCCCCGGCCCCCGTCGCGGGCCCGGCCCCCGTCGCTGCGCCTGTGCCTGCCCCGGCCCCCGGCCCGCACCCGGGCGGCATGCCGTACTGGCCGCCGTACCCGGTGCCGGCCCCGCCGCCCCGCAACGGCCTGGGCATCGCGGCCATGGTGCTCGGGATCGTCGGTGTCGTCCTCGGCCTGGCCGTCATCCTGTTCTGGATGTCCTGGCTGCCGGCCCTGCTGGCCCTGGTCTTCGGTGTCATCGGCCTGGGCTACGTGCGCAAGGGCGTGGCGACGAACAGGGCGATGGCACTGGCCGGCGTGATCCTGGGCATCTCCGGCCTGGTGGTCTCGGCCGGCGCCGGGGTGTTCGTCCTCGCACGGGTGCACGCGGTCGACGAGGAGCGGCGGGCGGAGGCGGACGCCGCCCGGGCCCGCGCCGAGGCCGAGTCGCGGGCCGCCCAGGAGCGGGCGGAGAAGGTGCGGGAGCAGGCCGAGGCCGCGCGGAAGCTGATCGAGGCCGAGCAGCAGAAGGCGGCCGCGGACCTGAAGGCCCGGCGCCTGTCGTTCGGCCAGTCCTACACGTACCCGGACGGCCTGAAGGTCACCATGGCCGCTCCGGAGCCGTACGTCCCGCGTGACACCGTGTTCGAGACCCCCAAGAACGCCAAGATCATCCAGGTGAGGATCACCGTCGTCAACACCGGCTCCCAGGAGCTCTCGCTCTACGGATCGGGGAGCCCCACCGTCAGGGATGCCAAGGGCGGCCTCGTCTTCACGCTGATCGACGGCAGCAACCGGCTGAAGTTCCTCCCCGGTTCGGTGTCCCCGGGTCAGGAAGCCACCAGTGTGTCCGCGTACGCCCTGCCGGAGGGCGCGGCCGACCCGTTCTCCGTCCGGTTCGACTACGGCACCGGGCTGCAGCGCAAGGACGTCACCTGGACCGGCTCGCCCGGCTGACCGGACGCTCCCCGGCCGGCCGACCGACTCACCGGTCCGCCGGTCCGCCGGGGGTGACCCGTCCGGCGCAGCGTGGCGCGCGGGTCGGGCGGGGGGCTGCGATCTTCGGAGGACGCACGCCCGGCGGCCGCCGTCCGACCGCCGGGTCCCTCGCCCGAGACCCGAGACCGTGGAGGCCCGGATGTGGCAGGCACCCCCCGCCCCCGTCAGCCGTGAGTGGCTCCCGGTACTGGACATGCCGGCGCCCGGCGCGCAGAACCGCTGGACGGTGCTGCTGCGCGCGCTGCTGGCGATCCCGCAGCTGGTGGTGGTGTGGGTGCTGTCGGTGGTGGCGTTCTTCGTCACCGTCATCGGCTGGTTCGGCGCGTTGGTGCTCGGCCGGCTGCCCGGCTTCGTCGCCGACTACCTCACCGTGTACGTCCCGTACGAGACCCGCGTCACCGCGTACCTGATGCTCACCGTGGACCGCTACCCGCCGTTCCGGTTCCACGCCCCCGAGTACCCGGTGCAGGTCGGGCTGCGGCCGGGTGAGCTTAACCGGCTCGCCGTCCTGTTCCGCATCATCCTCGTCATCCCGGCCTCGATCGTGCAGGGCCTGCTGGAAGCGGGGTGGTGGATGGTGGCGTTCATCAGCTGGCTCGTGGTGCTGGTCCTCGGCCGGATGCCGCAGCCACTGTACGAGGCGACGGCCGCGATCATGCGCTACCGGATGCGCTACGCCGCCTACCTGGTGATGCTCTCCTCCGCCTACCCCAAGCGCCTGTTCGGCGAGGAGCCGGGCAGCGAGCCGGACGGCCCGGTGTCGGCCACCCGCCCGCTGGTCCTCAGCGGCGCCGGGCGCGGCCTGCTCGTCGTCTTCATCCTCCTCGGGGTGGTCTCCTGGACGACCAGCTCGATCACCGCCTCGGTGGACTCGGACGACAACGACGACGACGTCACCAACCCCACCCAGCACGTCATCGCGCCCCTCGTGCCGGGCCCCGTCCAGACCCGGCCGGCGGGCTCGGCGGGCGTGGCGGGCGTGGCGGGCCTGGCGGGCTCCGGACGGGGCCCGGCGGAAGGCCGGACGTCGGCCGCCTACCGATCCTCGCTAGTCTGATCGAATGACCGACAAGTTGGTGCACCGTTACCGCCAGGCCGTGGAACCGCTCCTGGCGGCAGGTGAGCGGATCCTGGACGTGGCCACCGTCTACCCGGTGGCCGGGGCGAAGGGCCTGGGTGACGGGGCGGGCGCCCGGCTCGGCAACAAACTGGGGCGGATCGGCGCGGTGTCCGGGGAAGCCGGCAGCCTGGCGCAGGGCTTCCCCACCGGTGCCGGTGCGGCGATGCACAAGCTGCTCCTGGTCACCGACCGGCGGGTCGCGTTCGTCTCGACGAGCGACATCCGGAAGGCCGCCGACGTGCTGTGGCACGCCCCGCGCCACCTGATCACCCGGATCGAGCGCCGTCCGCGGTTCCAGGCTATGGCCCGGTTCCGGCTGCACTTCGCGGACGGCTCGGCGGTCGCCGCCTACACCCCGCGCCGGCGCACCGTCGAGTCCCTGGCCGACCACCTGGGGCGGTAGGGCTCCGGAAACCCGACGCGGGGACCCTCAGGCCCCCGCACCGGGCCGCCCTGTGTGCAGGACCGCTACTTCGGGCAGGTGTCCTGAGTCACCTTGCCGCCGGAGGTGGCGGCGGTCGCCGGGTCGACCGAGAGGCACAGGCCCGTCCACTGGTTGACGAACTTGTAGGCCGTCTTCCGTTCGCCCCCGACCTCGACCGACGTGGGGATGACGTTCCACAGCTGACTGCCCGAGGACCAGCGGGTCTCGCACCCCCACCAGAACAGCTGCGTCCCGGCCCCCGGCGGGGTGCCGTTGTTGTACGGGACGGTCAGGCAGGTGCCGTTGCTCGCCTTGATCCAGTAGTAGCCCTTGCCGTCGTAGGAGGGGTGCTCGGCCCCCCACTGGTGGCTGCCGGGCGCCGTCGACTGGCACGCGCGCTGGGTGACCAGGCCCCCGGTCTTGGAACTGTCGAACTCCGGGCCACGCACCATGCAGCGGTGGTACTTGGTGTCGACGTACGTCTTGTCGGCGTTGACCTGCCAGATGGCCTGGTGGCCGTCCGCGACCACGTTGCCCCGGTTACGGGCGATGATGTCGTCCACCAGGCCCCAGCCGGGGAAGTCCATCAGGACGATGCCCAGGTGACCGTTGCCCCCGCCGTTGTCCAGGTAGTCCATCAACTTGAAGTTCACGCCCGGGATGTGCGTCGGGTACTTGCCCGCCGTCACGTACCCGCCCGCGTACACGTACGGAACCGTGAGCGGAGCGGTGGACGCGGACGTGTACGTCACGAACATCTCGCCCTTGCCGTCGGCGACCGCCTGCTCGATGTTCGCCCTGGCGTAGTCCCACTTCCTGGACACGTCGGGCGCGTCGTAGTGGTCCTCCTTGTGGTCGTTGAAGGTGCGGAGGCCGTAGTTGTCGCCGTCGAGGCCGTCGAAGCTGCCCAGCACGATCTTGCCGCGGGCCTGCGAGAGTCGGGGCACCCCCGTCCTGCCTGCCCCACTCACCGAGGCGGCGTAGAAGAGGTCCGGGTAGCGGGACACGTAGTCCTTGAAGATGGCCTCGCGCCGTGCGTTGTCGACCGTCTCCGGATCGTTCTTGCAGTCGAACGGGCCGCCGCCGCTGAGCGGGCACTCGGCCCTCAGCCGCATCACGATCGTCTCGCCCTTGTGCTGGTCGAGGAAGGCCTTCGCCTTGCCCAGCACGTCGTCGAAGTTGGCGTTCTGGTAGAACGACGCGTGATGGACGGTGAAGTACTTGTTCTCGGTGACGCGGACCCGGATGTCGATGGCGCGGATCCCCCGCTCCAGCTGCGCCGTCAGGGTGTTCGCGCTGTCGCCGAAGTCCTGCTGCGTCTGCACCGAGCTGCCCCCGTGGACGGCGAGCGTGTCGTGGGTGCCCGGCAGCGACATGGCCGCCAGCCAGGTGTCACCGGCGACGTTCTTCATCCAGTCCGCCCGGGACGCCGGCCCGAGGTTGTCGAAGGCGTCGCTGTTGGGCCTCCCGGCCGCCCCGGCGACGCCGGGCGCGAGCAGCGCCGCACCCACGGCGACGCACACCGTCACCAGGTGCGCCACCCGCCGCAACCCCCGCCGGGGCCTGGGACGGACGTCGTGAGAAGAGGATCGAGGCATGGAACTCCCATCCGATACCGGAAACCGTGGTCGTCCCGGTCAACGGCCCCTGCGACCGACCGGGTTCACGCGGCCGTACGCCCCCGCACGGCCGCCAGGCCGCGCTCGTCCGAGCTGATCAGTCACCGGCTGGTCGAACGTATGGTTCAGAGAATGCTCCATTCGAGCCGGTCCTCGCCGGACCGCAGGCCGTTGATGCGTCGGCGTACCTCTGCGAGCGTTTGACTGCCGGCCGACGCCCGCTTGGCGTTCGTCGTGATCATCCGCAGTTCCCGGAGCCCCGAGAGAACCGGAAAGCCCTGCCACGACGTCACGTCGAAGCCGTACCGGTCGGCGAACTCCCGGTAGTGGCGCCGCCCGTAGCCGAACCGACGACAGTGGATCTCGACGGTGACGAGATCCAGCTCCGGCTGCCCGAAGCTGGCGGTGTCCCAGTCGCACAGGACTGCCGCCCCTCGGTGGTGGAGAGCGTTCCGGTGCTGCGGATCGCCCTGCAACAACCCAGGAGCCAGGACGTAGCGCAACTGGCGCCGAGCGTCGTCCAGCTCGGCCAACCGCCGCTCCAGGAAAGCGACGTCATCCGCCGGAAGCGCGGTCGCCTCGGTGATCGACCGCCTGATCGCCCCGACCGTGTCGACGGGGCGCACATCGAACGGCGGACGCGGAAGCTCATGGAGAGCACGGAGAGGACCGGCGAGCTGCGCCGCCGGAACGGGGTGGCCGGGCTGAGGGAGGTACTGCCAGAACGTCACGGCATGCCCGTCGGCAATGACCGGCTGGTCCACCGGAAGGAGTTCGACAGTCGGGAAGCCGTGGGCGGTGAGCCACTTCACCAGCTGGACGGTGCGGCGAACACTGGCCAGGGGTGTTCCGATCCTGGCGACCTTGGCAACCACCCCTGCGGCCGGGAGCCGGTAGACGGCGTTGGTGTGGCCGCGCAGCATCACGGCGTCGGCCGGGTCGAGCCCTGCTCGATCACACGCGGTAGTGAGGACGTTGACAACCTCGGACTCGGCGAACCCGCCGATCCGGAGAACCGTAGGACTCATGCCTGTCAGGCTGACGGCCAGTGGGTGTGTCTGTCACGTCACGCCGACCGGAAGTGCCAAGAGTTCGCCGAGTTCACGGGCGGCTCGGGAGCGAACCTTCTCCGGCGCTGTCTTGATGATGTCGGCTGCACGGGTGCCGAGGATCCGGGTGCGGTGACCCTCGGGCACGGTCAGGTACGTGTCGCGAGCCAGCTGGCAGGCTTCCGAGATGCTGCGCCCGCGAACCAGGCACATGGCGCGTTCCAGGTGCAGCAGCGCAGGGTCGATGCCGGTGCGGTCGGGATAGAGGCGCAGCGCCTCGTCCTGGGCCCGCGCGGCCTGGACGGTGTCACCGAGCGCGGTGTAGGCGCCGGACAGGTAGAGCTGGAGGCGCCGGTAGGGGAACGCCCAGGCGTCGTCCCCGGTGGCTGTGTGCCGGTTGCGTTCGAAGAGGTCACGGGCCTGTGCGATCGCTGCACGAGCGCCGTCTCCGTCGCCTCGGTGCGCCCTGATACGTGCGTCCGCGGCCGCGGCGAACGCGCCGGTCACGGTCGGGCGTCCGCGGTTCAGGAGCACGGCCTCGTGGGTGAGTGCAGCCGCCTCGTCCGGCGGACCGTAGTAGAACGGCAGCATCGCTGCTTGCACGCGCACCCGTGTCCGCAGTTCGCGGTTTCCGCTGTCGTCAGCGGCCGACTTCGCTGTCCCGTACCAGTCCCGGGCCAGCTCCTTGCGCCCCAGCTTCATGAAGGCGTCAGCGGTCAGGGTGGACAGCACGGCAAGCATCTCTGACAGTCGCACCTGGACGGCGGCCGGCTGCCGCTCTTCTGCGTATTGCCGGACTTCTTCCAGGGTCGTCAGCAGCTTTGCCAACATCGCCATCGGGGGTCCGGTCACGTACTCCTGCCGCAGGATGAGGAGCTTCCCGTCCAGTGATTCCAGTTCACCGCTGGTGAGCGTCGTTCCAGCCAGCGTGCGTTCGACGGCACGGCGGTGGGAGCGCGCCACAGCTTCGAGCGGATCGTCGGCATCCGGCGCGATCGAGAACGGCGAAGGGTGGGGCGCCGGAGGACGGCGCAGGGCCAGTGCGGGAAGCACGCCCACGGGCGAGGGAGTGCTCGCGCCGTAGCCGCCCGCGAGTCCGAGGCCCTGCGCGTCGGTCTCGTACAGGCGGCACAACAGGTCGATGGTCTGAGCTCGGGGCATCCGGCGGTGGCGCTCCCACACGCCCAACTGCTCCGGATCCACACTCGGGCCGACGATCCCGGACGTTGCACACAGGGCCGCCAACTGATCGACAGCAACCTCGCGCGTCCACCCCCGAGCCAGGCGGTGAGCACGGAGACGGCTGACCTCACAGCATTCGACGATCACGGAAACCACAGTGTCGATCGTCCAGCCGTTCGCCTCGGCACTGGCTCTGGTGCGCGCTGCGCAGGACGGCCCGTGTGCCACAGCACACCTCCCTGTTACGACGGCACAGCCTAGCCGTCTGACTTCCTGATGATGGATCAAAACCAGTAACCACTCACTGGTTTGCGGGAGTTTCGGGTCCGAACCGGTGAGTTCGACCCGAAGCAGCAGATTCTTCCCTTTGCCTCTCGATCGTCACGCAGCGTATCTCTGTGGGCACGCGATGACCGCCGCGCGCCAACCCCCGCCACACGGCCCGGGAACTCCTGCCCCACGCACAGCCTGGAGGAACAGCCATGCACCGTGTTCTGGAGATCAAGGCCCGACTCGCGGTCGCGTCCCTCGGCGCCATTCGCAACCAGGTGTCCGCGAAGGTCGCGGAGTCCGGCATCGATCTCGACGAGCTCCGGGCCTATGCGCTACGCGTGTGCTCGTCGGAGATCGTCGACAACGCGATCAAGCACGCTGTTGATCAACATCGGGCCGGCACGACCGAGTTGTTGATCGA
Organism: Kitasatospora sp. NPDC097691; assembly: GCF_040302665.1. Lineage (NCBI taxonomy): Bacteria > Bacillati > Actinomycetota > Actinomycetes > Kitasatosporales > Streptomycetaceae > Kitasatospora > Kitasatospora sp. NPDC097691. The sequence goes on along the minus strand of NZ_JBEORY010000006.1, from coordinate 65,655 downwards.
GGGCGATGTCGATCGCGAGCGGGGTCGGCTGCGAATCACCGTTACGGATCCTGGCACGGTCGTACCGGCGATGAACAGCCGCGTCGACGACCTCGACGCGACCGGAGGCCGAGGGCTGGTGGTCGCGGACGGCTACGCGGACGGTCTCGGATGGCACCAGCGGCTCGATGACGACGGGCGGCCCACGGGCTGGTCCGTCTGGTTCGAGCTCGACGTGACGCTGCGGGAGCAATTCGGCCAGGCCACCGTGGTAGCGGACGTGCAGTCGGAACCCGTCATCCACTCCCGGGTGCTGCGGGGTGCTTCGGCGCTCGCCCGCAAGGGAGCGGCCAGGCTCCACTGCCCGCCCCGCCCGCTCGGGCAGCCCCGTGATCCCGAACCCGCGCTCGTTCCCGCGCCGCCCCGACCCGGCCCTTCAGGCAGCTATGTCGGCCCTCAGCTGTGCCAGGGCATCGTCCGCCCGATCCCGGACCGCGGGCAGGCTGCGGCAGGCACGAACAATGCGCTGCAACTGGTGAGGCAGACGGTGGAGAGTCGCCCCGTCGACCGCGGTCGTCAGCTGTCGCGTGGCTCCAGCGGTGTCTCCACGCCGCAGCAGCACCTCGCCGGCGGTGATCGCCGCGATGATCCGCCATTGCGACGTCGCCCCGAGCCCGGCTGTCGGCGCCTGGTCGAGCTGCCGAACCGCCTCCGCGACCCGGCCGGTGCTCATGAGGCCGCGAAGGCGGACCTCGTGGAGGGTGAACTCGGAGAACAGAGCGGTGGGTGCCGTCTCCTCCAAGAGCCGGCGACCGTCCTCGACCGCCTCATCGAAGACGGCGGCATTCCCGGCGGCTCCGGCCGCACGGGCGAGCAGGACGACCGCTTCGGCGCGTTCGGTGGCGGTGCGGGCGGTGTCGCGGGCCTGACCGAGCCGGTCCAGTGCCCGAAGGTGCAGGCCGGACTTGCGCAGCTCGTTGCCGTGGTGGCGCAGGGCGTGGGCGTGCAGCGCCGGATCGTCCAGGCGCCGGGCGACGCTCAGCCCCTTTCCGGTCCAGCCGGCTGCAGCGGCCATCCGCTCCTCCGGCAGCACGTGGCCGAGGGCGACGCCGAGGCCGACCCTGGCCCGGGCGAGCAGGCGCAGGGCGTCGAGGTCCGCGTGGCCATCGGCGGCGCGGGCCTCCAAGCGGGCGACCAGCGGCCACAGCTCCGCGACGGCGGTGGTTGCTTGGCCGGACTGGCGGGCGATCTCGGCCAGGCGCAGGACGGAATCTGCGAGCTGGATCACGAGCCGGTGATCTCCGTCGACGTCGTCGGTGATGCCGAGGCAGTGCGGCGGCAGATCGAGCCGATCGGCGAGGTGGCGCAGGGCCCCGATGTCGGTGATCGTGCGCGAGCCGGTCTCGATGCGGGAGACGTAGCTGGTGGAGTAGCCGAGGAGGTCGGCGAGTTCCTGTTGCGGCAGGCCGTGGAGTTCGCGGTAGAGCTGCAGGATCTCGGGCAGGGCGCGGCGGCGCAGGATGTCCTGGGCCCTGGGAGTGGTCCAGTGCCAGCGGATCCCGCCGCAGTGGTCGATCCGGTCCACCGGTCAGCCCCAGTCCTGCAGGTCGTACCAGCGGGCGATGGAGCTTTTGTAGCCCTGCGGCATGACCAGACCGGGCACCTCGTGGCGGTGGAACAGGCCGACCTCCTTGTGCTCGTGGCTGACGACCGGAGGCCGGTGCCCGTCGACGGCGGTGCAGCCGTAGGTGACGATGAAGACCTTGCGGCCGGGGAGCGGCTCGTACATCCACACGTCCAGCAACGGACCGGCGCTCGCCTCCCAGCCGCTCTCCTCCTGAATCTCGGTGATCACCCGTTCCTCGGGTGTCTCCGCCCCCTCCAGCTTCCCGCCGGGCAGCTCCCACTCCTGACGCTCGTTCTTCAGCAGCAGTACCCGTCCCTGCTGGTCGAGCACGACGCCCTTGACGGAGATCGGGAAAGCCGTTGGCACGTAGGGCTGTTCGGTCTGTCCGGTCATCTCTTCTTCCGGGGCGCGCGGGCGGGAACGGGTCTGTCGAAGGTAGCAGTTGCACCGTGGTCCGACGTCCTGCTTCTCGTGATCGCGCTTTGACAATCTGTCACTTTCCATCGGGACGGTCCGGCGTGGAGAGTGTGTCGCCTCCCACCCACTCGGTCCCACGAGGGAGATCCACCATGTCGTCTTCCGACACCAGCGGCACCAGCGGCACCTGCGGCGACGAGTTCACCGCAGCTGTGCTGGACGGGGCAGTCCGCGAGCGGGCCGGAACGGTGCTGAGCGAGTACGGGCTGATGAGGCTCACCAGGCTGGGCGGGCGCGACGATGTGCTCCTCGCAGCTGGTCGTTTGATGTCCTCACTCTGGAAGCATCGGGACGCCGACCCGGACGGGCTCACCGTCATCCGCGACACCGGCCGTCACGCGGGACAGGTGGGGTTCGCGGGCCTGGGGCGCGGCGCTCTGGCCCTCCACACCGAGTGCGCGCAGCATGCGGAGCCGCCCCGACTGCTCCTGTTGGCGTGCGCGCGGGCCGGCGACACGGGCGGCGAGACCCTGCTGGTCGACGCGCAGGCTGTCCTCGCCGAGTTGGCCGCCTACCACCCCGCCGCGATCGAGGCGCTTGCCGCTGATCGGGCCGCCTACTTCGGTGGATCAGGCGGCCACTTCGCTCCGGTGATTCAGCAGCTGCTCGACGGCCGCTGGCGACTGAGACTGAGGCAGGACGACCTCGCCCGGTTCTCGCCCGGCGCAGAGGCGCACCTGCCTGCTCTGCGTCAGGCCGTCGACCGGCACATCCGTCGGCTGCGTCTGGCCCCCGGGCAGGGCATCGTGCTGGACAACCACCGTCTGCTGCACGGACGCACGGCCTTCTCGGGCGAGCGGCTGATACTGCGCGCACTGGGTGAACCCCACCCCGCCCTCGGCCTCGGCCCCGGCTTCCCCGCGCAGTGGTCGCTGCCCACGACCACTGTGCACGTGGACCCCCAGCCCGCAGGCACCTCCGGCGAACTACTCGCTCCCGCACGGTGGCAGGCCGTCGACGCCCGTCCCTGCCGCCCCACCGTCTCCTGGTGATGCGGGGCGCAGCCCGCGCCCTGGCTCCAGGCCCCGCAAGGGAAACCTCCGAAGGAGGAGCCAATCATGGCTCAGAAGATCACGGCCGAGATCAAGGCCGCCACGACCGTCGTGGTCGGCGACGACTTCGACCTCGACGTCCGCATCGTCGAGACCACCGACGCGGCGAGCCTGCAGGTCCTGACGGACGACGGCTGCGGCGCCACGTGCGGCGCGTGCACCACCGGCGTGCACTGATCCCTCCCGGCTGGTTCCCCGGGACACGCTCCCGGGGAACCAGCGCCCTCCCCGGCCCGTCCCCGAAGCCTGAGGTCCGCCGTCATGCGCCCACCCGCTCCCACGATCTCCTACCGCGCCGCTGATCTTGCGCTCGTGCGCGCCGTCGCCCACCCGTCCTTGCCGGTTCCCAGCTGGCCGGCCCTCGACGACGACAGCCCCGCTGCGGCCCACCAACAGGCGCAGTGGCTGCGCACGGTCTGGGCCGACGCTCGGCTCGGTCAGGCACTCGAAGTAGCGGGCCCGGCCCTCGCCGATCGCGTCGCCCAACTGATCGCCGAGCCGAACCCCGACTCGCGCGAAGTACTGCGCGCAGCGACCTCCACCGCCCGCTACCTCGTGCGCGCGGCCGGCCGGCCCACGCCGTTCGGGTACTTCGCCGGCGTGCAGGCAGCATGGTTCGGACCGGCCTGTGACACGCGGTGGGGTGACAGGCACCGCGTCGTCACCCGCGTCTCGGCATCCCGGCTCGCGAGGGCGATCGGGCAGTTGGAGCGCTGTCCCACCCTGCTTGCGCGTCTGGACGTGATGGTGAACAACGTCGTCCAGGTGCGAGGCGACCGCCTCGTCGTCCCGCACCAGCCGGTCGAACGGTCCGGCGGCACGGCCACCGGCGAGACGACCCTGCGCCACACCCGGTTCGTCTCCGTCGCGCTCACCAGCGCCCGACTTCCGCTCGGCTTCCAGGACCTGGCCGACCAGGTCCGCGCCGAGTTCCCCACCACGACCGAAGAGCAGGTCACCAGTGCCCTGTCCGAACTGGTCGCCCACCGGGTACTCGTCACGAACCTCCGTGCTCCGGCGACCGACCCCGACCCCCTCGGGCACCTCCTGACGGCTCTGAACAGCGTCGACGCCGAGCAGATCGCTGAGGCGGCCGAAGTCCTGGCGGACCTCCGTACCGCCGAGGGAAGTCGTCCTGCGTCGGCCGTCGACCTGCGGCTGGACGCGAACCTCGTTCTCCCGCGCGCAGTGGCGGACGACGCCGCCCGGGCCGCCCAGCTGTTGGCCCGGCTGAGCGCCGCTCCCTACGGCACGGCGTCGTGGCGGGCGTACCACCAGAGGTTCTACGAGCGGTACGGCCGCGGCGCCCTGGTGCCGCTGCTCGACATGGTGGCCGACAGCGGGATCGGCTGGCCCGACGGCTACCCCGGCGCCCGGCCGGCCGAAGGATCGCGCTTCGACGATCGCGATGAGCTGCTTGCCGCCCTCGCCCAACGAGCCGCGCTCGACGGCGAGCGCGAGATCGTCCTCGACGAGGCACTGATCACCGCACTCGACCTGGGCCCGGCAGAACTGCGTCTGCCCCCGCATCTGGAGATCCTCGCCCGCCTCCACGCAGGCTCCCAGCAGGCCCTCGAACGGGGAGACTTCCGGTTGGAGGTGGTGTCGGCGTCCCGCGCGGCCGGCGTCTCCGTCGGCCGCTTCCTCCACCTCCTCGACCCCGAGCACCGGGTGGCGTTCACCGACGTGTTGACGAACCTCCCGACCATGGACGGCCACACCATCACCGCGCAGCTCTCGTACCCGCCGCTGGACGCGACGACCGGACACGTCGCCCGGAGCGCGGCCACCGGCCAGATGGTGATCAGCCTCGCCGAACACCGCCCCGCTACCGATGGCATCCTCGGTCCGCAGGACCTGGCGGTGGGCTGCGACGGGCGGCGCATGTACCTGGCGGCTCCGGCGCTCGGCGTGAGGGTCGAGGCCGCTGCCACCCACGCCCTGAACCTCCGCACGCACACCCCACCGCTCGCCCGGCTGATCACCGAGCTGTCCCGCAGCCAGGCGGCGCAGGTCACCCGCTTCGATTGGGGTTCGGTTCACCTACTCCCGTTCCGGCCCCGGCTGCGGCACCGGCGCGTCATTCTCTCCCCGGCCGCCTGGCGGCTCACCGCGGCCGAACTCCCTGCCGGCAACGCCCCGCAGCGGCAGTGGAGCGCGGCCCTCACCATGTGGCTGACGCGACGCCGGGCACCGCGGCACGTGATGCTGACCGCCGAGAGCCAGGGCCTGCCGCTCGACCTCCACCATCCCGGCCACCGGGCCCTCCTGCGCGACCACCTGCGCTCCGCGCCGTACGCAGTCCTCGTCGAGGAGCCCGACCCGGCCGACCTCGGCTGGGCCGACGGGCGGGCCCACGAGATCGTCATCCCGGTCACCGCCACCCGCCCCCCGGCCTGGCCACGCCTGCCCAAGCCCACCCCGGCCCGGATCCTGCAGCGGGGCCACGGCGACGCACCAGGCATCTCCCGCGTGCTCCTCGCCTCCTTCTACGGCGACCTGGAACGCCAGGACACCGTCCTGGCCCTGTACCTGCCCGACCTCCTCGCACGGCTGGGACACCCGAAATGGTGGTTCGTGCGCTTCCGCGACCCGCGCCAGCACCTGCGGCTGCGCATCGCTCTGCCCGACCCGGACGCCTTCGGTCCCGCCGCCGCCGTGATCAGCACGTGGAGCGCCGAGCTCTGTCAGGCCGGCCTGCTGTCCGAGGTCGTGTACCCGACCTCCTACACCGAGACCGGACGCTGGGGTGGTGGCCCGGCCTGGGCAGCAGCGGAGGAGGTCTTCCGCGCCGACTCCGCCGCCGTCCTCGCCCAGCTGTCCAGGCCCGCGCTGCCTGACCGGCGAACGCTGCTCACCGCTCATGCGGTGGCCATCGCGGCAGGGTTCGCCGGCTCAACCACCGCAGGGCTGCACTGGCTCGTCGACAACATCCCTGCGAAGGCTCCGACTGCGGTGCCCCGGCCGGTGTTCCGCGAGGCCGTACGTCTCGCGGACCCGGCCCGCGACTGGGCTTCGCTGCGTGCCGAGCCCGCGTGCAACGCGATCGTCGATGCCTGGGCGGGCCGCCACCATGCCCTCGGCTCCTACCGCCGGTACTTCCCCGGTCCGCACACACAAGGCGTGGACGCGGACGACGTCCTCGGCTCCCTGCTGCACTGCTCCTACGTCCGCGCGCACCGCATCGACTTCGACGACGAGGCCCGGATCCTCTACCTGGCGCGCGCCGCCGCTCTCGCCCGTCTCTGCCGGGACGGTGACCAGTGATCATCCCGCACCCCGCTCTCCAACTGTCCGACCGGATCGCCGAACTACTGGCCGAACCGGCCGATGCCCCGAAGGCGTGGACGTCCCGCCCGCAGTGGCGGCAATCCCTCGCACACGGCGCTCCAGGCATCGCTCTGCTTCACATCGAACGCGCCGCCACCGGCCGGGGCCCGTGGGAGACCGCCCGTGCCTGGCTGTCGGTCTCGGCCGCCGCCCCGGTCACGAGCGGTTCGGACAGCTATCTGTACTACGGCGCACCTGCGTTCACGCACGCGCTGGCCTGTGCAGCCCAGGCGCGCCCCGGCTCCTACCGCCGTGCCCTCGCCCACCTCGACCGAGCGGTCATCGCCGATGTGGTCCAGCGTTGCGACGACGCGCATGCCCGGATCGACCGCGGCCACCTTCCGGAGCTCGCCGAGTTCGACGCCATCCGCGGCCTGGCCGGCGTCGGCGCCGTGCTCCTGCGCCGGGCGCCTGACGGCGGGACGATCCGGCGGGTCCTGGGCTACCTGGTTCGCCTGACCGAGGACATCAACGGGCAAAACGGCGAGGCCCTGCCGGGCTGGTGGACCCCGAGCGGACCGTCCGGAAGGCCGGACGAGCGGTTCCCGAACGGGCACGCCAACACCGGCGTGGCACACGGAATCGCGGGCCCGCTGGCGTTGCTCGCCCTCGCACTGCGGCACGGTGTCGAGATTGACGGGCAGCGGGAGGCGGTCCGTACCATCCTGGCCTGGCTGGAGCGCTGGCGTGACGGACACGCCTGGCCGTACTGGATCACAGCTGCACAGCTGAGCGATCCCCACCGCAGGCCACTGCCGCCGCAGCGGCCGAGCTGGTGCTACGGCACAGCCGGTATCGCGCGTGCCCTGCAACTTGCCGCCCTCGCCCTCGACGACCCCCGTCTGCGCCACGACGCCGAGAACGCCCTCGCCACCACGCTGGTGGACGCCAAGGTGCTCGCCGCGACCACCGGCCTGTCGGCCTGCCACGGCTACGGCGGGCTCGCCCACATCGCCCACCGCGCCGCCGCCGACGCCACGCCGCGCAACGCCGCCCGGCTCCACGCGGCCACCGACCTGCTCCTGGACACCATCCATCCGCCGCACGCCGACCCCGATGAGCAGGCATGTCGCCTCCTGGCAACGGAGGGACCCGCGTTCCTGGAAGGTGCGGCCGGCACCGCCCTCGCCCTGCTCGCCCCCGCCTCCGGCACCCTCCCCGCGACCCTCTGGGACACCTGCCTCCTGACTGCCTGACCGAGGACCGATCCGATGACCACCGGCTGGATCCAGCACACTCTGACGCCCAACGACCGCGAAGCCATGGACCGACGCTCCGCCGCTCTCCTCGCCCCCGTGCTCAACGCCGCCCAGCACAGCGGAGCGCTGGAAGACTGGTGGTACATCCGCAAAGCGGGCCTGCGGCTGCGCTACCGCGCCGACGCCCCCGAACCCGCCGTCACCGCACTACTGGACAGGCTCGTCGAGGATGGGCTCGTCAAGAGGTGGACCACCGTGATCTACGAGCCGGAGGCCCATGCTTTCGGCGGCTCCGAGGCCGCGGAAGTCGCCCACCGGCTCTTCCACACCGACAGCAAGCACCTGATGGCCCGGGCCGTCGAGCCAGGCCCGTCCGCGCTCGGCCGGTCCGAGACCGTCGTCGTCCTCGTCTCCGCCATGCTCCGTGCGGCCGGACTCGACTGGTACGAACAGGGCGACGTCTGGGGGAAGTTCGCCATGCTCCGTGATGCTCCCGCGCCCGTGTCACCCGTGCGGGCCGCAACCCTGACCGCAGCCATGAACCACCTGATGCGCCTCGACACCTGGGCACTCACCCGCGACACCGCCCCGCTCGCCCACCACGGCAGCTGGGTCCACGCCTTCCAGCAGGCCGGCCAGGACCTTGCCCACCTTGCCCGCGACGGTGTTCTCACCCGCGGGCTGCGCGCTGTCCTCGCGCACCACATCGTCTTCCACGCCAACCGTGCCGGCCTGCCGGTGGACCACCAATCCGCCATGGCGACAAGGGCGTTGGAGGCCGTTTTCCACTCCGGCGGGGGCCCAGCGCCCTCGGCTTCCATCATCCGCACAACCACTGGGGTCACCGACATGACTACTCTCAGCAACGCGACCGGCTCCGCCGAGCAGCTGCGAGGCGCCCTCACCACCCGCCTGCTCGACCAGGGCGCCATCCGCACCGGCGCGATCGAGGCCGCCTTCCGGGCTGTGCCCCGCGAGCCGTTCCTGCCCGGGTTCCCGCTGGAGGCCGCCTACACGGACAACCCGAACTACACCAAGACGGACGGCTCCGGCACACAGATCAGCGCAGCCTCCCAACCGGCGATCGTCGCCCTGATGCTCGAACAGCTCGACCCGCAGCCCGGCGAGAAGATCTTCGAGGCCGGAGCGGGTACCGGTGTCAACGCCGCCTACGTGGGTCACATCGTCGGTTCCGACGGGCACGTGGTGACCGTTGACGTGGACGAGGACCTCGTGGACGGGGCCCGCAAACACCTCGCCGACGCCGGCATCACCAACGTCGAGGTCGTGCTCGGCGACGGTGCTCTCGGGCACCCGGACGGTGCCCCGTACGACCGGGTGATCGCCACGGTGAGCACCAGTGAGATGCCCACCGCCTGGCTCCAGCAGATCAAGCCTGCCGGTCGTATCGTGCTACCGCTTCGCCTGCGCGGCACAGCCAGCCGGATCATCGCGTTCGAGCGCGGCGAGGACCGCTGGGTGTCGGTCGACCACCAGCTCGCCGTCTTCATGCCGCTGCGCGGCAGCATGGACGACGCCCGCCGCGTCATCCACCTTACCGGCGAGGGCGACGTCACCCTCCAGGTCCACAAGGACCAGCGCGAGGCAGTCGATGCCGAGCCGCTGATGGGCGTCCTCGACAGCGGACGCCACGAGACCTGGACCGGCGTGGCCATCCCGGCCGGCACCACCTACGAGTACCAGGATCTCTGGCTGGCCCTCACCCTCCCGAACTCCCTCATGCGGATGAGCGTCGCCGGCGCCGCCCGCGAACGCGGCGTCACCCCGATGTTCGGCTGGGGCGCCATGGCCACCGTGGACGCGGGCTCCCTCGCCTACCTCACCCTGCGCCCGGGCGAGCCCGACGCCAACGGCTGCAGGACCTACGAGACCGGCGTGGTGGGGCACGGCCCGGCGGGCGCCGCCCTAGCCGACCTCGTCGCCGAGCAGATCCGTGTCTGGAACACCGGTTTCCGCGCCCGGCCCGTACGCATCGAACTCCCGGACACCCCGGCAACCGCAGACCCGGCCGCCGGCCGCTTCGTCCTGGAGCGCCCCGACCGCCCGATCACCGTCATCTGGGAGTGACCACGTGCACCCGACCGGTCCGGTTGCCCAGCGTTTCCCGCTGGTCGCACGCCACCGGCCTGCGTGCCTGCCTTTGAACGCCCGTGTCGGCCGGCTCTGCGAGCTGGCCGGCACGGCCGTCCGGCAGGCCGACCCGGGCCTCGCGTCCACCGTGTTCAACCAGGCGGCCCTCCTCGCCTCCGACCTCGCCCTGCCCGGCTACGCCCGTGCCCTGTGCCACCGCCATGCCGCCCTCCACCTCACCCGCGGCCCGCTCCCGGCAACGGGCGCCGTCCGGGGACTCGAACCGATCGTCAACCTCGCCCGCCTCCACATCCGTGCGGGCCGGCACGAGCGCGGCCACCGGCTCCTCCTCGACCTCTACCGCGCCGTCACCACCGCCACCGAGACGGTGCTCGACGGCATCACAGTCCCGGCTCGCCTCACCGAGACCGACGAGCAGCGCGGTGAGGTCCGCCAGTGGCTGTGGCGGGTCATCATTGCCGACGCCACCCGCGCCCTCACCTCTGCCGGACGCTGGGGCGAGGCCCTGCACCACATCGAGGAACACCACGGCATCGGCTTGCGCATCCTTGACGGCCGGCAGACCGCCGTCCTCGCCGCCGCCACCACCGGCGACTACCCCGCCGCCCTGGCCCTTCTGGCCGAGACCGAGCCGGGCGACCCGTGGGAGAACGCCGTCACCGCGGCGCTGACCGCGGTGTGCCGCCCAGGTGACCAGCACGTCACCGCGCAGGCGATCGGCCACTGGCTCGCCCTTGACATGGGCGCGGGCCTGGCCGTGTTCACCACCCGTCTCGCCCTCACAGCCCTCGACGCCTCAGCCCCGGACACACCGGCCGCCCGGAACCTCGTACTGCACCTGGCCAGGCGAACCGATGAATCCGGCGACGGCTACGCACTGCGCGACCTCCTCGTCCACCGGGGTGCCCGCGACCACCTCGCACCCGACCGGACTGCCGCGCTCGAACGCGTCTTCGCCGCCTGCGCGCTGGGCTCCGGCACCCTGCCCACCGCCCTCCGCGAGCAGCTGGAGGAAGCTCTGAGCAGTGTCTCCGAGGTGATCGAAAGCTTCCCGTCCGGTCCGGGTTCGCCGGGTGGTAGTCCCGTTTGAACAACACCGTCATCAGACGCTGCCCGTCTGTGAACCAGTCCGAACTCGGGTTTCCTGAAGCCCATATGGTGAGGCGATCACGTGGGTGCCGCGACCCAACCGGCCGAGACCGCCCCGTCGACTCGTTCCGGGCGCGGCCGGGTGGCCCGACGGGGGTGGCGCTCAGGTCCAGCGGGCGTGGAACTCGGTGGGCAGTGACTGCAGGGCGGCCAGTTCGGCGGCAAGTTCGGGTGCGGCCGTCTCGATGGGCTGACCGTCCACCAGCGGGGCGGAGGTGTAGATCTTGCGCAGGGCGAAGTCCCAGCCGGTGCGGTCCGCGGGGGTGTGGCCGACGGTGACCCGCAGCCGGTGCGGCTCGTAGCGGATCATGGCGCTCTCCGCCCGGGTGGCGGTGCAGGCGTCGAAGGCGGACCACAGCTGCGGGTCGGTCAGCCGGGCGAGCCGGGCCGGGTCGAGGGTTGGGTCGTGAGCCGTGTCGTCGAGCAGCCGCAGGGCCAGGCGTCGGACCACCGAGACCGGGCCCACGTTGTCCCAGGAGGTGTGCAGCCGTGCTTCCGCGTCGATCAGGCGGACGAGTCCGGCGGCCGTCGCGGGGTCGGCCGACACCGCGGCGTCCCGGATGTCGAGTCGGCTCAGCAGGACGGCGGGGTCGGTGTCGAGCCGCCCGGCGGCGCGCCCGCTGCGTACGTAGGAGTCGAGGTGGTCGAGGCTCAGCAGCCCGGAGTGGCCGGTGAGCGGCGTGGGCAGCCGACCGCCGAGGGCGCCGACGACGGCCTCGGTGCCGATCCCGTGCTTCTGCAGCACCGGCCGGATCGGACCGGTCCGCAGCAGCTGCAGGCCGATGGTGTGGTGGTTGAGGCCGGCGACGCCCTCGAAGGTGTGGCTCAGCGGCAGGTGGCCGATGTCGTGCACCAGCGCGGCGATCCGCAGGAGTTCGTCGTCCGGACGGAAGTGTGCGACCAGTGCGAGGACACCGAGGGTGTGCTCCAGCCTGGAGTACGACTGCAGGGTGCTGAGCGTCGAGGCGCCACCGTGCGCGACGAAGTGCAGCCGCCGCAGCGGCTCGGTGCGCAGCAGGTCCACCTCCACGGGGGTCAGGCGGACGGGTATCCGCCACAGCGGGTCGGTGAACACGGAGGCCAGGCCCACGACGTTGGTCGGGACGGGCGGTGCGGTTTCCTCTTCCGGGCCCTGAATCTGGTTGTCCATCAGGTCACCCTAGGGGCGGCGCCGTGGAGCCGGCCCAGGAAAACCGGCTGTGCTGCTGTGCCCGTGCCGGGCGATCATGGGGCCATGACGGACGCAACCGGACCGGAGCCGCTGGGCGTGTGCCTCGTGGCCAATGTCGCTCGGGAGACCAGCCATGGCGAAGCCGGGCTGGAGATCCGCAGCGGGCTGCGGCACTTCGCGCCGGGGGCGAAGGTGTGGATCGCGCCGCCGGCCTGGGGCGACGGCGGCGAGAACGTCATCGTGGCCGGACGCCACCGGCGGAACAGCCGTCGCTACCTGCGGATCGTGCTGCAGAGCCGGTTCCTGGAGAACTTCCGGGTCCGCGCCGTCTACAGTCCGGCGCTGGTGCGGGCGTTGACGGAGGCGGAGCCCGGCGAGGAGAAGGTGTACGGCGCCCGCTTCCTGTGGTCGCGGGAGCAGGCGGAGAGCTGGGCGCGGTCCTTCAACACCCCGAAGATGGCGGCCCGGGTGGACGGCGACCGTACCCGGACGCACATGGTCACCGATCCTCCGCCGCTGGAGCTGCAGCTCGACGGCGTCACGTACCACCTGGCCCACTTCAACGCCCAGGGGGCCCGCTACTCGTCCGAGCCGCCACCGGTGGAGCCGTCGCCGACGATCGGCTGAGGCAGGCGACCCGGTCCGTACGACCCTCAGTAGTCCTGGTTCTCGCTCTCCGTGGTCAGCCACTGGACGTGCTCGTGGAACTGCCGTCCCGCGGCCTGGAACAGGCTGTGCTCGCCGGTCTGGAGGCTCTCGACGCCGAACTCCTCGCTCAGGTGCCGGTCCACCACCTTGATGAGCCCGAAGGGGCCGGTGGCCGCGGGGCCCACCATGTGCAACTCCTCGGCGTCCATGTCGGAGACGTCGGCGGCCACCTTGGCGATCATCTTGTCCATCACGGCGGAGTTCTTCTGCGCGGCGATGAAGTGGTTGCCGTAGCCGCCGGTGTCCAACAGGTACTGGGCCGCGATCCGGACCTGGTCGCCGACGGGCAGACCGGCCGCGTTCCCGGCCCCGGCGATGTCGAGGGTGCCCTGCAGGCTGTTCGAGTCGCGGATCAGCGGGCCGAGCACGGGGACGTCGGTGGCCCGGAGCTGGGGCTTCGTCCGCTGCAGGTCGATGTCCCCCGAGCCCAGGTCCACGTCGGCGTACACGCCGCCGTGCTTCTTCAGGATGCTGTAGCGGGCGATGTCCGAGGCCAGCGGGTACGCCTTGGCCGCCCCCGTCGTGGCGGTGGTGTAGATCTCCCGCACCCGGTCGTCGAGTGCGTCCTCGATGCTCCGGAACTTCAGCTTCCCGGTCAGCTTGACGCGGAAGGTGTCACCGGCGCGCCAGGTGCTGTTCCGGTCGGTCCACAGGTTGATGCTCCAGTCGGAGTTCTGCGCCTTCGCGGCCCAGCTGACGATCTGGTCGAGCGCGGTCTTGCTGATCGGCTGCCCGATCCAGATGAAGTGGACCTCCGGCGGGATCCTGGGCCGGTCGTCGGGATGGTTGCCTGCGACCGCCTTCCGCAGGTCGTCGAGGTAGGCGGGCACGGGGGAGAGTTCGGCCAGCCGCTTCAGGAGCAGCTCCACCGCCTCGTGGTTCCCCTTCGCGAGCGAGGTCAGGGCGTAGTCGAAGACGTCGTCGGCCTGGTCCGAGTCCAACGGCTGCCGCCCCGCCTCGCCTTGGCCCTCGCGGGTCAGGTTCAGGGGGGCCCGCTGCACGGCGGGGCCGTGCTGGGCCGCGCAGCCGGGACCGTGCGCATGGCGCTGTTCGTGGCGCTCCTGCTCCATCATCCGGGCCACCGCCGCGTTGCCTACCGACCGTTGAAGGGCCGTCACCTCGCCCGGGCTCCGCGGCCTGCCCGGTGCGAGCCCCGCCGACACCGCCGGAGCCGCCGGTACGGTCGGCCTGCGCCGCGCCGACTGGGCTCCCCGCTCCACGGGTGCCGTTCGCTGCGCCCCGGTGACGTGTTCGCGCATCGCGTGGTTCTCCTCGATCGTGCCCGGGGCGAGTGGGTGTCGTGAGCGCCGTGGGTGGGTGCCTGGAGGCAGTAGAGCAAGTCCGTGGACGAGCCACCAGGGCCCTGCGGCTGCCGTGAGGGCAAAGCCGCCTGCCCGTCCGGGCACGTCGCGGGCGTGGTCGGTCGGTGCGGGGCCCGGTTCGGTGCGGGCGCGGTCGGGGGGCGGATGTCGGCTCTGCCCGTGGCGAATCTGCGGCGGGCAGAGAAGCCGTACCCGGGGGCCGTCCCGGGGCGAGGGTGGAGAGCGACGGAATCCCCAGCCTCGACCGAGGAGATCAGATGACTGCACTCGGCACGCTCCCGCCCCGCGCGGACGAGGGCGGCACACCGCCCAGCCGCTTCGACGACCAGCTCGCGGCGCAGTTGCTCGCCCAGCGGATCGTCCTGCTCGGCACCCAGGTCGACGACGTGTCGGCCAACCGGGTGTGCGCACAGCTGTTGCTGCTGTCGGCGGAGGACCCGCACACCGACATCTGCTTGTACATCAACAGCCCCGGCGGGTCGGTCACCGCGGGCCTCGCCATCTACGACACCATGCGGCTCGTCCCGAACGACGTCTCGACGCTGGCGATGGGGTTCGCCGCCAGCATGGGCCAGTTCCTGCTCGCCGTGGGGGCGCCCGGCAAGCGGCTCGCGCTGCCGAACGCGCGGATCATGATGCACCAGCCCTCGGCCGGCATCGGCGGCAGTGCCGCCGACATCGTCATCCAGGCGCAGAACCTGCAGTACACCAAGAAGGCCATCGAGCGGATCACCGCCGAACACACCGGGCAGAGCGAGGAGACGATCGCCCGGGACGGCGACCGCGACCGCTGGTTCACGGCCGAGCAGGCCAAGGAGTACGGGATCGTGGACCGGGTGGTGGAGTCGCTCGCCGACATCCGCCCGGCCGTCTCGCGCCGACGGATGGGGCTGTGACATGGGCTCGTACACGGTTCCCTACGTCATCGAGCGCACCGCGCAGGGCGAGCGGTCCTACGACGTCTTCAGCCGGCTGCTGAACGAGCGGATCATCTTCCTCGGCACCGAGATCGACGACGGCGTCGCCAACGTGGTCATCGCGCAGCTCCTGCACCTGGAGTCGGAGAACCCGGAGCGCGAGATCTCGATCTACCTCAACTCGCCCGGCGGATCGTTCACTTCACTGATGGCGATCTACGACACGATGACGTTCGTGCAGGCGCCGATCTCCACGTTCTGCGTCGGCCAGGCGGCGTCCACGGCGGCGGTGCTGCTGGCCGGCGGGGACCCCGGGCGACGGTTCGTGCTCCGGCACGCGCGGGTGCTGCTCGGCCAGCCGGCCAGCGGCGGCCGGCAGGGGACGGTCTCCGACCTCAGCCTCGCGGCCGAGGAGATGGTCCGGGTCCGCGCGCAGGTGGAGGAGGTCCTGTCCCGGCACACGCACCACGACGCGGCGACGCTGCGCGCGGACATGGACCGGGACAAGGTGTTCACCGCCGAGGAGGCCGTCGCCTACGGGCTGGCCGACGAGGTGCTGAGCCGGCGGCTCGCGTTCGGCTGAGTCGGCACGGACGGTGGTCGGCGGCCGGTACGACGGGGGTGTACCGGCCGCCGGTTCGCCGACCGTCAGGCGACGAGGCAGAGCCCGTCGTACTGCGCGGTGGGCGACGTGCGCCCCAGGCCCGTCCGGCCGGACCGGGGCGTACGGCTCCGGGCGTACCGGGCCAGGTCGTCCTGGGCGAGCGAGAGCAGGTCGCCGAGGCCGAGCCCGAGGGCCCGGGCCGCGGCCGCGAGCACCTCCGAGGAGGCCTCCTTGCGGCCGCGCTCCAGCTCCGACAGGTACGGCATCGAGATCCGGGCCGCCTCGGCGACGTCCTTCAACGTGCGTTCCTGGGCGAGCCGTTCGCGTCGCAGCACACCACCGACGAGGTCGCGCCACAGCGGCTCCCTCGGCGCAGGCTCGGTCGGGGTTCCGGCCGGCCGCTGCGGGGCGCGGGCAGCCCCGTCGGCAGGCCTCGCGGGCGGCGAGGGCTGCCGGCGCAGGGGGATGACGCGGGCTTCGTTCGGCGCATGAGTGCTCACCCCTTCAGCCTAGGGATCTGAGGCGCCGTGGGAAGACTGCGGCGTTCTGCCCTGGGTGAAGCCGCGCGGGCGTCGGCCGCCGGTCGCCTCGCCGAACCGTCGCACCCGCTCGATGTCACCCAGGACCGCCGGCGGCAACGACCGCGCGTGGGCGCGCTCCCGGGTCGGTACCCGGTCCGCACCCGGCCCTACCCGGTCCGGTTCTGAGTACCGCTACTCAGGCGGCCGGTGGCGGTGCCCGGCGAGGATGGCGGTGCCACGCCGGGGAAGGCGAGGCAGGCCGGGAAGGACCGGCAGGCCAGGAGGCCAGGCAGGTCAGGAAGGAAGCCCCGCCCATGCTCAGCAGGATCGCCGGTGCCCTGGTGCCCGTCCTCGGTCGGTTGTCCGTCACCTGTGAGGTGGCCGGTCCGGTCGCGCCGGGCAGCATCGTCGCCGCCAACCACAGCTCGCTCGCCGATCCGGGCGTGGTGCTGGCGGCACTGCGCAGGGTGGGCACCGAGCCGGTGGTGATGGCGACCGCCGGGTTGTGGCGGGTGCCCGTGCTCGGCGGGGTGCTGCGGGCGGGCGGTCACATCCCCGTCCACCGCGGGACGGCCCGGGCCGCCGCCGCCCTCGACTCCGCCGCGGCGGCGCTCGCGGCCGGCCGGGTCGTGCTGATCTACGGCGAGGGCGGCCTGCCGAAGCGACGGGACTCCGGTGACGCGCAGCCCGGCGCCTTCCGTACCGGTCTGGCCCGGCTCGCGGCGGCGAGCGGCGCCCCCGTGGTGCCGCTCGGCCAGTGCGGCGCCCGCCGCCTGACCTCCGGCAGCACCGCCAAACAGCTCGCGGGCTTCGCCACCGCCCCACTGCGGCGCCCTGCCCTGCACGTCCACCTCGGTGCCCCGCTCCACCTGGAGGGCGACATCGCCGAGGCGACGGCCGCCGCCCACCGCGCCGTCACCGAAGCCTGGCACGCCGCCGAGCGGCACCTGTCCGGCGCCCCCGGCCCGGGCGGGCGGGCCACCGGCCGGGCCTCCTGAACACGACGTCGGGAAGCGGCGCCGGAGCGGCGCGGCGCCGGAGCGGCGCGGAGGTGGTGTCGGCCGACGGTCATGGCGTGTGCGGTCATGGCGTGTGCGGTCGTGGCGTGTGCGGTCGTGGGCCGTCGGTGCTGCGCCGACGTCAGTGGGGGTGGCCGGCGTCGTCCGTGGTGAGGACCTGGGTGTTGAACTTGATCTGCCACACGACCACCCGCCCGTCGGAGTGCTCGCACACCACGGCGCCGTCCTGCCAGGTCCCGTTGTCCGGGTACCAGGGGCTGCCGACCGGGTCGCCCTGGTTGAGGTGGACGTCGTGGACTCCGAGCCCGTCGACGAAGCGCTGTCCGAAGACGTAGATCCGGCTCGCGGCCTGGGCGTGCGGGAGCAGGACGTCCAGCGCGTTGTCGCCGTCGCTGCTCACCCATGGGAAGGCACGAAGCGGGAGGGCGGCGGCCAGCGTGTCGGCGAGGTCCGGTCCGTACGCGGGGGAGCCGGGCTCGGGGCGGGTCAGGGCGAGGCGGGCCTTGCGGAACAGCGCCGCCGGCTCGGCGAGCCACGCGGTGTCCTGGAGCATCGGGCTGCGCGCGTAGTCGAGTGCGCCGGAGTCGGGTGCGGAGGCCAGTGGGTGGAACCCGTCGGCCAGGGCCCGGACGGAGGCGATGTGGTCCACCGTCAGGTCGTCCACCAGCCGGTAGGAGACCCCGACGTCGGTCGGGGCGTCGACGTCGAGGGCGGTGGGGCAGAGGCCGTCGGGCGTGGCGAGGGCGAGGTGGCCGTGGTACCAGTGCCCGAAGTGGTGGGACGGGTCCCGGGTGAACGAGTGGAAGGTGCCGGCGGCCACGCCGTACAGGGGGAGGGGCATGTCACCAGGATCCGGGCCGACGCCGCCCTCACCCAGTGGGTACCGGCCGTGCGTGTGATGCCGTGTCGACTCGGCCGCCTGCCGTCCGCGAGCTCCCGCCTGCGGGCCGCGTCGGGCCGCAGGCCGCCGGTCAGGCCGCGGTGGCCAGGTCGGCCCGCTGCGGTTCCGGGCGGACGGCCCGGGCCGGGAGTCGGCGCTCCAGGCGGAGCAGGAGGGCGCCGCCGGCCAGCGCGGTGGCGGCCAGCACCAGCCAGGGCAGCCGGCTGTCGAGGGCCAGCAGACCGGTGAGCAGGGAGGGGGCGAGGGCCGCGGAGAGCGACCAGGAGAGCTGGTAGGTGGCCATGTACCGGCCTCGGACGGCGGCCGGGGCGGTGTCGCCGACCAGGGCCGAGGCGGCGGGGTTGTGGACGATCTCGCCGAGGGTGACCACGACCACCACGGCCAGCAGCCCGGCGGTGGTGAAGCGCCCGGCGGCGGGCACCAGCACGGCCTGGACGAGGAATCCGGCGGCGAACAGCGCGGCGCCGGTCGCGGCGGCCCGGTTGCGGGTGGCGAAGCGGCGGACGGCGATCCCGGCGGGGACGCCGAGGGCGGCGCAGAGCACGGTGTTGACGGCGAAGGCGAGGCCGGCCAGCGAGGCGGAGGCGTGCAGGACGCCGGTCACGTACACCGGGAGGAGTACGGCGAGGGAGGCGTAGCCGAGGGAGATCAGCAGGTTGGCGGTGGCCAGGCCGAGGAACGGCCGGTCGGCCAGGACCGCGCGGTAGCCGACCTGGGCGGTGTCGGGCCGTGCGGAGGTGCGGGCGGGGGTCGCGGAGGGGCGGGCGTCCGGCACGCGGCGGACCAGGGCGGCGGCGGCCAGGAAGCTGGCGGCGTTGAGCAGGGCGGCCACGGTGTAGCCGCCGTCGCCGGCCAGGCCGACCAGCAGGGCGGCGAGCATGCTGCCGGCGCCGAGGCCGGCGTTGGCGAGGCTGCGGCTGAGGGCGTTGATGCGCTCCAGGCCGGTGCCGGAGGCGAGTTCGCCGATCCTGGCCTGTTGGACGGCCGGGTAGCCGCGGGTCGCCACGGCGGTGACCAGGGTGACGGCGACGAAGGCGGGCAGCGCCGAGGCGAAGGGGTAGACGGCGAACCCGGCGGCCCGGACCAGGTGCAGGGCGATCTGCATGCGGCGGGCGCCGAACCGGTCCACGGCGGTGCCGACCAGCGGCAGCGCGACCATCGCCAGCAGGCCGGTGACGGTGAGCACCAGGCCGATGACGGTCAGCGGCAGGCCGGTGACGTGGCGGAAGAAGACGAGGCTGAACGGCACGTACATGCCGTTGCCGAGGGCGTCGATGGCCAGGGCCGTCATCAGGCTGCGTTCGCCGGGGAAGCCCGGGCTCCTTTTTGAAAGCATGCAAGTAACTTAGCAGCAAGCTAATGAGAGTCAAGACACTTCCTGGCAAGCAATCCTGTGCCACACTGAACCCATGACCAGCAGCACCAACTCCACCGCGCGCCCGCCCCGCACCGCCGGCGCCTCCGCCGCTGCCGCCTCCGCCGCCGACCCGGCCGCCGCCACTGCCGGCCCGGCCACTGCCGACCCCGCCACTGCCGACCCGGCGGTCGCCGACCCGGTGGACGCGATCACCACCCAGTGGCGCCAGGAACGGCCCGACCTGGCCGAGAGCCTGCACGCCATGGAGGCCTTCGGGCGGATCTACCGCCTCTCCCGCGGCATGGGCGAGCGCATGGAGCGCGCGTACGCCCCCTTCGGCATCGGGCGCGGCGAGTTCGACGTCCTGGCCACCCTGCGCCGCTCCGGCGAGCCGTACTCGCTTTCGCCCCGCGAGCTGACCGCCACCCTGATGCTGACCACCGGCGGCATGACCGGCCGCCTCGACAAGCTGGAACGGGCCGGCCTGGTCACCCGCTCCCCCGACCCGAACGACCGCCGCGGCCTGCGGATCACCCTCACCCCCGAGGGCCGCTCCACCGTCGACGCGGCGGTGGCCGCCGGCGTCGCCGTCCAGCGCCGCGCCGTGGACACCCTCGGCCCCGAGCGGTCCGCCCAGCTCAACGACCTGCTGCGCGACCTGCTGGCCGGGCTGGAGGACTGACCCCGCGGACACGGCGCGGGCAGACGGCCGTCGGGCCGGGGCGGCGGGGCCTGGTCACCGGCAGCGGCGCGGCCACCGCCCTAATTCGCTTGCCTGGCGGCGGTGGTGATGGATGCAATGTCCGGATGATCACGTAGGTGCGCACGCCGCGGCGGGGCGGGACGGACGCGTACCACCGGGCCTCGCCACTGCGCCGACGTCGCCCGCGCTCCCTGCGACCGGATCGTCAGAACCATCAGGATCGTCAGGATCGTCAGGCGGGAGACGCCCACGCATGAGTACGTCACCATCGTCGTCCGGAGCAGCGCAGACTGACGGACCGGACGGACCGGACGGATCGGACCGATCACCGGTGCGGATCGGCGCTCTCGTGCCGCTGACCCGGCCCGGCTGGGTCGAGGCCGGACGGCACGTGCTCGCCGGGCTCGAAACCGCCGTTCGCGAGGTCAACGACGGCGGCGGGATCGCCGGCAGGCCGCTCGAACTGCTGGTCCGGGACACCGCCGCCGATCCGCAGCGGGCCGAGGCGGCCGTGGACGAACTGGCCGGCCTCGGCGTGGCCGCCCTGGCGGGGGAGTACCACAGCGTCGTCGCCCGCGCCGTCGCCGCCAGGGCGGACGCCCTCGGCCTGCCGTACCTCTGCTCGTCGGCGGTGCTCGACGCGCTCACCGAACAGCCGACGCCGTGGGTCGCGCGGTTGTGCCCGGCGCAGTCGCACGGCTGGCGCACCTACGCGGACTTCCTCCTCGGCGCGGGCCACCGTCGAATCGCCGTGGCCGTGCAGCCGAGCGCCTACTGGGCGGCCGGGACCCGCATCCTGCGGGAGCACGTCGCTGCGCACGGCGGCACCGTCGTCGAACTCGACGCGGCCGCGCTCGCGCCCGACGCCGTGTGCGACGAACTCGTCCGGCACGGTGCGACGGCCCTCCTCCTCCTGGTCGGCCAGCCGGATCCGGCCGTACCGATCGTCAGGTCCGTCCGCCGCGACCGGCGCCTCGCCGAGGTCCTGATCGGTGCTCCGGCCGGGCAGCCGGAGTTCGCCGCATGGGCGGCGCTGCTGGGCGACGACGGCGCGGCGATTCCGTTCCTGCGCTACCTGCCCGAGCAACTCGGCCCCCTGGGGACGCGCGTGGAGGCGGCCCTCCGCGAGCGGCTGGGCGAAGCGCCCTCCTTCGTCGCCTTCGAGGGCTACGACACGGTCACCGTTCTCGCCGAGGTGCTGCGTTCGCACGGTACGGACCGGGCGCGCATCGCCGAAGCCTGGCCGCACGTCGCCGTCGAGGGCACCCGCGGGCGGATCCGGTTCTCCCGCACGCCGGGCATCGACGTCTGGCAGTGGGCGTGGCCGCCGGTCCAGGTCGTCGACCGCGACCCTGCGGCGCCCGATCGCTTCCGGGTCCTGCACTCCGGCTGAGCGGACCCGGAGGCGCCGACCGGCCCGCGCCTCCGGGTCCGGTCCGGCGCTGCGGGGTCAGGAGGGGTACGGACCGCGGCTGCGGGTCAGGAGGAGTACGGGCCGCCGCTGTGGATGTCGACGCAGGCCCACACGTTCGGGGTGTCGGTGAAGGAGCCGCACAGCCGCCCCCAGGCGACCTCGATGTCCGTCCACTCCGCGGTGATCCTCCCGTCGCGGGCGGTGCCGGTCATCCGCTCGTGGACCTCGACCTGGTGGTCGCCCTCGTGGAGGACCGCGGTGGACTGCCGGGCCCGGCCCGGGTTCGTCCAGGTGACCGTCAGGTGCCGGGCCCAGTCGTCGTGCCCGTCGATGGCGATGCAGACCTGCGGGCCGGACCAGTTGTGGGTGCAGGCGTCGCTGCTGCGGCGGCCTGCGGCCACGGCCGGTGCGGCGGTGGCGAGCAGGACGGCGGCCGCCGCGGTGGCGAGCGCCGCGGCCCTGGTGACGACCTGGTGCATGCGGTCCCCTTCGTCTGCCGGCGGTGCGCCCGCGGGGTCGGTCCCGGTGGGCACGGGGGATCAACGAGCCGGGTGCCGGGTCCGTTGCGGGTGGTCACCCGGTCGGGCACCGTCGTCGAACTCCATGCCGCGATCCTCTCAACCCCCGTGCGCCGCACGGCCCCCGGCCCCCGCTCCCGCACGGAGGAATGTCCGGCAGTGAGCCGGAGCCGGACCGGGGCGCACGTGCGGACGGGGCCTGGCCGAGGTCGGGGCCCGGCCTGCGGCTTCGGCGGCGTCGTGCGGGCTGTTGTCAGGCGTGGCTGTGCGGAACGGGTTCGCCGGTGAGGGCGTCGGTCAGGGCACGGGCTCCGAGTGGCCGCGGCAGGACGACCTTCAGCTCGGCGATGCCGCCGTCCTCGCAGCCGATGTTCGGGCCCGAAGCGTCGCGGCGCCTGAGCAGGAGTGTGACCCGCTTGTCCGTCTCCCGTGCCACCAGGTCGGGCTTGTAGTCGCAGCCGCTCCAGGCGACCTCCATCGTGATCGTGCGGTCGTCCGCCGCCACGGCGGTGTTCTTCGTGGACGGGTCGGCGAGCGCGATGCGGCGCAGGACCGAAGCATCCCGCCGCTTGTACCGGAGCGGATAGTCGGATTCAGCCGCTCCGCCACCCCACGCCGCGTAGCACGCCGCCACCCCGACCCCGATCAACGCCACTGCGGCCATCCAGCACTTGTCGCGCACCGTCAGTTCCACGCCCCGCCCTCCCCTTGTCCTGGATCAGGGTAGGCCTGCCCCGGCGGCGGCCCCGGCGGCGGTGCCCGGGGCGCCGCGGTGGCTCCCGGCCCCTGATCGTGTGCGGCGCGTTTCATGTGCGGTGCGTTCTCGCGCGATTGCGGAGAGCACGGGGTGGCGTCGGGGCGGCCGGACGGGGGAAGAACAGCTGGCAGGGATCGGTTGTCGAGTGCCGTTGCGGAGGGCCGATGCGACGGGAACCACGAATCGCGAACCTCCTGCTCGCCGCGCTGAGCCGGGACTGGCTCGGGGTGCCGCTCGCGCTGCTGGTGGTGGCGGTGGGTGGCGGACTGCTCGGGGTGGGGGCGGCCTGGGCGGTGGCGCTCGGTGGCCTCGCGCTGGCTGTCGGTGTGCTGCTGGCGGCGGGGGCCGTGCGACACCTGGTGCAGGTGGCCGGGGAGGCACGGGTGAATCCGCCGCCGGGGCGGCTGGTCGACGTGGGCGGCCACCGGATGCACGTCCTCGCCGAGGGGGAGGCCGGGGGCGGGCCGACGGTGGTCTGGATGCCCGGTGGCCATGCCCCGGGCGAGGACTTCCGGGAGCTGCACGCGATGGCGGCGGCCCGGGCCCGGTCGGTGCTGGTCGACCGCCTCGGGACGGGCTGGAGCGATGTCGGGTCCTTCCCGCGGACGACGGCGGGCGAGGCGGAGGAGCTGCTGGCGGCGCTGGAGGGGGCCGGGGAGCGGGCTCCTTTCGTGTTCGTCGGCCATTCCTTCGGCGGGTTACTGGTCGCGAACGTGGCCAGGCGTCGGCCGGATCTGGTGGCCGGCGTCGTGCTGCTGGATCCGACGCCCCTGGAGGTCATCGCCTTCGCTCCGTCCGGTCGGCAGCTCACGAGGATGCGCCGCGGCGTCCTGCTCGCCGTGGTGCGGCAGCTGTTCGGTGCGCACCGCGGCCCCGGGAGCCCGGCCGGGCACGGCTGCGCCGCCGCGTCGATCTTCGCCGAGTTGTCGCCGTCCGGGCTGGCGGGAGTGGGCTGGGAGACCGTTGTGTACGACGGGGACCTCGGGGACCTGCCGCTGGTGCTGGTGATACCGCGGGACCTCACCGGCGGTGAGGCGGTGCTGGCCGGCGCCCGGGACGCGGCCGAGGCCGAGCGGATCAGCCGCTTCTACCTCCGCAGCAGGGTCCGGTACCTGGCGGCGTCGTCGGCGTCCCGGCTGGTGCACACGCCGGAGGGGACGGGCCACGACTTCCCGCACGAGGTGCCCGGGTTCGTGGTCGACGTGGTCGGGGAGCTGGTGCGGGAGTTGCGGGTGATCAGCCCGTGACCGTCCGCTGATCAGCCCATGACCGTCCGTGCGGGGTCCGGCCGGACCGGGCGCCGGCGGGAGAAGGAGCCCAGGTCCACGACGCTGCCGGTGTGCTCGCAGCGGTAGCGGACCGGGTCGCCGTCGTGGTCGTGACCGGCTTCGACCAGGTCGATCAGGGCCGTCAGGAGTCGGCCCACCAGCGGGGCGTTCTTGAACTGGTTGCCGCTGGTGCCCATGGCGACGTAGTAGCCGTCGAGGGCGGTGCGGTCGTAGATCGGGGTCCAGTCGTCGGCGGCGTCGTACACCCCGGCGACCCCGAGCGGGCGGCCGGGGACGCCGATCTCCGGGAAGCGGCGCGCGGCCCGGGTGACCTGGGCCCGGAACCGCTGGGCGGTGGGGCGGGGGTCGGCGAGGTCCGGATCGTCGATCCACTCGTGCGGGTCGCAGTCCGGCTCGGTCCCGCCGACCAGGAGGTGCCCGCCGGAGGCGGGGCGCAGGTAGGTGCCCAGGTCGAGGTCGGCGACCACGGGAGCGGGGCCGGCGGCGTGGCCGCCCACGGCGACCTGGTGGACCTCCTCGCGCAGCGGGCGCACGCCGATCGTGAAGTCGCTCCCGACCCCCGCCAGCCGGTTGAGGCCGCCCGACCACGGGCCGGCGGCGTTGACCACGACCGGTGCGGCGATCCGCGCGCCGTCGGCCAGCCGGATGCCCGTCACCCGGTCCGCCTGCCGGTCGACGGCCACCACGGTCCGGTGGAACAGGAAGTCCGTGCCCAGCTCGACCGCCGCGTCGGCGAGGTTCTGGGCGGCGAGCTGCGGGTCGTCGACGTACCCGGCGTCCGGGGTGAACAGGGCGCCGAGCTCACCGGACGGTCCGGCGAAGAAGGCGTCGTCGTCCACCGGCTTCGGCGGCCAGTACCGCCCGGGGTCGATCCCGGGGACGCGGCCGCGCAAGGTCGGGGTGTCCCACCGCTCGTACGGGACGCCGGCCCGGTCGAACAGGGCGGCGACCTCGGACGGTGCGACGTCCGGGGAGTCGAGCAGTACGGCGCCGGTGCGGTGGAACGCGGCGAGCGGGCGGTGGCCGGTGGCCCGCAGGTGGTCGGGCCAGGACGTCCAGAGGTGTTGTGCCTCCCAGGCCGTGGCGACGCCGTCGAAGGTGGAGTAGTTGAACCGGATGATCGCACTGGAAGCGCTGGTGGAGCCGTGGCCCGCGGCGCCCGCCTTGTCCACGACGACCACCTGCCGGCCGGTGCGCGCGAGTTCGAGGGCGATGGCGGAGCCGATCACTCCTGCTCCGACCACCACCGCGTCCGGTCGGCCGGCGGTCATGACGGCCTCCCGTCAGGCGGGGGCGTGCGCGTGTCAGGCGGGGGTGTGCGCGTGCTCGGCGCGGTGTCGGGCGGCAACCCGGGCCGGTCGGGCGGCAGGGGGCGACGGGACATGCCGTCATGGTGCCACCGGGTGTCGACGGTGGCGATTCAACTCGCCTGCGGAGACGGAATGTTCGAATGAGCGGCGCCGCCTCGCGGCAGGGCGGCCGCCGCAGGTCAGTCGTCCTTCCGTAGGAGCGAGAGTCGCCGTTGGGCCTCGTCGCGAACCCGTGGATCCGTGTCCGACGTCAGCGCCCGGAGTTGCCGGATGAGTTCGCCGGCCCCGTTGCCGGTCATCCAGCGCGGGTCACAGTCGAGCTCCGCGCTGAGCTGGTCGGCGGTTCCCTGGTCGGCGGCATCGGCTCGTGCGGCGAGCACGGCACGC
Organism: Kitasatospora sp. NPDC097691; assembly: GCF_040302665.1. NCBI lineage: Bacteria > Bacillati > Actinomycetota > Actinomycetes > Kitasatosporales > Streptomycetaceae > Kitasatospora > Kitasatospora sp. NPDC097691. The sequence goes on along the minus strand of NZ_JBEORY010000006.1, from coordinate 39,832 downwards.
AGACCTGGCAGGTCCCCGCGTGCCAACAGGGCCACGGCTGTCTCCGAGGTCACCGCAGTGTCCTGATCGTCGAGCAGGAGGCGGTGGAGGACATCGGCGACGTCCTCGATCCGAGGGGCCGCCGCCAGCCGACGTCCTGCAGCGGCCCGGACGCTCCACGAGGGAGAGTCCGCGGCGGCGAGCGGATCAGTCGGCTCTCGATCCTGGAAACCGTTCATCTCACCAGCATGCCAGGAGGCGTCTGCGGCGGGTGGCAGCGGTGGGTGACGGCGGGTGGCAGCGGAGGCGGGGGTCCGGATTCACTCCTTCGAGGGGTGTCGCGGCCCGGGTGCCGCCGGCTGGGTGACCTGGCGGTCCGTCCTGGACAGGATGTCGGCATGAGGACGAACGAACCGGGGGACGAGGTCGGTCGCCTGGCCGACGGCTATTGGGAGTTCCTGCTGGAGCGGGATCCGTTGCTGCGAGTCCGTCAGGGGCTCCCGGTCGAGACGCTGCCGGGGGCGTCGCTCGCCGAGGCCGAGGAGCGGGCGCAGTTCGCGGAGGGAGTGCTGGGCCGGGTCCGGGTGTTCGAGGGTGCGGAGCTGTCCGGTGCGGACGCCGACACCGCGGCCGTCCTTGAGGCGCTGGCCGAGCAGGAGTTGCGGGCCCGCCGGTGGTACTGGCTGACGTCCGCCGTCACGCCGTACCGGCTGTTCCCGTTGTCGCTGTACGTCGACGCGGTCCTGGGCTCCTTCCGGTTCGCCGAACGAGGCGACACCGGAAGCTACTTGACGCTGGTGCACGAACTGGCGCGGGTGGTCGGCTCGATCGGCGACAAGGTGGCCGGACAAGCCGCGCGCGGCTTCCGGGTGCCCGCACCCGCTCTGGCCGGGGTGCGGGCCACCGTCGAGGGCCTGCGGTCGTCCGCGGCGGCCCGGGTGACGGTGGCGGACGACCGGCTCGGCGGCCTGGGGCCGGCCGAGCGGGGACGTCTCCGGGACGGCGTACGGCGGCTGGTGGAGACCGAGCTGACGCCCGCCTTCGACCGGCTGCTCGACCTCGTCGACGACCCGGTCTACCGGGGAGCGGCACCGCAGGAGGTCGGCTGGGCGCGCTACGAGGGCGGCGAGGAGGCGTACCGGGACTTCGTCCGGACCGGCACCGGGGGCGACACCCCGCCCGAGCGGCTCCACGAACTCGGCCGCGAGCAGTGCCGCGAACTCGCCGAGCGGATGCGGGAGGTGCGCGCGACCCTGGGCTTCCACGGCTCCGAGGCCGAGTTCCACGAGCGGCTCAGGTCCGAGCCCCGGTTGTACGCCCGGACGCCCGAGGAGGTCGAGGCCCGGTTCCGCGGCCACCTCGACCGGCTGGCCCCTCTGCTGCCGGGGTGGTTCGCCACCGTGCCGGCCGCCCCGTACGGGCTGGCCCGGCTGGACCCGGCACTGGAGCCGGGGATGACCTTCGGGTACTACGAGCTGCCGACCGCGGCCAGTCCGGTCGGGCGCTACCGCTACAACGGGTCGGGCCTGGACGGCAGATCGCTGATCGGCTCGGCCTCCCTGATCTACCACGAGCTGGCGCCGGGGCACCACTTCCACCTCGCCCGCCAGGCGGAGGACCGCACCCTGCCGCAACTGCGCCGCGAGGCGGCCGAGTTCGGTGCGTTCATGGAGGGCTGGGCCGAGTACGCGGCTGGGCTGGGCTGGGAGATGGGGCTCTACGACGACCCGTGGGACGCGTACGGGCGCCTCGCCCAGGAGCGGTTCACCGCGCAGCGGCTCGTCGTGGACACCGGGCTCAACCTCGGGACGATGAGCCTCGCGCAGGCCCGGGACTTCATGCGGGCCAACTCCACCGAGGCGGACGGCCAGATCGCCTCCGACCTGTTGCGGTACTCGACGGACCTGCCCGGGCAGGCGCTCTCCTACCGTGCGGGCTATCTGGAGTTCGGCGGGCTGCGGGCGCGGGCCGAGGCGGGCCTGGGTGCCGGGTTCGACGTGCGGGTCTTCCACGAGGCGGTGCTGGGGGGCGGCGCGCTGCCGTTTCCCGCCCTGCGGCGGCGGGTGGCGCGCGAACTCCGCATCCATTGATTCTTAAATCTGATTATCCCTTTCATTCATTCGACGTGCGGCGCGCCTCGCGTCGAACGGAATGAGCACGAACACTCGCAAGGGTGAACCAGCGGAGGGCTGTTTGGCATTGACTGACACGGTTCGACTACGGTGGCCGAGAGATTGGGCGGCGGATGCCGGTGGCCGGGAATTCGGTTCGGTAGGTGAATCTCGGAATCCGAAGTGAAATGCTTCCGTCCTGCCCGGTTGTGCGCTGCTCCGGTGCTCACGGTTTCCGGGTCCCCCTGTCATACGTCTGCGTAGAGAGGTTGGAACATCATGCCGCCCGTCGTTCCGCCGTTCCTGATCGGTCTCATCGTCGCGCCACTGGCCAAGCGCCTCCTCAAGCCGCTGGTGCGCGGTGTCGTCAAGACGTCCGTCGGTGTCGTCCTGGAGGTGAAGAAGGCAGCCCATGAGGCCGGGGAGAACATCCACGACCTCGCGGCCGAGGTGGCTGCCGACATGATGGCGGCGCAGGCCGCCTCCGATGAGGGCCCTCGGCCCGTCGAGAGCGAGGCCTCGACCGGCGGGAAGGCCGAAGCCTCCGGAAGTGTGAAGGGCGAGGCCGCCGGCCGGGCCGAGGGCGAGGTCAGGCACCCGAGGATCCGGGCGACCGCCGGCGCCGGCACCGGCACCGGCACCGGAAAGGCGCAGTGACGCCCTGATTCGCGGCCGGGCCGCCGCCTGGCCGCGTCTTCCGACCGACCTCGGAAGGCGAGTCCACGCGGCGGTCGGCCGTGGGCCTTTCGGCCCCACTCCTGCCCTCTCTCGAAATTTCCACTCCGTCGCAGTAGTCCGCCGCGCGCACAATTCCTCCGCGCCGGTCGACGGATTACCCGTGACCTCCTCAAACAGGTGATCGTACACATGCCATCTCTGCTGGGTGCCGCAGCCGGATTCCGCCCCGTGGATTCGGACGCGAGCCCGCGCTCGGTCATTCCGGGCCGCCAGCGCTGGGACGTCAAGCTGGTTCTCGGACGGCCCCGGTCGGCCGAAGTCCTCGCCGCGGTCCTGCGCCGCGTCCCCGGGATCACCGCGGTCCAGGTCAACCCGGTCACCGGTGGCGTCCTCGTCCGACACGACGTGCGGATGCCTGCCGCGGACATCGGCCGGATCGTGCGCAGGGCGGTCGCCCTGGTCGCGGAGGGTCCGGCCAGGACGCGGCCCGCGGCATCGGCCCGACCGACCGCCGAAGCGGCCGCACGCCCGGACCGCGGCCTCGTCGTGCGCCCCGTCCTCGCCGTCGGCGGCGGGGTGGCGGCCGGCATCGCCCTGGTCCGCGGGTCGGCGGTGAGCAAGCAGCTGGTGGCACTCGGCGGGGTCGCTGCCGCGACCGCGGCCGTCGTCCGGAAGGCCTGGCGCAGAACGGTCGAGACGACCCGGGACCCGTCCGCGACCGGAATCGCACACCACCCCCTGCTGGAGATCGTCGGACCGCACCGGAAGCGGCTCTACCGTGCCGGCGCGCTCTCGGTCGCCTGCCAGGTCTCGGAGATGGCGCTCGGCACCTTCCTCGGCTGGACGGGACTGGTCCTCATCAAGGGCGAGGCCGCACCGCTGGTCAGTCTCGGCCTGACCACCGCCTCCGCCCAACTCTGGGGACTGGCAGGGCTGGTGGCCGCCGCCTGCGCCGCCGTGGCGGGCCTGTCGTACGCCTCGAACCTCCAGTGGCGCGGGCTCGGCCAGGACATCGAGCACGACTGGCGGAACCGGACGTTCGGACACGTGCAGCACCTCGAACTGCGACACCTGGAGGGCGAGCGCACCAGCCGGGTCGCCGGCGCGCTCACCGAGGACGTCGGCCAACTGGGCACGTTCTTCGCGGGCTCGGCCAGTGACGTGCTGCAGCTGGGCACCAGCCTGGCGCTCCTGGTACCGGCGTTCCTGCTGCTGGCCCCGCAGATCGCCTGGATCGCGTTCCTGCCCATCCCGGTGATCGCCTGGCTGTCGCTCCACTACCAGGACAAGGTCGCGGCCGACTACGCCGCCTCCGGCGAGAACCGGGCCAGGCTGCACAGCCAGCTGGTCAACACGCTGGAAGCCGGTGCGACCGTCAAGAGCTTCTGCACCGAGGACTACGAGGCCGAACGCATCGACGGACTGAGCGACGCGGTCCAGGAGAGCAACCGGCAGACCGCCCGGAGCACGATCCGCCACGCCGAGACCGTCCGGGCCTGCACGACCGCCTCGATGGCCGGCACCCTGCTGATCGGCGGTCGCGCGGTGCTCGACGGCACCCTCCGGTTCGAGGTGTTCAGCCCGCTGATCGGACTGCCCCAGATGGTGCTGTTCCGGATGAACCGGATCGGCGGCATCGTCGACCAGTACCAGCGCACGCTCGCCGCCTACGACCGGGTGCAGCGGCTGCGCGCCCTGCCCGTGGAGACCGAGGGCACCGGCGGACCGCTCGACGCGGAGAAGGTGCGGGGCGAGATCGTCCTCGACGACGTGACCTTCGCCTACCCCGGCCGGCCGCCGGTGCTGGACGACCTCTCGCTGACCATCCCCGCCGGGCGGACCACCGCCATCGTGGGCGCCACCGGCTCCGGCAAGACGACCGTCGCCAAGCTGCTGATGCGCTTCCAGGACGCGGAGTCCGGCAGCGTGCTGCTCGACGGGCGGGACGTGCGCGACCTGCCCCGGCACGACCTGCGCCACGCGATCGGGTTCGTCGCCCAGGACCCGTTCCTCTTCGACGGCAGCATCGCCGACAACATCCGCTACGGCACCTTCGAGGCCTCGGACGAGGCCGTGCTGGAGGCCGCCGCGATGGCCGAGGCACACACCTTCATCGCGACGCTGCCGGACGGCTACGACACGCTGATCGGCGAACGCGGCGCCGCGCTCTCGGGCGGCCAGCGCCAACGGATCGCCCTGGCACGGGCGATCCTGAAGGACGCACCGGTCGTGATCCTGGACGAGGCCACCTCCGCCGTGGACAACGAGACCGAGGCCGCCATCCAACGCACGCTCCGCGTCTTCGCGGCCGACCGGACCATGGTCGTCATCGCCCACCGGCTCTCCACCGTCCGCCACGCCGACCGGATCGTCGTCATGGACAAGGGCGGCATCGTCGCCGAACAGGGCACCCACGACGAACTCGTCGCCCGGCACGGACTCTACGCATCCCTCTGGCAGCTCCAGGCGGGCGAACTCGCCGCCTGACCGCAGCACGCCGCGCCCGCGTGACGCCACCGCGGGCGGCGCGGCCCTGCGCCCTCCCACCAAGCCTGCCCACACCCTCGGAGGTACCCCCATGTCCCGTCGCGACGGCGACGTCCTGCCCATGACGGCGGCCCAACGCGAGATCTGGCTCGCCGAGCAGAGCACCCGGACGGCGCTTCCCGTCTACCGCATCGGCGAGTACCTGGAGATCCACGGGCCGGTGGACCCGGAGCAGTTGGAGGCCGCGGTGCGGCAGGTGGTCGGCGAGGTCGACGCCCTGCACGTGAACTTCGTCGAGGACGGAGACGGTCCGCGGCAGGTCGTCCGCGGGAACCGGGACCGGGGGCCGGTCTTCCTCGACCTCAGTGCGGAGGCGGCACCGCTCGCGGCGGCCCGGGCGTGGATGGACGAGGACCGGCTCCGCCCGCTCGACCTCGGCTGCGATCCGCTGTTCAGCCTCGCGCTGATCAGGCTCTCGCCGACGCACCACCTCTGCTACCAGAGTTACCACCACCTGGTGATGGACGGATACGGCTACGCCCTCGTCCGGCAGCGGATCGAACAGGCGTACAGCGTGCTGGTCGAGGGCCGGGAGGTGCCGCCGCACCCGTTCGGTTCGCTGGACGACCTGGTGGCGGCGGACGCCGACTACCGTGCCTCGGCGCAGCTCGCCACGGACCGGGCGTACTGGATCCAGCGCTTCACCGACCGCCCGGCCGCCACCCGGATCTCCGACCGGGCTCCGGGCGGTTCCGCCCGGCCCGTGCACCGCACCGGGGTGTCGGAGGTCCTGCGCCCGGATGAGTTTCGGGCCGCGGCCGGGCGGGCCGGCGTTCGGTGGTCCCGGCTGCTGATCGCGGTGACGGCTCTCTACGCGCACCGGCTGACCGCCTCCCAGGACGTGGTGCTCTGCCTCGCCGTCACCGGCCGGCCGCGGTCCGAAGCCGACCTGATGTCGGTGCCCGGCGCCGTGTCCAACACGGCGCCCCTGCGCCTGACCGTGCGACCCGACATGACGTGGCGCGAACTCGTCGCACAGGTGGCGGGCGAGGTGGACGCGGCCCTGGCGCACCAGCGCTATCGGACCGAGGACCTGCTCCGGGATCTCGGCGCGCCCGGCGCCATCGGGACGGCGTTCCCGCTGCTCGTCAACATCATGGCCTTCGATTCGGAGCCGAGCTTCGCGGGACATGCCGCCACGGTGCACCACCTGTCCGAGGCGGCGACCAGCGATCTGGCCGTCTGGGCCTACGCCCAGCGGGACGGCAGCGGCCTGCGGCTCGTACTCAACGGCTCGCCGGACGCCTACCGCGCCGACGAACTCGCCGCCCACCAGCAGCGGTTGATGGCACTGCTGGAGACCGTCGCGGCGTGCGAGCCGGACGACCTGGTGGGCCGGATCGAGCTGCTCACGGCCGAGGAACGGGGCGAGTTGGCGGCGGCCGCCGCAGGGCCGGTGGTGCGGGTCACGGCCGAGAGCCTGCCGGAGCTGTTCGCGGCGCAGGTGGTGGCGACGCCGGACGCGGTGGCGCTGGTCTGCGGCGATGTCGAGCTGACGTACCATCAGTTGAACGCCCGGGCGAACCGGTTCGCGCATGCGCTGATCGCGCGGGGGGTGGGGCCGGAGCAGCTGGTGGCGGTGGCGTTGCCGCGGTCGGTGGAGGCCGTGGTGGCGGTCCTGGGCGTGCTGAAGGCCGGGGCGGCGTACCTGCCGGTGGATCCGTCGTATCCGCAGGCGCGGATCGCGTTCATGCTGGCGGACGCCCGTCCGGCGCTGGTGGTCGACGACCCGGCCATGGTGGGGGACGGAGACTGGCCGGAGTCCGATCCGGCGGTGGCGCTCGACGTCCGGCACCCGGCGTACGTGATCTACACCTCGGGTTCGACCGGCCGTCCCAAAGGCGTCGTGGTCGGCCACGGCGGTGTGGCGAGTCTGGTGGCCGCGCAGATCGAGCGGTTCGCGATCGAACCCGACAGCCGGGTGCTCCAGTTCGCCTCGCCGAGCTTCGACGCCTCGGTGTCGGACATTTTCACGGCCCTGCTGTGCGGCGCGGCGTTGGTGCTGCCGCCGGCGGCGGACCCGGTCGCCGCGCTGACCGACCCGGGCCTCGCGGTCACCCATGCGACGGTGCCCCCGTCCGTCCTCGCCGCGGTGCCGGACGGCTCGGTGACCGTGTCGACGCTGGTGGTGGCGGGTGAGGCGTGCCCGCCGGAGCTGGTGGACCGCTGGGCACCGGGCCGGCGGATGATCAACGCGTACGGCCCGACCGAGACGACGGTGTGCGCGACGATGAGCGACCCGCTCACGCCCGGGGAGGGGGTGCCGCCGATCGGCCGGCCGATCGCCAACGCACAGGTGTACGTCCTGGACGGGCTTCTGGGACTGGTGCCGCCGGGGGTGGCGGGGGAGTTGTACGTCGCGGGGGCGGGCCTGGCGCGCGGATATCTGAACCGGCCGGGGCTGACTGCAGGGCGGTTCGTGGCCTGCCCGTTCGGCCCGGAGGGCGCTCGGATGTACCGCACCGGTGACCTGGTGCGCCGGCTGGCCGACGGTGAGTTGGAGTACCTCGGCCGCGCCGACGACCAGGTGAAGGTGCGCGGCTTCCGGATCGAGCTCGGTGAGATCGAGGCCGTCCTCGCCGGACACCCGGCGGTTGCGCAGGCCGCCGTCACGGTGCGTACCGACGAGGAACCCCGCCTGGTCGCCTACGCCGTCCCCGTGACCGGGCAGGCGGTCCGACCGGACGAGCTGAGGGCTCGTCTGCGGGAGCGGCTGCCGGAGTACATGGTGCCGTCGGCATTCGTGGTGCTGGACGCGATGCCACTGACCCCGAACGGCAAGCTCGACCGGCGCGCCCTCCCGACCCCCGAGCGGCAGCCCACCGCGCCGGGCCGCGCTCCGCGCACGGCGACCGAGCACCTGATCGCCGGACTGTTCGCCGACGTGCTCGGAGTGGCCGAGGTCGGGCTGGACGACAGCTTCTTCGACCTCGGAGGGCACTCGCTGCTGGCCACCCGACTGATCGCCCGGGTACGGACGACCCTCGGCGTGGAGCTGAGGCTGGGCGACCTGTTCGACGCGCCTACCGTGGCGGAACTGGCGGCGGCGGTGGACGTCGCCGGCCGGGCGCGCCCGGCGCTGGGGCGGCGTGAGCGGCCTGAGCTGGTCCCGTTGTCGTTCGCGCAGCGGCGGTTGTGGTTCCTGCACCGTATGGAGGGTCCGAGCGCGACGTACAACATTCCGCTGACCTTGCGGTTGTCGGGTGGTCTGGACCTGCGGGCGCTGGAGCAGGCGCTGGCGGATGTGGTGGAGCGGCATGAGAGTCTGCGCACGGTCTTTCCGGTGGTGGACGGTGTGCCGTGTCAGCGGGTGCTGGATGCCGATGAGGCGCGGCCGCGGCTGCGGGTGACCGAGGTCGGTGAGCGTGAGCTGCCGGAGCGGTTGGCGGAGGCGGCTCGGTACGGCTTTGACCTCGCCGTGGAGTCGCCGCTGCGTGCGGAGCTGTTCGAGCTGGGCGCCGAGGAGTATGTGCTGCTGTTGGTGGTGCACCACATCGCCGGTGACGGCTGGTCGATGGGGCCGCTTTCGAGGGATCTGACGGCGGCCTATGCGGCGCGTGCGGCGGGTGGGAAGCCGGAGTGGTCGTCGCTGCCGGTCCAGTACGCCGACTACGCCCTTTGGCAGCGGGAGCTGCTGGGCGACAGTGCGGACCGGGACAGCCTGCTGAACGGCCAACTCGCCTACTGGAGGGAGCAGTTGGCGGACCTGCCCGAGCAGGTCGAGCTGCCCTTCGACCGACCCCGGCCGGCGGCGATGTCCTACCGGGGCGCCCAGTTGCCGGTGCGGATCGACGCCGAGCTGCACCAGGGCCTGCGCGAACTTGCCCGCGACGGCGGGGCCAGCCTCTTCATGGTGCTCCAGGCGGGGCTGGCCGCTCTGCTGGGCAAGCTCGGTGCGGGCTGCGACGTGCCGATCGGCACGCCGATCGCCGGTCGTACCGATGAGGCCGTGGACGAGCTGGTCGGGTTCTTCGTCAACACGCTGGTGCTGCGCACCGATCTGTCGGGCGATCCGTCGTTCACCGAGCTGCTGGGCCGGGTGCGCGGCGACGCGCTGGCGGCGTACGCGCATCAGGACGTGCCGTTCGAGCACCTGGTGGAGGCGCTGAACCCCGTCCGGTCGCTGGCGCACCACCCGCTGTTCCAGACCATGCTCGCGCTGCAGAACGCGCCGCTCGGCGCCTTCGATCTGCCGGGGCTGCGGGTGACGACAGACCTGGTGCACACCGGGACGGCCAAGTGCGACCTGACCTTCATCCTGGCCGAACAGCCCGATTCGGAGGGGCTGTCGGGTGTGGTCGAGTACAGCACCGACCTGTTCGACGAGGCCACCGTGGCCGGGATCGTCGACCGGTGGCTGCGGCTGCTGCGGGCTGTCGTCGCCGACCCCGGCGGGCGGATCGGCCGGGTGGACGTGCTGTCCGCCGAGGAGCTCGGCGCGCTGCTCCCGGCGGTCGTCGATACTCCGGATCAGCAGGCGGAGAGCAGCCTGACCGCGCTGTTCGAGCGGCAGGTCCGGGAGAATCCGGCCGCCGTCGCGCTGACCGATGGCGAAGTCGCGCTGAAGTACGGCGAGTTGAACGCCCGGGCGAACCGGCTGGCGCACGCGCTGATGGCGCGTGGGGTGGGGCCGGAGCGGTTGGTGGCGCTGGCCCTGCCGCGTTCGGCGGAACTGGTGGTGGCGGTGCTCGCGGTGCTCAAGGCCGGTGCCGCGTACGTGCCCGTGGACCCGGCGTACCCGGCGGCCCGGATCGCCTACCTGCTCGACGACACCCGGCCGTCGCTGCTGGTGACGACGAGTGCGGTCGGCGACCTGCCGGGTGCGGAGAGCGTGGAGCGGCTGCGGCTGGACGCCGCCGACCTGGGCGGACTGCCGGATGCGGACCCGGGGATCGCTGTCGATCCCGGTCACGCGGCCTACGTCATCCACACCTCCGGTTCCACCGGCAACCCCAAGGGTGTGGTGGTGCCGCACCGGAACGTGGTGCGGTTGTTCCGGACGACGGAGGAGCTGTTCGGCTTCTCCGCCGAGGATGTGTGGACGCTGTTCCACTCCTACGCCTTCGACTTCTCGGTGTGGGAGCTGTGGGGTGCGCTGCTGCACGGCGGTCGTCTGGTGGTCGTGGGCCGCGAGACCAGCCGTTCGCCCGGCCGGTTCCTGGAACTCCTCGCCCGCGAGCGGGTGACGGTGCTCAACCAGACGCCGTCCGCGTTCTACCAGCTGATGCAGGCGGACGCCGAGCATCAGCGTGAACTGGCCCTGCGGACCGTGGTGTTCGGCGGTGAGGCGCTGGAGCACGCCCGCCTGGCGAGCTGGTACGAGCGGCATCCGGCGGATGCGCCGCGCCTGGTCAACATGTACGGCATCACCGAGACCACCGTGCACGTCACGTACGCCGCGCTCGACCGCTCCGGTACCGCCGCCGGGCAGATCGGCACCGCTCTGCCGGACCTGCAAACGTACGTGCTCGACGGTGCACTGCGGCCGGTGGCCCCGGGTGTCGCGGGCGAGCTGTACGTCGCGGGCGCAGGTCTGGCGCGCGGCTACCTGAACCGGCCCGGCCTGACCGCCGGACGGTTCGTCGCCGATCCCTTCGGAGCGGCCGGATCGCGGATGTACCGCAGCGGCGACGTCGTACGCCGGGCCGCAGACGGCAGCCTGCGCTACGTCGGCCGCGCCGACCAGCAGGTGAAGGTGCGCGGCTTCCGGATCGAGCTCGGCGAGATCGAGGCGGCACTGGCCGCCCACCCCGACGTCGCCCAGGTCGCCGTCCTGGCCCGGCAGGACCGCACCGACGACACCCGGCTCGTCGCCTACCTCGTGCCGACCGCGGGAGCCGCACCGCGCGCGGCCGAGCTGCGCCCGGCAGACCTGCGTGAGTACCTGGCCGAGCGGCTGCCGGAGCACATGGTGCCGTCGGCGTTCGTCGTGCTGGACGCACTGCCCCTGACCACCAACGGCAAGCTCGACCGCCGCGCTCTGCCCGAGCCGGAGTTCACCGCGGAGCGGGCCGGCCGCGCGCCGCGCACCCCGCAGGAGCAGGTGCTCTGCGAGCTGTTCGCCGAGGTCCTGGGCGTGGCGACGGCCGGCGTCGAGGACGGCTTCTTCGACCTGGGCGGGCATTCCCTGCTCGCCACCCGCCTCGCTGCCCGGATCCGCGCGACCCTCGGCGTGGAAATGCCGCTGCGCACCCTGTTCGAGGCCCCGACCCCGGCGGGCCTGGCTGCCGCCCTGGTGGCGGCCGGACCGGCGCAGCTCGGCCTGGCGCGGCGCGAGCGGCCCGAACTCATTCCGTTGTCGTTCGCGCAGCGGCGGTTGTGGTTCTTGCACCGGATGGAGGGTCCGAGTGCGACGTACAACATTCCGCTGACTTTGCGGTTGTCGGGTGGTCTGGACCTGCGGGCGCTGGAGCAGGCGCTGGCGGATGTGGTGGAGCGGCATGAGAGTCTGCGCACCGTGTTCCCGGTGGTGGACGGTGTGCCGTGTCAGCGGGTGCTGGATGCCGATGAGGCGCGGCCGCGGCTGCGGGTGACCGAGGTCGGTGAGCGTGAGCTGGCGGAGCGGTTGGTGGAGGCGGCTCGGTACGGCTTTGACCTCGCCAAGGAGTCGCCGCTGCGTGCGGAGCTGTTCGAGCTGGGCGCCGAGGAGTATGTGCTGCTGTTGGTGGTGCACCACATCGCCGGTGACGGCTGGTCGATGGGGCCGCTTTCGAGGGATCTGACGGCGGCCTATGCGGCGCGTGCGGCGGGCGGGAAGCCGGAGTGGTCGCCGTTGCCGGTCCAGTACGCCGACTACAGCCTCTGGCAGCGGGAGCTGCTGGGTGACGGTGCGGACCCGGACAGCCTGCTGAACGAACAACTGGCGTACTGGCGGGAGCAGCTGGCGGACCTGCCCGAGCAGGTCGAGCTGCCCTTCGACCGGCCCCGGCCGGAGGTCGCCTCGCACCGCGGCGGTTTGGTACGCGCAGAGCTGGACGCGGAGCTGCACAGCGGCTTGCGTGAGCTCGCCCGTACCCACGGCACCAGTCTGTTCATGGTGCTCCAGGCGGGGCTGGCCGCTCTGCTGGGCAAGCTCGGTGCGGGCTGCGACGTGCCGATCGGCACGCCGATCGCCGGCCGTACCGATGAGGCCGTGGACGAGCTGGTCGGGTTCTTCGTCAACACGCTGGTGCTGCGCACCGACCTGTCGGGCGACCCGTCGTTCTCCGAGCTGCTGGGCCGGGTGCGCGGCGGCGCGCTGGCGGCGTACGCGCATCAGGACGTGCCGTTCGAGCACCTGGTGGAGGCGCTGAACCCCGTCCGGTCGCTGGCGCACCACCCGCTGTTCCAGACCATGCTCGCGCTGCAGAACGCGCCGACGAGCGAGTTCGACCTTCCCGGGCTGCGGGTGACGACCGACGTAGTCCACACCGGGACAGCCAAGTGCGACCTGACCTTCATTCTGACCGAGCAGTCCTCCGGCCTCTCAGGCGTCCTGGAATACAGCACCGACCTGTTCGACGAGGCCACCGCGGCCGGGATCGTCGACCGGTGGCTGCGGCTGCTGCGGGCTGTCGTCGCCGACCCCGGACGACGGATCGGCCAGGTGGACGTGCTGTCCGCCGACGAGCTCCGGGCGCTGCTCCCGGCCGAGGCCGACCAGGGTGAGGAGCTGCCGGAGAGCAGCCTGACCGCGCTGTTCGAGCGGCACGTCCGGGCGACCCCGACCGCCGTAGCCCTTACGGAGGGTGAAGCCACTCTCACCTATGGCGAGTTGAACGCCCGGGCGAACCGGCTGGCGCACGCGCTGATCGACCGTGGCGTGGGACCCGAGCGGCTGGTGGCGCTGGCCCTGCCGCGTTCGGCGGACCTGGTCGTGGCCGTCCTCGCGGTGCTCAAGGCCGGTGCCACATACGTTCCGGTGGACCCGGCGTACCCGGCGGCCCGGATCGCCTACCTGCTTCAGGACACTCGGCCGTCGCTGCTGGTGACGACGGGCCGGACCGGCGAGCTGCCGGGATCGGACGGGATGGACCGGCTGCTGCTGGACGCGCTCGACCCGGCCGGGCAGCCGGACACCGACCCGCAGGTCACGGTCGACCCCGGTCACGCCGCCTATGTCATCCACACCTCCGGTTCCACGGGGGACCCCAAGGGTGTGGTGGTGCCGCACCGGAACGTGGTGCGGCTGTTCCGGACGACGGAGGAGCTGTTCGGGTTCTCCGCGGACGACGTGTGGACGCTGTTCCACTCCTACGCCTTCGACTTCTCGGTGTGGGAGCTGTGGGGTGCGCTGCTGCACGGCGGTCGTCTGGTGGTCGTGGATCGCGAGACCAGCCGTTCGCCCGGCCGGTTCCTGGAACTCCTCGCCCGCGAGCGGGTGACGGTGCTCAACCAGACGCCGTCCGCGTTCTACCAGCTGATGCAGGCGGACGCCGAGCATCGGCGTGAACTCGCCCTGCGGACCGTGGTGTTCGGCGGTGAGGCGCTGGAGCACGCCCGCCTGGCGAGCTGGTACGAGCGGCATCCGGCGGATGCGCCGCGCCTGGTCAACATGTACGGCATCACCGAGACCACCGTGCACGTCACCCACGCCGCGCTCGACCGGTCCGGCACCGCCGCCGGTCAGATCGGCACCGCTCTGCCGGACCTGCGGACGTACGTGCTGGACGCCGGTCTGCGACCGGTTCCGCCCGGTGTGCCCGGCGAGCTGTACGTTGCGGGCGCAGGTCTGGCGCGCGGCTACCTGAACCGGCCCGGCCTGACCGCCGGACGGTTCGTCGCCGATCCCTTCGGAGCGGCCGGCTCCCGGATGTACCGCAGCGGCGACGTGGTGCGCCGGGCCGCAGACGGCAGTCTGCGCTACGTCGGCCGCGCCGACGACCAGGTGAAGGTGCGCGGCTTCCGGATCGAGCTCGGCGAGATCGAGGCGGCACTGGTCGCCCACCCCGACGTCGCCCAGGTCGCCGTCGTCGCGCGACAGGACCGCGCCGACGACACCCGGCTCGTCGCGTACCCGGTGGCCGCCACCGGCGCCGAGCTGCACCCCGCCGGCCTGCGTGAGTACCTGGCCGAGCGGCTGCCGGAGCACATGGTGCCGTCGGCGTTCGTCGTGCTGGACGCACTGCCCCTGACCACCAACGGCAAGCTCGACCGCCGGGCCCTGCCCGCCCCCGACCTCGCCCCCGCGTCCACCGGCCGCGCGCCGCGCACCCCGCAGGAGCAGATCCTCTGTGAGCTGTTCGCCGAGGTCCTCGGTGTCCCGGAGGTCGGCGTCGAGGACGGCTTCTTCGACCTCGGCGGGCATTCCCTGCTCGCCACCCGCCTCGCTGCCCGCATCCGCGCGACCCTCGGCGTGGAAATGCCGCTGCGCACCCTGTTCGAGGCGCCGACCCCGGCCGGCCTGGCCGCCGCCCTGGCAGGAGCCGGACCGGCGCAGCTCGCCCTGGCGCGGCGCGAGCGGCCCGAACGAGTCCCGTTGTCGTTCGCGCAGCGGCGGCTGTGGTTCCTGCACCAGCTGGAGGGCGCCAGCGCGAACTACAACATCCCGCTGGCCTGGCGGCTGTCCGGCCCGCTCGACCGTGACTCGCTGCGCGCCGCCCTGGCGGACGTGGTGGTCCGGCACGAGGCCCTGCGGACGGTGTTCCCGGTGGTGGACGGCGTGCCGTACCAGCAGGTGTCGGACGTGGCGGCGGCCCGTCCGGGTCTCGCCGTGCGTCGGACCACGGAGGCCGGGCTGTCCGACGCGCTGGCGGAGGCGCAGGCCCACCGGTTCGACCTGGAGGCCGAACTGCCGCTGCACGCCGAGCTGTTCGAGCTGGGCGCCGAGGAGCACGTGCTGCTGCTGGTGCTCCACCACATCGCCGGCGACGGCTGGTCGCTCGGCCCGCTGGCCGCGGACCTCACCGAGGCGTACGCGGCCCGCTGCCGGGGTGAGGAGCCGCAGCGGGAGCCACTTGCCGTCCAGTACGTCGACTACACCCTGTGGCAGCACGACCTGCTCGGCGTGGCCACCGACAGCGACAGCTCGATCACCCGCCAGGCGTCCTACTGGAAACGGCAGTTGGCCGGTCTGCCGGACCAGCTCCAGCTGCCTGCCGACCGGCCCCGCCCGGCGGTCGCCTCGCACCGGGGCGGTCACGTGCGGGCCGAGCTGGACGCGGAGCTGCACAGCGGGCTGTGTGAGCTCGCCCGTACCAACGGCACCAGTCTGTTCATGGTGCTCCAGGCCGGGCTGGCCGCTCTGCTCAGCCGGCTCGGCGCGGGCGAGGACATCCCGGTCGGCAGCCTCACTGCCGGGCGTGGCGACCAGGCGCTGGACGACCTGGTCGGGTTCTTCGTCAACACCCTCGTGCTCCGGACGGACACCTCGGGCGACCCGACCTTCGCGGAGTTGCTGGCCCGGGTCCGGGACACCGCGCTGGCCGGGTACGCGAACCAGGACCTGCCGTTCGAGTACCTGGTCGAAGCCCTCAACCCGGTGCGGTCGCTCTCCCACCATCCGCTGTTCCAGGTCATGCTGGTGCTGCAGAACGACGCCCGGGTCGGGTTCGCCCCGCCCGGCCTGCGGGTCGGCGAGCTGGAACTGACCACCACCACGGCCAAGTTCGACCTGGTCCTCGCGCTGGCCGAGCGGCACGCCGAGGACGGTTGCCCGGCCGGGATCGACGCGTTCGTCCAGTTCGCGAGCGACCTGTACGACCCGGCCACCGTCGAGACGATGGTCGCGCGCCTGGTCCGGCTGCTGACCGCGGCCGTCGCCGACCCCCGGCAGCGGCTCAGCCGCATCGAGCTCCTGTCCGCCGGGGAACGCCGTGCGCTGCTGCCGGCGCCCGCTGTCGAGGCCGTGGCGGACGCCGAGAGCGTGCTGGCGGCCTTCGCGGCCCAGGTGGCGGCGAGGCCGGACGCGGTCGCCCTGGCCTCCGGGGACGTGGAGGTGACGTACGGCCGGCTGAACGCGTGGGCCAACCGGTTCGCGCACTCGCTGATCGCGCGCGGGGTGGCTGCCGAACACGTCGTGGCGCTGGCGCTGCCCCGGTCGGTGGAGTTCGTGGTGGCCGTCCTGGGCGTCCTGAAGACGGGAGCCGCCTACCTGCCGGTGGATCCGGTCTATCCGGAGTCGCGGATCGCGTTCATGCTGGACGACGCGAAGCCGAGCGTGGTGGTCGACGACCCGGCGACGGTGGCCGAGCTGGCCGAGGAGCCGGAGTGGCCGGAGACCGATCCGGTCGTCGCGGTGGACGCCCGGCACGCGGCGTACGTGATCTACACCTCCGGCTCGACCGGCCGGCCCAAGGGCGTGCTGGTGAGCCACGCGGGTGTGCGGGCCATGGCGGAGGCGCATGCCGAGCGCCTCGGCATCGCGCCCGGCAGCCGGGTGCTCCAGTTCTCCTCGCCCAGCTTCGACGTCTCGCTGTGGGACATCCTCGGCGCCCTGCTCAGCGGCGCCTCCCTGGTGCCCGCGCCCGCGACCGAGCCGGTCGCCGCGCTGACCGACCCGAGCCTCGCGCTCACCCACGCGACCGTCCCCCCCTCGGTGCTGGCGGCGCTCTCGCCGGACGCGGTGGCCGTGCCGACGCTGGCGGTGGCGGGGGAGGCCTGCCCGCCGGAGCTGGTGGCCCGCTGGGCGCCGGGACGGTTGATGCTCAATGCGTACGGCCCGACCGAGACGACGGTCGTGGCCACGATCAGCGAGCCGCTGTCGCCCGGGTCCGGCGTGCCGCCGATCGGCCGCGCCATCGCCGGTCAGCGGGCGTACGTGCTGGACCATCGTCTGGGCCTGGTGCCGCCGGGGGTGACCGGGGAGCTCTACCTCGCCGGCCCGGGCCTGGCCCGCGGCTACCTGAACCGGCCGGGGCTGACCGCCGGGCGGTTCGTGGCCTGCCCGTTCGGCCCGGCGGGGAGCCGCATGTACCGCACCGGCGACCTGGTGCGCCGACGGGCCGACGGGCAGATCGAGTACGTCGGCCGGGCCGACGACCAGGTGAAGGTGCGCGGCTTCCGGATCGAGCTCGGCGAGATCGAGACGGCGCTGGCCGACCACCCGCAGGTCGGGCAGGTCGCGGTGATCGCCCGGAAGGACCGGGCCGCGGACACCCGTCTGGTCGCCTACCTGGTACTCGCCCCCGGCACCGAGCTGCGGCCGGAGGACCTGCGCGCCCACCTGCGCGAGCGGCTGCCGGACTACATGGTGCCCGCCGCGTTCGTCCCCCTCGCCGCCCTGCCGCTGAACACCAGCGGCAAGCTCGACCGGCGCGCCCTGCCCGAGCCCGAGTTCACCGTGTCGAAGGCCGGCCGGGCACCGCGCACCCCCCAGGAGCAGGTGCTGGCCGGGCTGTTCGCCGAGGTGCTGGGCCTGCCGGAGGTAGGTGCCGACGACGACTTCTTCAACCTGGGCGGGCACTCGCTGCTGGCCACCCGGCTGGTGGCCCGGGTCCGCACGACCCTGGGCGTCGAGCTGGCGCTGCACGTCCTGTTCCGCACCCCGACGGTGGCCGGACTGGCCGCCTGCCTGGACGGCGCCGACCGGGCCCGGCTCGCCCTGGAACGGGCCGAGCGGCCCGAACGCATCCCGCTGTCCTCCGCCCAGCGGAGGCTCTGGTTCCTGCACCAGCTGGAGGGCGCCGGGCCGATCTACAACATGCCGCTGACCTGGCGGATCTCCGGCCCGCTGGACCGGGCGGCCCTGACGGAAGCCCTCGGCGACGTCGTCGACCGGCACGAGACGCTGCGCACGGTCTTCCGGGCGGTCGACGGCGTGCCGTACCAGCACGTGCTGTCCGCCGGGGAGGTGCGGCCGAAGCTGCAGGTCACCCCGGCCGACGAGACGACCCTGGCCGAGCTGCTGACCGGGGCCGCGACGCGCGGATTCGACCTCGCGGCCGAACCGCCGCTGCGCGCCGAGCTGTTCGAGCTCGCCGCCGAGGAGCACGTGCTGCTGCTGGTGGTGCACCACATCGCCGCCGACGGCTGGTCGCTGGGCCCGCTGGCCGCCGACCTGGCCACCGCGTACGCGGCGCGCCGCGAAGGCGAGGGGCCGCAGTGGGCGCCGCTGCCGGTGCAGTACGCCGACTACACCCTCTGGCACGACCGGCTGCTCGGGGACCCCACCGATCCCGCGAGCCTGTCCGCCCGGCAGGCGGCCTACTGGACGGAGCGGCTGGCCGGCCTGCCCGAGCAGATCCGGCTGCCCGCCGACCGGCCCCGCCCGGCGACACCCTCCTATCGCGGCGGGAACCTGACGATCGACCTGGACGCGGAGCTGCACGGCGCCCTGGTGGGCCTGGGCCGGGAACACGGGGCCAGTGTCCACATGGTGCTCCAGGCCGCGCTGGCAGCGCTGCTGGACAAGCTCGGCGCGGGTAGCGACATCCCGGTCGGCAGTCTGATCGCCGGCCGTACGGACCAGGCGCTGGACGACCTGGTCGGGTTCTTCGTCAACACCCTGGTGCTCCGTACGGACACCAGCGGCGACCCGTCCTTCGCCGAGCTGCTGGTCCGGGTCCGGGAGGGCGCGCTCGGCGCGTACGCGCACCAGGACCTGCCGTTCGAGCACGTCGTCGAGGCCCTCAACCCGTCCCGGTCGCTCGCCCGGCAGCCGCTGTTCCAGGTGCTGCTCGCGCTGCAGAACGTGCCGCGCACCGAGTTCGCGCCGAGCGGTCTGAGCGCCACCATCCTGCCGGTGCACACGCCGACGGCGATGTTCGACCTCGGCTTCCACCTGCTGGAGCTCGGCGGGACCGGCGGATCGGCCGGAGGCATCATCGGGCGGGTCGAGTACAGCACCGACCTGTTCGACCCCGCCACGGTGGAGGCACTGGTCGCCCGGTGGCTGCGGCTGCTGGCAGCGGTGGTCGTCGAGCCGGACCGGCCGCTGAGCCGGATCGACGTCCTCACCGCCGAGGAGCGGCACGAACTGCTGGTCGGGCGCAACGACACCACCCGCCCAGTTTCCGCCCTGAGCCTGCCCGCCCTGTTCGAGGCGCAGGTCCGGGCGACCCCGGGGGCCGAGGCGGTGGTGTTCGAGGACACCGTGCTGACCTACCGCGAGCTGAACCGCCGGGCCAACCGCCTGGCCCACGCGCTGATCGCGCGCGGGGTCGGGCCGGAGCAGGTCGTCGCGCTGCGACTGCCGCGCTCGGCCGAGCTGGTGATCGCCGTCCTCGCGGTGCTCAAGACGGGCGCGGCGTACCTGCCGGTCGATCCGGACTACCCGGCCGCCCGCATCGCCTACATGCTGGAGGACGCCCGTCCGGTCGTGGTGCTGGACGACCTCGCGGCCGTCACACCGTCCGACGAGCAGCCGGAGCACGATCCGGCCGTCCCCGTGGACGGACGGCACCCGGCCTACGTCATCTACACCTCCGGCTCCACCGGCCGGCCCAAGGCCGTGATGATGCCCGCCGCCGGCCTGCTGAACCTCCTGGCGTGGCACCACCGGGCAGTCGGCGGCGAACCCGGCACGCGGGTCGCACAGTTCACCGCGATCAGCTTCGACGTCTCGGTGCAGGAGACGCTCTCCGCGCTGCTGTACGGCAAGACCCTCGTGGTGCCGACCGAGGAGCAGCGCCGCAGCGCCGAGCTGTTCGCGCACTGGCTGGACCGGCACGAGGTGGAGGAGCTGTTCGCGCCCAACCTGGTGGTCGAGGCGCTGGCCGAGGCCGCCGAGGAGGCCGGGCTGGAGCTGCCGCACCTGCGGCTGGTCGCCCAGGCCGGCGAGGCGATGCGACTCGGCGGCGCCGTGCGCCGCTTCCGGGCCCGCCGGCCGGGCCGGGAGCTGCACAACCACTACGGGCCCGCCGAGACCCATGTGATCACCGCCTACCCGCTGCCGGCCGACCCGGCCGACTGCCCGCTGCCGGTGCCGATCGGCCGGCCGATCGCCAACTGCCGGGTGTACGTGCTGGATTCGGCACTGCGCCCGGTCGCCCCCGGCGTGCTCGGTGAGCTGTACCTGGCCGGGGAGGGCCTGGCCCGCGGCTACCTGAACCGGCCAGGGCTGACCGTAGGCCGTTTCGTGGCCTGCCCGTTCGGCCCGGCCGGGAGCCGCATGTACCGCACCGGCGACCTGGTCCGCTGGCGGGCCGACGGCGAGCTGGAGTTCGCCGGCCGGGTGGACCACCAGGTGAAGGTGCGCGGATTCCGGGTCGAGCCGGGCGAGATCGAGGCCGAGCTGACCGCGCACCCGGACGTCGCCCAGGTCGCGGTGCTCGCCCGGGAGGACCGGATCGTCGCGTACGTCGTCCCCCTGGCCGGGCGCGGGGCGACCGCGGCGGCACTGACGGCGCACCTGCGCGACCGGGTGCCGGACTACCTGGTGCCGTCCGCGTTCGTGCTGCTCGACGCGCTGCCGTTGACGCCGAACGGGAAGCTGGACCGGGCGGCGCTGCCCGCGCCGGAGACCACGACCGGGGAGACGGGCCGGGCGCCGCGCACGCCGCAGGAGCAGATCCTGTGCGAGCTGTTCGCCGAGGTGCTGGGCCTCGCCCGGGTCGGGGTCGACGAGGATTTCTTCGCCTTGGGCGGGCACTCCCTGCTCGCCACCCGGCTGGTCTCGCGGGTCCGCGCGACCCTCGGGGTCGAACTGGAGCTGCGCGCCCTGTTCCGGACCCCGACACCCGCCGGACTGGCAGCCGGGCTGCACGACGCCGGCACCGCGCGGCAGGCCCTGGCGCCCAGGCCCCGCCGCGAACCGATGCCGCTGTCGTTCGCCCAGCGCCGGCTCTGGTTCCTCCAGCAGTTCGGGGCACCCAGCGCCACCTACCACCTGCCGCTGGCCCTGCGGCTGAGCGGCGACCTCGACCGGGCCGCCCTGAGCGCCGCGCTCGCGGACGTGGTGGCCCGGCACGAGACCCTGCGCACGGTCTTCCCGCACAGCGCCGGAGTGCCGTACCAGCAGGTGCTGGACAGCACCGAGGCCGCCGTCCCGTTGACCGTCCGCGCGGCGGGCGAGGCCGAACTGCCCGCCCTGCTGCGCGGGGCGGCGGTGCGCGGCTTCGACCTGACCGCGGAAGTACCGCTGCGGGCGGAGCTGTTCGCGGTCGCGGAGAAGACCGACGAGCACGTGCTGCTGCTGGTGGTGCACCACATCGCCGGTGACGGCTGGTCCATGGGCCCGCTGGCCCGTGACCTGGCCACCGCCTACACCGCCCGGCGGGGCGGCGGAACGCCGGCCTGGCCGCCGCTGCCGGTGACGTACGGCGACTACACCCTGTGGCAGCACGAGATCCTCGGCGACGAACACGACGCCGACAGCGTGATCGCCCAGCAGGTCGCCCACTGGACGCAGGCACTGGCCGGGCTGCCCGAGCAGCTGCAGCTGCCCGCCGACCGGTCGCGGCCGGCCACCATGTCGTACGGCGGCGACCTGCTGGAGCTCCGGATCGACGCCGAACTGCACGCGGCGCTGGTGGAGTTGGCGCGACGCTCGGGTGCGACCCTGTTCATGGTGCTGCAGGCCGCGCTCGCCGCGCTGTACACCCGGCTGGGTGCGGGCACGGACATCCCGATCGGCAGCCCGATCGCGGGCCGCACCGACGAGGCGCTGGACGAGCTCGTCGGGCTCTTCGTCAACACGCTGGTGCTGCGGACGGACACCAGCGGTGATCCGAGCTTCGCGGAGCTGCTGGGGCGGGTGCGGGAGACGGCGCTGTCGGCGTACGCGCACCAGGACGTCCCGTTCGAGCACCTGGTGGAAGCGCTGAACCCGTCCCGCTCGCTGTCCCACCACCCGCTGTACCAGACCGGGCTGGTCGTGCAGAACGCGCCGGGCGGCGACTTCGGGCTGCCGGGTCTCCGGGTCTCCGGGGTGAGCGTGCTCACCGGGACCGCGCGGCTCGACCTGACCTTCGGGTTCGCGGAGGAGCACGGGCCCGACGGTGCGCCGGCCGGGCTCAGCGGTGCGGTCGAGTACAGCACCGACCTGTTCGACCGTTCGACGGTCGAGGCCCTGGCCGCCCGGTGGACCAGGCTGCTGGCCGCGGTCGTCGCCGCGCCCGACCGGCCGATCGGCGGGATCGACCTGCTGTCCGCCGAGGAGCGCCGCGAGCTGCTGCCCGCGGTCGAGGGCGTCGAGGGCGTCGAGGGCGGGTCGGCTCCGGTGAGCCTGCCGGAGCTGTTCGCGGCGCAGGCGGCGGCGACGCCGGACGCGGTCGCGCTCGTCTGCGGTGGTGTCGAGCTGACCTACCGGCAGGTGAACGCCCGGGCGAACCGGTTCGCGCACTCGTTGATCGCGCGCGGGGTGGGGCCGGAACAGCTGGTGGCGGTGGCCCTGCCGCGCTCGGTGGAGTCGGTGGTGGCTGTCCTGGGCGTGCTGAAGGCCGGGGCCGCGTACCTGCCGGTGGACCGGGCGTACCCGGCGGCACGGATCGCGTTCATGCTGGACGACGCCCGGCCCTCGATGGTGGTCGACGACCCGGCAGTGGTGGGCGACGGCGAATGGCCGGACACGGATCCCGTGATCGCGCCCGACGTCCGGCACCCGGCGTACGTGATCTACACCTCGGGCTCGACCGGCCGCCCCAAGGGCGTCGTGGTGAGCCACAGCGGGGTGGCGGGCCTGGTGACGGCGCAGGTCGAGCGGCTCGGCGTGGCGCCGGGCAGCCGGGTGCTCCAGTTCGCCTCGCCCAGCTTCGACGCGTCGTTCTGGGACCTGTGCAGTGCGCTGCTCACCGGCGCCGCCCTCGTCCTGGCCCCCGCCGAGGCCCCACTGGAGGCCCTGACGGACCACAGGCTCGACGTCACCCATGTGACCCTGCCGCCCTCGGCCCTCGCGGCAGTGGAAAGCGCCGACGTCACGGCCACCACGGTGGTGGTGGCGGGGGAGGCTTGTGCGCCCGAGGTGGTGGCGCGCTGGGCGCCCGGACGCCGGATGATCAACGCCTACGGTCCGACCGAGACGACGGTGTGCGCGACGATGAGCGTCCCCCTGTCGCCCGGCTCGGGCGTACCGCCGATCGGCCGACCGGTCGCGGGCTTCCGGGCGTACGTCCTGGACGAGCGGCTGCGCATCGTACCTCCGGGCGTGGCGGGGGAGTTGTACGTCGCCGGCCCGGGTCTGGCGCGCGGCTACCTGAACCGGCCGGGGCTGACCGTAGGCCGTTTCGTGGCCTGCCCGTTCGGCCCGGCCGGGAGCCGCATGTACCGCACCGGTGACCTCGTGCGACGTCGTGCCGACGGTGAGCTGGAGTACGTCGGCCGGGCCGACGACCAGGTGAAGGTGCGCGGCTTCCGCGTCGAACCGGGCGAGGTCGAGGCCGCGCTGGCCGCCCATCCCGACGTCGCCCAGGCCGCCGTGGTGGCCCGGGAGGACCGGCTCGTCGGGTACGTGGCGGCCCGTTCCGCGGCGGCCTTGCGGCAGGCGGAGCTGGCGGCGCACCTGCGTGACCGGTTGCCCGACTACCTGGTGCCGGCCGTCTTCGTGGTGCTCGACGCGCTGCCGTTGACGCCGAACGGGAAGCTGGACCGGGCGGCACTGCCCGCTCCCGACCTCGGCTCGGCGGAGGGCGGCCGGGCGCCGCGCACGCCGCAGGAGCAGATCCTGTGCGGGCTGTTCGCCGAGGTGCTGGGCGTTCCGGCGGTCGGAGTCGACGACGACTTCTTCGACCTGGGCGGGCACTCCCTGCTCGCCACCCGGCTGGCCGCGCGGGTGCGCTCGGTGCTCGGCGTGGAGCTGGGGCTGCGTGCGCTCTTCCAGGCGCCCACCGTGGCCGGCCTGGCCGGGGCGCTGGCCGGGGCCGGCCACGCCCGCCCGGCGCTGACCGTACGGGAGCGGCCGGAGGCGGTGCCGCTGTCCTTCGCCCAGCGCCGGCTCTGGTTCCTGCACCGCATGGACGGCAGCGCCGCCACCTACCACATCCCGCTGGCGCTGCAGCTGACCGGGACGCTCGACCGGCCAGCGCTGGACCGGGCGCTGGCCGACGTGGTGGCCCGGCACGAGAGCCTGCGGACGGTGTTCCCGGAGGTGGACGGCGTCCCCTGCCAGCGCGTCCTGGACCCGGTCGCGGCCCGCCCCCGGGCGCTGCGGACCCAGATCTCCGCGGCCGAACTGCCCGAGCGGCTCGCCGAGTTCGCCCGGCGGCCCTTCGCCCTGGCGACGGAGCCGCCGCTGCGGGCGGAGCTGTTCGAGCTCGCGGAGAAGACCGACGAGCACGTGCTGCTGCTGGTGATGCACCACATCGCCGGTGACGGCTGGTCCACCGGCCCGCTGGCCCGGGACCTCGCCGCGGCGTACGCCGCCCGGAGCGAGGGCCGCGCGCCGAGCTGGTCGAACCTGCCGGTGCAGTACGCCGACTACACCCTGTGGCAGCGCGAACTGCTCGGCGACGCCGCCGACCCGCAGAGCCGGTTCGCCGAGCAGCTCGACTACTGGAAGCGGCAGCTGTCCGACCTCCCGGAGCTGCTCCAGCTGCCCGCCGACCGGCCGAGGCCGGCCGTCGCCGGCTGGCACGGGGACCACGTCGGCCTGGAGTTGAGCCCCGAACTGCACGCCGCTCTGACGGAGTTGGCGCGGAGCACCGGCACCAGCCTGTTCATGGTGCTGCAGGCGGCGCTGGCGGCGCTGTACACGCGGCTGGGTGCGGGCACGGACATCCCGATCGGGAGCCCGATCGCGGGCCGGACGGACGAGGCGCTGGACGAACTGGTCGGGTTCTTCGTCAACACGCTGGTGCTGCGCACCGACACGAGCGGTGATCCGAGTTTCGCGGAGCTGCTGGGGCGGGTGCGGGAGACGGCGCTGTCGGCGTACGCGCACCAGGACGTGCCGTTCGAGCACCTGGTGGAGGTGCTGAACCCGGCTCGGTCGCTGTCGCACCACCCGCTGTTCCAGACCGTCCTGGCCGTGCAGAACGCTCCGATGGGCCGGTTCTCGCTGCCCGGTCTGGACGTCGTCACCCGCGCGGTGGCCACCGGAACCGCCAAGTTCGACCTCGGTGCGAGCCTGGTCGAGCAGTTCGCCGCGGACGGCAGCCCGGCCGGGATCGTCGGCGCGGTCGAGTACGCCACCGACCTGTTCGACCGTTCGACGGTCGAGGCCCTCGTCCGGCGCTGGACGCTCCTGCTGGAGGCGGTCACCGCCGACCCGGAGCAGCCGATCGGAGGGATCGACCTCCTGGACGGCGAGGAGCGGCAGCGGCTGCTGGAGCGGGGCAACGAGACCGCCCGCGAGGTGGCGGCGGTCCCTGTGCCGCAGGCCTTCGCGGCGCAGGTGGCGGCGACGCCGGACGCGGTGGCGCTGGTCTGCGGCGATGTCGAGCTGACGTACCGGCAGTTGAACGCTCGGGCGAACCGGTTCGCGCATGCGTTGATCGCGCGTGGGGTGGGGCCGGAGCAGCTGGTGGCGGTGGCGTTGCCGCGGTCGGTGGAGTCGGTGGTGGCGGTCCTGGGTGTGCTGAAGGCCGGGGCGGCGTACCTGCCGGTGGATCCGTCGTATCCGCAGGCGCGGATCGACTTCATGCTGGCGGACGCCCGTCCGGCGGTGATGGTCGACGACCCCGCGATGGTGGTCGAGGGCGACTGGCCGGAGACCGATCCGGCGGTGGCGCTCGATGTCCGGCATCCGGCGTACGTGATCTACACGTCGGGTTCGACCGGCCGTCCCAAGGGCGTCGTGGTCGGTCACGGCGGTGTGGCGAGTCTGGTGGCCGCGCAGATCGAGCGGTTCGCGATCGAACCTGACAGTCGGGTGCTCCAGTTCGCCTCGCCCAGCTTCGACGCCTCGGTGTCGGAGATCTACACCGCGCTGCTGCGCGGCGCGGCCCTGGTGCTGCCGCCGGCGGCGGACCCGGTTGCCGCGCTGACCGACCCGGGCCTCGGCATCACCCACGTGACCGTGCCCCCGTCCGTCCTTGCCGCAGTGCCGGAAGGCTCGGTGACCGTGTCGACGCTGGTGGTGGCGGGTGAGGCGTGCCCGCCGGAGCTGGTGGACCGCTGGGCACCGGGCCGGCGGATGATCAACGCGTACGGCCCGACCGAGACGACGGTGTGCGCGACGATGAGCGACCCGCTCACGCCCGGGTCGGGGGTGCCGCCGATCGGCCGTCCGATCGCCAACGCACAGGTGTACGTCCTGGACGGGCGACTGCGGCCGGTGCCGCCGGGGGTGCCGGGCGAGCTGTACGTCGCGGGGGCGGGCCTGGCGCGCGGGTATCTGAACCGGCCGGGGCTGACCGCAGGCCGTTTCGTGGCCTGCCCGTTCGGCCCGGAGGGCGCTCGGATGTACCGCACCGGTGACCTGGTGCGCTGGCTGGCCGACGGTGAGCTGGAGTACCTCGGCCGCGCCGACGACCAGGTGAAGGTCCGCGGCTTCCGGGTCGAGCTCGGTGAGGTCGAGTCGGCGCTGGCCGAGCACCCCGCCGTCGCCCGGGCGGCCGTCCTCGCCCAGGAGGACCGGCTCGTCGGGTACGTCGTCCCGCATCAGGACACGGCCCGGGACAGCGGTCTGGAAGCGGACCACGTGGGCGAGTGGCAGGACATCTACGACGCCCTGCCCATCGCTCCCGAGGAAGCCGCCTTCGGTCAGAACTTCGTCGGCTGGAACAGCAGTTACGACGCCAGCCCGATCCCCGTCGAGCAGATGCGGGAGTGGCGGGACGCCACCGTGGACCGCATCCTGGCCCTGCGCCCCCGCCGGGTGCTGGAGGTCGGCGTCGGCACCGGCCTGCTGCTCTCGCAGATCGCACCGCACTGCGAGACGTACTGGGCGACCGACTTCTCCGCCACCGCGATCGACGCGTTGGCCGCGCAGGTGGACCGGCGGGAGGACCTGGCCGGGCGCGTGACGCTGCAGACCCGTCCTGCACACGACATCGACGGGCTGCCCGCCGGGGAGTTCGACACCATCGTGATCAACTCGGTGGTGCAGTACTTCCCGTCCTCCGAGTACCTCGCCGACGTGATCGGGAAGCTGATGGGGCTGCTCGCCCCCGGCGGCGCGCTGTTCGTCGGCGACGTCCGCAACCTGCGGCTGCTGCGCCCGCTGGCCACCGCCGTCCGACTCCACCGGGTCGGCGAGGGCGCCGACCTCGTCGCGGTGCGCCGCGCGGTGGAGCAGGCCCTCCGGGTGGAGAAGGAGCTCCTGGTCGACCCGGACTTCTTCACCGCCCTGCGGGAGCACGGCGCGGAGACCGGCGCGGAGATCGGCGCGGTGGCCGTGGAGGTCAAGCGCGGCCGCCACCACAACGAGCTGACCCGCTACCGCTACGACGTGACGCTGCACAAGCCGCCGGTCACCCCGGCCGCCCCGGACCGCTCCGTCGAGCTGGCCTGGGGACGGCAGGTCGCCGGACCGGCCGAACTGCGCGAGCTGCTTGCGCAGTCGAGCGCCGACGTGCTGCGGATCACCGGGGTGCCGAACCGCCGCGTGGCGCGGGAGGCCGCCCTGGCCCGGGCGGTGCAGAACGGTGACGGCCCGCTTGCCGAGCTGTTGGAACGGCTGCACGCCCCGGAGGACGGCGACCTCCCCGACCCGGACGACTTCCACGCCCTCGGGTCGGAGTTCGGCCGCTCCGTGGCCGTCACCTGGTCGGCGACCGCGGCGGACGCCGTGGACGTCGTCCTCGTCGACCCGCGGACGCTCCGCGGCGCCCCCGTCGAGCCGTACCGGCCGGTCCGGGCCACGGGCCGGGAGCTGTCCTCGCTGACCAACCGCCCGACCGACAGCCGGGGCACCGGCGCCCTCCTCGGCGAACTCCGCGACTGGCTGCGGGGCCGGCTGCCCGACTACCTGGTCCCGTCGGCGTTCGTGGCACTGGAGGCGCTGCCGCTGACGGCCAGCGGCAAGCTCGACCGCCGCGCGCTGCCCGCCCCCGACCTCGGCCCGGTCGCGGCCGGGCGGGCCCCGCGCACCCCGCAGGAACAGCTCCTCGCCGAACTGTTCGCCGAGGTGCTCGGGCTGGCCCAGGTCGGTGTGGAGGACAGCTTCTTCGACCTGGGCGGACACTCCCTGCTGGCGACCCGCCTGGCCTCCCGGGTCCGGGCGACCCTCGGCGCGGAGCTGGAGGTCCGGACGCTGTTCGAGACGCCGACCGTGGCCGCACTGGCGGCCCGCCTCGACGGCTCCGGCACGGCACGGCCCGCGCTGACCACCCGGCCGCGGCCCGACCGGGTGCCGCTGTCCTTCGCCCAGCGCCGCCTGTGGTTCCTGCACCGGATGGACGGGCCGAGCGCCACCTACAACATGCCGCTCGCGCTCAGCCTGACCGGCGGACTCGACCGCCCGGCCCTGCACGCCGCGCTCGCGGACGTGATCGCCCGGCACGAGAGCCTGCGGACCGTTTTCCGCGAGGAGGACGGCGTGCCGTACCAGGTCGTGCTGAGCGCCACGGAGGCGCACCCGGCCCTGCCGGTGGTCGAGCTCGACGAGGGCCGGCTGGCCGAGCGGCTGGCGGACACCGCCCAACGCGGCTTCGACCTGGCCGCGGAGCCGCCGGTCCGGGCGGAGCTCTACGCGATCGCCCCGGACCGGCACGCGCTGCTGGTCGTGGTGCACCACATCGCCGCCGACGGCTGGTCGATGGGCCCGCTCGCCGGCGACCTGGCCGCGGCCTACGCGGCCCGCTGCCGGGGCGAGGAGCCGCACTGGTCCCCGCTGCCGGTCCAGTACGCCGACTACACCCTCTGGCAACGCGACCTGCTCGGCGACGCGGCCGACCCGGACAGCCTGTTCGCCCGGCAACTGGCGTACTGGAAAGACGAGTTGACGGGCGTGCCGCAGCAGCTGCAGCTGCCCGCCGACCGGCCCCGGCCGCCGGTGGCCTCCCAGCAGGGCGGCCGGGTCGCGGTCCGGCTGGACGCCGACCTGCACCGGGCCCTGCGGGACCTGGCCGCCGCACGCGGCGCCAGCATGTTCATGGTGCTCCAGGCCGGCCTCGCCGCCCTGCTCACCCGGCTCGGCGCCGGCACCGACATCCCGATCGGCAGCCCGATCGCCGGCCGTACCGACCAGGCACTGGACGAGCTCGTCGGCTTCTTCGTCAACACCCTGGTGCTGCGCACCGACACCAGCGACGACCCCGGCTTCGCCGACCTGCTCGGCCGGGTCCGGCAGAAGGCCCTCACCGCGTACGACCACCAGGACGTGCCCTTCGAGTACCTGGTCGAGGTGGTCAACCCCACCCGGTCGCTGGCCCACCACCCGCTGTTCCAGATCATGCTGGCCCTGCAGAACGCGCCGATCGGCGAGTTCGGGCTGCCGGGCCTGGAGACCGGCCACCTGGAGGCGCCGACCGGGACCTCCCGGGTCGACCTGACCTTCAGCCTGGCCGAGCAGTTCCGCCCGGACGGCGGCGGCCCGGACGGCCTGGTGGGCGCGGTGGAGTACGCCACCGACCTGTTCGACGCGCCGACCGTGGAGCTGCTGTTCGAGCGCTGGGCCCTCCTGCTGCGCGCGGCGGTCGCCGATCCCGACCGGCCGATCAGCCGGATCGACATCATGCCCGCCGAGGAACGCCGCCGACTGCTCGCCGGGTCCACCGGTGCGGCGGCCGAGCTGCCCGGGGCCGCGGTGCCGGAGCTGTTCGCCCGCCAGGTGCGGGCCACCCCGGAGGCGGTCGCGGTCGTGGCGGGCGGCACCGAGCTGACCTACCGGGAGCTCGACCGGCGGGCCAACCGGCTTGCCCGGGCGCTGGTCCGCCAGGGCGTACGGCCGGAGACGCCCGTCGCGGTCATGCTCGACCGCTCGGCGGAGCTGGTCGTGGCGATCCTGGCGATCCTCAAGGCGGGCGGCGCCTACGTCCCGCTGGACCCGCGCTTTCCCTCCTCCCGGATCGACCTGATCCTGCGGGAGAGCGGGGCCGCCGTGGTGCTCACCCAGGAGGTGCTCACCGCGCTGCTGCAGTCCGTGGCCGCCGATCCGTCCGACGTCGAAGTGCCGTGCGATCCCGGGCAGTTGGCGTACATCATGTACACCTCCGGGTCGACCGGCCGGCCGAAGGGCGTGGCCGTCACCCACCGTGACGTGGTGGGCCTCGCGCTCACCCCCGAATGGCGGGGCGGCGGACACGAGCGGGTGCTGATGCACTCCCCGACCGCCTTCGACCTCTCCACCTACGAGCTGTGGGTGCCGCTGCTCAACGGCGGCCGGATCGTGGTCGCACCGCCGGAGCAGCTCGACCTCGACCTGCTCCAGCACACGATCGCCGCGCACGGGGTGACCGGACTGTGGCTCACCGCCGGACTGTTCCGGCTGGTCGCCGAGGAGCGGCCGGGCATGCTCGCCGGGGTGCGCGAGGTGTGGACCGGCGGTGACGTCGTCTCCCCGGCCGCCGCCGCCCGGGTGCTGGCGGCCTGCCCCGGCATCGAGGTGGTCAACGGCTACGGGCCCACCGAGGCCACCACCCTGGCCACCTGCCACACGGTGCGCACCGTCCCCGAACACGCCGCGACCGTGCCGATCGGCGGGCCGATGGCGAACATGCGCACCTACGTGCTCGACGCCCGGCTGCGGCCGGTGCCGACGGGCATGGTCGGCGAGCTGTACCTCGCCGGGGTCGGCGTGGCCCGCGGCTACCTCGGCCGGCCCGGCCTGACGGCGGAGCGCTTCACCGCCGACCCGTACGGGCCGCCCGGGAGCCGGATGTACCGCACCGGCGACCTCGCGTCGTGGCGGACCGAGGGCACGCTGGACTTCGCCGGCCGCGCCGACCACCAGGTCAAGCTGCGTGGCCTGCGGATCGAGCCCGGCGAGATCGAGGCGGTCCTGGCGGGCTGCCCCGGCGTCGCCCAGGCGGCCGTGGTCGCCCGCGAGGACCAGCCGGGCGACAAGCGGCTCGTCGCCTACCTGGTGCCCACCCCCGAGGGGGCGCCCGACGCGGGCGAGCTGTCCGGCCGGCTGCGCCGCGAACTGCCCGACTACATGGTGCCGGCGGCCTTCGTCACCGTGGACGCGCTGCCATTGACCGCCAACGGCAAGCTCGACCGGGCCGCCCTGCCGGCCCCCGAGTACGGGGCACCGGGCTCCGGGCGCGGCCCCCGGACGCCGCAGGAGCAGCTGCTGTGCGACCTGGTCGCCGAGGTCCTCGGCCGGGAGCAGGTGAGCATCGACGACAACTTCTTCGACCTCGGCGGGCACTCGCTGCTGGCCGCCCGCCTGGCCTCCCGCGTCCGCGAGACCCTGGGCGTGGAGCTGGGCCTGCGCATGCTGTTCGAGGCACCGACCGTCGCCGGTCTCACCGAACGCCTGGTCATGAACGACCCCGACGACGCCCTGGACGTGGTGCTGCCGCTGCGTTCGACAGGGACCAGTACACCGCTGTTCTGCATCCACCCCGGCGGCGGCATCAGCTGGTCGTACAGCGGGCTGCTCAACCACGTCAGTCCCGAGCACCCGGTCTACGCGATCCAGGCACGGGGCCTCGGCCGGCCCGAACCGTTGCCGACGTCCTACGAGGAGATGGCGGCCGACTACGCCGACCAGATCCAGAAGATCCAGCCGGAGGGCCCGTACCTGCTGCTCGGCTGGTCCGCCGGCGGGCTGATCGCCCACGCGATCGCCTGCGTGCTCCAGGACCGCGGCGAGCGGACCGGGCTGCTGGCGATCCTCGACGCCTACCCGGTGAAGGACGTGCAGTTCGACGAGGTGCCCGTGCCGACCGAGCGGGACGTGCTCGTCGGTGTGCTCGACGTCGACCCGGACGACTTCGGCGACCGCACGCTGACCTACGCCGAGGTCGCCGAGGTCCTGCGCATGCGGGGCAGCGCGCTGGCCGGCCTGACGGAGCGGCAGGTCGAGGTCATCATCCAGATCATGATCAACAACGCCAGGCTGGCCGTCGACTTCGTCCCCGCCAGGTACGAGGGAGACCTGCTGCTGTTCAACTCCACGATCGACCGGACCGAGGACAACGCCGGGCCCGGGATCTGGCAGCCCTACATCGCCGGCCGGATCGAATCGCACCAGATCACCACCCGGCACGACCGGATGACCCAAGCCGGCTCGCTGGCCCAGATCGGACCGATCCTGGCCGGCAAGCTCGCCGAGGCCACCGGCGACACCACCCATTCCCACCAGGAGAACTGATTCCCATGACCAACCCCTTCGACGACCAGGACGGCACCTTCCTCGTGCTCATCAACCACGAGAACCAGCACTCGCTCTGGCCGCAGTTCGCGGACGTCCCCGCGGGCTGGACCGTCGCCCACGGCCCCGACACCCACGCCGCCTGCCTGGAACACGTCGAGGGGGCCTGGACCGACATGCGGCCCAAGAGCCTCGCCGACGCCATGGACACCCAGCGGTAGCACGGCCGACATGACCTCCACCGACACCCTGGGCGGGGCCCGCGGCACCGCGGACCCCGCCCGGTCCGACGACCCCGCCCGGCCCGACGACTCCGCCGGGTCCGAAGACCTGGCCGCGGCGCTGCACACACCCGAGGCCCGCCGGGACCCGTACCCGTTCTACGCCCGGATGCGGCGCGAGAGCCCCGTCCACCGCAGCGCCCAGGGCATCTGGCACCTCACCCGCCACACCGACGTGGAGGCAGCCCTGGGCGACCTGCGGCTGTCCAACGACCGGGACCGGATGACCCGCGCCTACGTCGCGCTCGGCGGCGACCTGAAGGCCTTCAGCCGGCTCACCATGCGGCTCGGCCGGGTGATGACCAACACCGACCCGCCGGACCACGCCCGGCTGCGCAAGCTGGCCAACCGCGCCTTCACCGCCCGGCGCGTCGAAGCCCTGCGCGACGGCGTCCAGCGGATCGTCGACCGGCTCATCGACGACGCGGTCGCGGCCGGGCCGACCATGGACCTGATCGAGGCGGTCGCCTCCCCGCTGCCGCTGTCCGTCGTCTGCGAGCTGTTCGGCATCCCGCCCGAGGACCGCCCGCAGGTCAAGACCTGGTTCCGCCGCTTCGGCCGGATGGCCGAGGACATCGACAAGTCCGAGGCGGCGATCGGCGAGTACGAGGAGTACCTGGCCCGGCTCGTCCGCCGGCGCCGGGCCGACCCGGGCGACGACCTGATCAGCGCCCTGGTCGCGACGCAGGCACAGGACGACCGGCTCACCGAGGCGGAGCTGCTGTCCACCTGCTTCGTCCTGATCACCGCAGGCGACGAGACCACCACCCACCTGGTCGGCAACGGCCTGCTCGCCCTGCTGCGCCACCCGGACCAACTGGCCCGGCTGCGCGCGGACCCGGGGCTGATCCGCACCGCCGTCGAGGAACTGGCCCGCTACGACACGCCGACCCAGGCGATCGTCCGGGTCGTCGCCGAGGACGTCGAGCTCGGCGGTCGGACACTGCGCGAGGGCGAGCTGGTCTTCCTGTTCCTCGCCGCCGCCGGCCGAGACCCCGAGCGCTTCGAGGATCCGGACCGGCTCGACCTGTCCCGCCCCGGCAACCGGCACCTGAGCTTCGGCCACGGCCCGCACTTCTGCCTCGGCGGCCCGCTGGCCAAGCTCCAGGCGGAGGTGGCCATCGGCACGCTGGTCCGCCGCCTCCCGAACCTGCGGCTGGCCGACGGGGCGGCGCTCGACTGGCGGCCCAACCCGCTGCAACGGCGGCTCTGCGCCCTCCCGCTCACCTACTGACCCGTGAACGACCGAACGACGAC
The DNA here is from genome assembly GCF_040302665.1 of Kitasatospora sp. NPDC097691. Classification (NCBI taxonomy): domain Bacteria; kingdom Bacillati; phylum Actinomycetota; class Actinomycetes; order Kitasatosporales; family Streptomycetaceae; genus Kitasatospora; species Kitasatospora sp. NPDC097691. The sequence continues at coordinate 5,984 of NZ_JBEORY010000006.1, read as the reverse complement.
GAAGGAGAAACCGACCATGGCCCGAGAGTTCGAGGTCCGCCGGGAGCAGGACCTGCCCGCCACGCCCGAGCAGGTCTGGGACGCGGTCGCCACCGGCGCCGGGAACCTCGGCTGGCTGTACCCGATGGAGGTCGAGCCGCGCGTCGGCGGAAAGGCCACCCGGGGCGACTCCACCGTCGTGGCGTGGGAGCCGCCGAGCCACTTCGCCGTCCGGGCGACCCAGGACGGCGGGTTCTCCAACACGCTCAGCTACCACATCGAGCCGGTCGACGGCGGCACGAGCCACCTGCGGATGGGGATCCACTGGGTGCACACGGGCGTCATCGACGACACCTGGAGGTGGGACACGAAGTCGGACGCGGCCGAGAAGCACGTCGACTTCTACCAGCACGGCCTCGCCGAGTACCTCCGGCACTTCGCCGCCCGCCCCGCCGTCTACGTCAGGGCCCCTCGCCCCGAACCCACCGACGACCCCGCCGACTTCGCCGCGCTGCGCCGACGCCTCGGCCTCGCCGACGACGCGGCCGTCGGAGACCGGGTGTCACTCCGCCTCCCGGGGACGGACGGCGGCTCGGAGGAGGTGGTCGTGGACTGGCTCAGCCCCGACTTCGTCGGCCTGCGCGGCCCCGACGCGCTGTACCGGTTCTTCAACGGCAGCACCTGGAACTGGCCCATCTGGCTCGGCCACCACCTGTTCGCCGAGGACGCCGACGAGCAGCAGGCCACCAAGGCGTGGACCGACTGGCTCAACGACACCCACGCCTAGGACCCCGATGGAAACCTCCACCAGAACACTGCTCTTCGCCGCCGAACTCGTCGAGGAGAACGGCACCTACACGCTCCTCGTCGAGGACGTCCAGCGGGGCGGCGTCCAGACCGCCCCGGTCCCCAAGAACATGGTCGACAAGCTCCCGACCTTCCTGTCGGCGCTCGCCGCCAAGCTCGACCCGCCGCAGTCGCGCCGCCGCTGGTAGACCGCTGCGCACCCGTCCGGTGGCCGCCTGAGCGTGGGGAAGCCGGCCCACCGGACCGCGGCGTCCACCGGCCCCGCCAGGACGCCGCGGGGTCGGTGGCGTCCGCTCAGGACGCCATGGTCAGCCCTGCCGAGGCGGCGCCGCGGCTCAGCACGACCGACCGGATGTGGTCCAGCGCCCGGGCGTAGTCGCCGCGCCCGGGGTCGTGGTGGACGGCCTCGGCCAGGTCGAGGACGCGGTAGGGCGGGCCGAGGTCCGTCAGCTGCGGGATGAACTCGGCCTTGGTGACGGCCCAGCGCTGCCCCGGCCCCGTCGGCGGGGAGAAGGTGAAGCGGGCGATCGAGCTCCAGTTGCCACGCGGGTCCTCGGCGCCGGTGTAGTTGAACATGTGTCCGGCGAGCTGGTCGCCCATGCCGTAGACCGTCCAGGTGTCGTTGATCTTCTCGTACGCCTGCGGGATGTGGGCGTGGGTGCCGAGGACCAGATCGATGTCGGGCCGGCCGGGACCCTGCTCGGCGGCCAGGTCGCGGGCGAGCGTCAGCTGCTGCTCGTTCGGGGCGTCCTGCCACTCGGTACCCCAGTGGAGGCTGACCACCACGATGTCCGCCCCCTCTGCCCGGGCGGCCCGCGCGTCGGCGAGGATCCGCTCCCGATCGATGAGATTGACCGCCCAGGGCTGCCCCTTCGGCAGGGGGATTCCGTTGGTGCCGTAGGTGTACGCGAGTTGGGCCACCCTGGCGCCACCCGCCGTGAGCAGCGCGGGGCTGCCCGCCTCGTCGGCGCTGCGCGCGGAGCCGGTGTGCTTCAGGCCGACGGCGTCCATGGCGTCGAGCGTGCGCCGGATGCCGGCCGGCCCGTCGTCGAGCGTGTGGTTGGAAGCGGTGTCGCACGAGCTGTACCCGGCGTCCTTGAGTGCCCGGGCGACCTGCGGGGGCGACTTGAACGACGGGTACCCGGTGAAGGGCCCGCCGTCTGCGCCGTACACCGTCTCCATGTGGCAGATGGCCAGATCGGCGGCACCGATGACCGGCTTGACGCCGGCGAGCATGCGGCTGAAGTCGTACCCGTCGCCGCCGGCGTCCTCCTTGGCCTGCTGGATGATCTCGGTGTGCGGCAGGACGTCCCCCGTCGCGACCAGGGTGAACGCCCGAGGCCCCGCCGGGGTCGGCGTGCCCGCGGTGCTCGGATCCCGCGGCGGCGACGGTACGGCCTGCCGCGCCTGCGGTGCCCCGCACCCCGTGAGGGCGAGCAGCAGGGCAGTGGCGGCTGTGAGAATCTCTCGGCGCTGCAGGCGCATCATCGGCTCGTCCTACGATCGGCTGGTATGACGTGCCCGACTATGCGAGCCGCCGGCCGACCGGCGCGGACCCCGCGCCCTGACATCACCCGACGGGGCCAGCGCCGCCGGCGCCGACGCCCGCAGGAAAGCGGTTGCCGGCCTCGCGCCGGCAGCGGGATGCTGCCCGTGATGGACGACTTCACGTACGCCGATCCGGCCACGCTGAGCGGCCGACTCCAGCGCGGGCGGGGCCTTGCCGCCCGCCGCCTGCGCAGCACCCCGGAGGACGCCGACCTCGTCTACGAGTGCGTCATCTCCGACAGCCGGTGGGACCGGCAGACCGAGAGCCGCGACTCCTATCTGGCCCGGTTGATCCACCGGCTGGACCTGCCCCTGGCGCGGGTGGAGGCCCACCTGTTCGGGTACGACGGCGATGACTCGGACGAGGTCGCGCTGGCCTTGCAGGTGCTCGCCCTGCTCCCGGTCCTCGGCCGCATCGACGCGGCGCCGATCCTGCGGCGGTACGCGATCGAGGGACGCCACTGGGCCGTGGCACTCGACGCGATCGAGTGGACCGGCCCACGGCAGACCCCGGAACTCTGGGCAGGGCTCGACGCAGAGGTCGTCGCCCGCCATGACGACGCCGAACTCGAAGCCCACGCGGACGACGGGGGCTGGGTGCCGTGGACTTCCTGGGCGCTGACCCAGCCACGACTCCGCCGCATCCTCGACGGACGCCCCGCGCTCCGCGCCGAGCCACCTGCCCGGCCTCCCGCGCCGGACCACGGCGGGCTCAGCTCCTCGGATCTGGCCGCACGCATCACCCGAGCCCCCGGGCGGGACAGGCGCCTGGCCCTGCAGGAGTTGGGCCGACGAGGAGACGCGACCGTCCTCGACCTCGCCGAGGACACAGGTCTTCGCAACGCGGCCGGATGGACGCCGGGCATCCCCCAGGCGCTCCACCACCTCGGGACCGCCGCCGTCGCGCGGGCCCGCACCTGGGCCGACAGTGGTGACCGGACCCTCGAACACCTGGCCCTCGGAGTCCTGTCCGCCTTCGGCGACCACGACGACGGCCCGTACCTGCTGCATGCACTCACCACGGCCGCCGCCGCGGGCGAGTGGTGCATGACCGAGGAGCCGGCCAGGGGCGTCGGACGGCTCCGCCTGGCCGAGGCCACCGACGCGCTGGTACACGTCTGGGAGACGACCGTCCACTCCTACGCCCGGGAGGCGGTCCACGAAGGCCTGCGCGGTTGTGCGCCCGACACGGCCGGCGGCTTCACCGTCGAAGGCCTCGACGACTGCGAGCCGCTCGTCCGGCAAGCCGCGGCCGCCGTCGCGCCGGACACGGCCGACGCCGTGGCCCGCCTGCGGGAGCTGTCCGACGACCCGCTCGCTGCGGAATTCCACGCCGCCGCACGCCGCCGCCTCGCGCAACTCACCGACCCGGGCCGGGCCGGGTGACCTCCCGGCCCTGGGCCAGGAATCTGCCGCACTCCACCGAGCGTGGGTTCACCGTCGGATCGCTTGCGCTCTCGAAGGCGTGACGCCCGGTCAGGGCCGCGGGGTCCAGCCGGGTGGGGCGAGGGCGGTGTCGGCGAGGATCCGCTCGACAGTGGCGTCCAGGGTGCTGCTCTGGACGATGACGTGTTCGAGACCGTCGGGCAGGAGGTCGCGGGGCTGGTACCAGCCGGCCATGTCCTCGGGGGAGAAGTCGGCGGCCTGCGGGCGAGTGGCGTGCCGCCGTACGGTCTCGGCGAAGTCGATGTCCAGGTAGTACAGGTGGCTGCGCCCTTCGTGGTCGGCGGCGAGCCGGGTCAGCATCGGACCGTAGCGCTCGGCGGCGAGGATGCCCTCGACCACGACGTGGAAGCCGTGGTCCAGGGCGTGCCGTGCCACCAGGTCGATCAGGCCGATGTTCGCCCCGCCGGCGACGTCCCGCTCACGCAGGACGGTGCGGCGCAGCACGTCCTGGGCCACGACCGCAACGCCCCGCCCGTACGCTGCGCGCAGCCGGGCGGCGACGCTCGACTTCCCGGCGCCGCTGGGCCCACGCACCACCACCAACACGGTTTCCGGCCTGACGGCCTTCTGTGCACCGGGCGTGGCCGTCATCGCAGGTCCCATCGCGCGCAATCTATGAGTCGATGCATTGATGGACTGGAGACGTCTCCATCCGAGCTCCGACCTCGCGATTCCAGCCGTGGGTGTCAGCGCTGGTGACTGACGTGAAGGGGTGCCTGCCCGCGTTGAGAGGACTTCCTGCTTTGCTGGGGACCGTTCTGCCCGCCCCGCGCGGTCAGCCACGTCAAGCTCGGCATCGCGGCGCTTCAAGGGACGCAGTTCTTGGGTGAGACCGACGTGGACGAGTTCGAGACCGCTGCCGGGGCAAAGCGGGACAAGAAGCTTGCGAAGATCGTGGAAGCGCTCCAGGAACAGGCATGGGAGCTCGCTGTCCTCGGCGACGAGATGGCTGCAGAGCGCCGCGAACGATAGTGAACAGCTGTGCTTCACCGGCGTGGGGCGCGCCCCGGTCTCCGTCGCGCCCCACGCCGGTGAAGGCCTGGGGCGGCTTGGCAGGGCCATTGCAAAGTCCAGTGATCTTGTGAGTGTGCTGGTCAGGCGATGCCGAGGAGGTCGAGCGGGCGGGTGAAGGGCTCGTAGGAGATGTGCCGGAGGCCGGCGGCGATGTTGCGGTGCCCGGCGGCGCGGAGGGTGTTGATGGCCAGGTTGCGCAGGGTTGCCATGTTCTCGGGGCCGTGGCCGGTGCGGATCTTCGAGGCGTCTTCGGCGAAGGTGGTGTCGCGGACGAAGTGCAGCCGGTTCTCGATGGTCCACTTCGATCTGGCGAGTTGGCCGAGCTTTTGGGGCGAGGCTTGTTGCGAGGTCAGGTCTGTGATCGCGTAGATGGTCTGACGGCTGACGGTGCCGGTCTTGAGGTCGGTGCGGTAGCGCAGGATGCGTGCGGCCTGGGCGGCGTGGGGGAAGTCGAGTTCGAGGTCGGTGACGGTGAGGGCTCTGGTCACGCGGGTCTCGCGGCGGCCGTGGCCGGCCTCGCGGTCGTAGCGGCGCGCGGTGACCTCTTTCCAGGGCAACGACCGCAGTCGGCGGTGCAGTTCGGGCTGGTTGGCCTTGACCACCAGCAGGTAGTGGGCCTTCTTCTCCTCGACCAGGAAGCGCACGTGGCCGCGCTGGGTATGCAGGGCATCAGCCGTGATCGTGACTCCGGTCAGGTCGTAGGGCGCCAGCAACGCGGTGAAGCAGGTGATCTCGTTGGTCTTGTCGGGCACCCGCAGCTGGGTGACGGTCCGCCCGTCGCCGGTCATCGCGGCCAGCAGGTGGGCGGCGGGCGAGGTGCCGTGCCGGGAGCCGCGGGCGGCTTTGCCGTCCACGGCGATCGAGTCCGATCCCGCTGGATCGGCGCCGGTCAGGTCGGCCAGGCCACCGGGGCAGACCAGACCGATGACCCGCCGGATCGTGGCAGCGCTCGGTGCGACGCGCACGCCCAGCGCTCCCGCGCCCCTGGCGCCCAGGCGAGCGAGCGCGTGCTGCGGAGCGTTTGCGGACCACTGGCCGACGGCGGCGTACGAGCGCGCACCGGCGGCCACCACCGAGGCGGCCACCAGGAGCACCGCCACGAACGGGTGACGCACCCCTCGACGTCGGCGCGGATCGGGCAGCAACCGCAGCCGCTCCACCAGCGACGATCCCGCCACGCTGTCCAGAGC
>NZ_JBEORY010000005.1:0-223995 GCF_040302665.1 Kitasatospora sp. NPDC097691 | reverse complement strand
GGGACGGTCTGGTCCGGATGCTGCAGGCCTACGACTTCGAGGTCGTGGCCGCGGTGGACACCGGACCCGACCTCCTGCAGGCCCTCCTCACCGGCACGTCTGCCCGGGGCGCCCCGGGGCACGTCTGCCCGGGGGCGGGTCAGCCCGGGACCGTCAGGCCTTGCGGGCCTCCGGGTGGCGGCCGCACCAGCCCTCCCACGCGGAGGCGACCATCTCCGCCACGCCGTGGCGCGCGCTCCAGCCCAGCTCGCGGTGGATCAGGTCGGCGGAGGCCACCACCCGGGCGGGGTCGCCGGCGCGGCGCGGCGTCACCTCGGGGGTGGTGTCGTAGCCGGTGACCTCGCCGATCACCTCCAGCATCTCCGTGACGCTGACGCCCTCGCCGCGGCCGATGTTGAGCACCAGCGCGGTGGCCCCGGCCGGGTCTGCGGCCAGCCGCTTCGCCGCCGCCACGTGGGCCGAGGCGATGTCGGAGACGTGGATGAAGTCGCGCACGCAGGTGCCGTCCGGCGTCGGGTAGTCGGCGCCGAAGACCCGCGGGGCCTCGCCGGCGGTGAGCCGCTCGAAGACCATCGGGATCAGGTTGAACACCCCGGCGTCGGAGAGCTCGGGGGAGGCGGCGCCGGCCACGTTGAAGTAGCGCAGGGCCACGGTGGACATCCCGTGGGCCTTCCCGGCCGCGGCGACCAGCCACTCGCCGGCGAGCTTGGTCTCGCCGTACGGGCTCATCGGGGCGCAGGGGGTGGACTCGGTGACCAGGTCGACGTCGGGCATGCCGTAGACCGCGGCGGAGGAGGAGAACAGGAAGCGCTTGACCCCGCCCTCGGCGGCGGCCTCCAGGACGGTCTGCAGGCCGATCATGTTCTCGCGGTAGTACAGGAACGGCTGCTCGACCGACTCGCCGACCTGCTTCTTGGCGGCGAAGTGCAGGACGCCCTCGATGCCGTGCTCGCGGATCGCGGCGTCCAGGACGGCACGGTCCAGGGTGGAGCCCTCGACCAGGGGGACTCCGGCCGGGAGGCGGGACGCGTCGCCGGTGCTCAGGTCGTCCAGGACGACGACGCGCTCACCGGCATCGAGCAGCTGGCGGACGACGTGCCCGCCGATGTATCCGGCACCGCCGGTGATCAACCAAGTCATGCGCCGAATCCTAGGGCCCGTGCCCTGGGCGTCGGTTTCGATGGGCCTTTCGGGCGAGCCAGGCCAGCGAACCGGACAAACCGGTGAAATGCTGACAAAGATTTCCGTGCTCTCATGCCCGCGCCCTCGGCGTGGTGACGAATCGGAGGCAGCCAGGTGAGCCGTAAGAAGGAACACACCCGCCCCCTCCCAGCCGGGCCGCGGCCGACCGGGCCCAAGGCGGCGCCCACCCGGCTGCCGGCGACGGGCGTGGCCGCGGTGGCCGCCGCACTGGCCCTGACCGGGTGCAGCAGCGGCTCGTCCTCCTCCTCCGGCTCGTCCTCGCCCGGCGCCTCGTCCGCCTCCAAGCAGGCCTCCTCGGCCCCCGCGCAGAGCGGGAACCAGTTGCAGGACGCGTACCAGAAGGTGATCGCCGACGTACTGCCCTCGGTGGTGCAGATCATCACCGGCGACAGCCTCGGCTCCGGGATCGTCTACGACGACAAGGGCGACATCGTCACCAACGCCCACGTGGTCGGCTCCGCGACCACCTTCACCGTCACCCTCGCCAACAGCACCAAGGCACTGGACGCCGGCCTGGTCGGCAGCTACCCCGACTCCGACCTCGCGGTGATCCGGCTGAACAGCCCGCCGAGCGCCCTCAAGCCCGCCGTCTTCGGCGATTCGGGGAAGGTCGAGCTCGGCCAGATCACGCTCGCCATGGGCAGCCCGCTCGGGCTCGCCGGCAGCGTCACCCAGGGCATCGTCTCGGCCACCGGCCGGACCGTCTCCGAGCCCCAGGGCGGCGGCTCGCCGGGCGCCACCATCGCCAACATGGTGCAGACCTCGGCCGCGATCAACCCGGGCAACAGCGGCGGCGCGCTGGTCAACCTGGACAGCCGGGTGATCGGCATCAACACGCTCGCCGCCACCGAACCCGAGAGCAACGGCGCGGCCGCCCCCGGCATCGGCTTCGCCATCCCGGCGTCCACCATCACCAACATCGCCGACCAGCTGATCAAGCAGGGCAAGGTCACCAACTCCGGCCGTGCCGCGCTCGGCATCACCGCCCGGACGACCTTCGACCAGCAGTTCCAGCCGGCCGGCGCGGTGATCGTCACGGTCAGTCCGGGCGGCGCGGCCGCCTCGGCGGGGCTGCAGCCCGGCGACGTCATCACCAAGATCGGCGACACCCCGGTCGACTCGCTGAACGCGCTCACCACCGCGCTCGCCTCGCTCACCCCGGGCACCAAGGTCACCGTCACCTACACCCGGGACGGCAACACCCAGACCGCCGACGTCACCCTCGGCACGCTGCAGTCCCCGTAGCCCCGGTACGGCGCGACGGGCCGCACGCCGCGCAAGGGTTCCGCGGGCCGCCTCCGTACCGGACCGGCGCCGGGCCCCCGTCACTGCCTCGACGGGGGCCCGGCGCCTTGCCGTGTCCGGGGGGTCAGCGGCGGGCGGTGCGGGTACGCCAGGGCAGCTCGATGGTGACGGTGGTCGGGCCGCCGTCCGGGCTCTCCACCAGGAAGACCCCGTCCACCGCGCGGATCCGCTCGGCCAGCCCGGCCAGGCCGCTGCCCGGGTAGGGGGCCGCGCCGCCCTTGCCGTCGTCCTGGACCAGCACCATCAGCTGGTCGTCGGAGCGCCAGACGTCGACCGAGGCGGTGCGGGCGCCGGCGTGCTTGGAGACGTTGGTCAGCAACTCGCTGACCGTGAAGTAGGCGATGCCCTCGACCGCCGAGTCCGGACGCTCGGGCTCGCCGTCCGGGCCGGCCAGGTCGACGTTCACCTTGACCCCGCCGGGGACGGTGCAGCGGGCCGCGACCGCGGACAGCGCGGCGTCCAGGCCGCGGTCGGTGAGCACGGCCGGGTGGATGCCGCGGGCCAGGTCGCGCAGCTCCTGCAGGGCCAGCTTCACCTCGCCGTGCGCGTTGTCGACCATCTTCGCGGCGACCTCCACGTCCTGCTCGGTCTCCACCTCGCGCAGCCGCTCCTTGGCCATGCCGAGGTCCATCGCCAGCGCGACCAGCCGGGCCTGGGCGCCGTCGTGCAGGTCGCGCTCGATCCGGCGCAGGTCGGCCGCGGCGGTGTCGACCACCGTGCCGCGGTCGTCCTCCAGCTCGCGCACCCGCTCGGCCAGGGCGCCGGGGAAGAGCAGCGACTCGATCAGGATCCGGTCGGTCGCGGCCATGCCGCGGACCACCCAGGGCAGCACCGGCCACAGCACCACGACCGAGACCAGGGTCAGGGTGAAGCTGAGGATGCCCCAGGGCAGCATCAGCACGTTGTAGAGCGCGGTGCGCCAGTTCAGCAGGTCGGTGAGGTGGGCGATGGTGAAGCCGACCACACCCGGGCGGCGCGGGCGCACCGGTTCCGGCTCGTCGATCCGGGAGCCGTACGCCGCCCGCGCCCGGCGGCGGCCCAGCGCGCCGAAGGCACGCTGCGCGGCCAGGCCCGCCGCCAGCAGCGGCAGGCCGACCACGGTGACCGACAGGCCCAGGCCGACCGAGAGCGTGGTGACGGCGAGGACGAACCCGGCGATGCCGAGCGGCAGGTTGAGCAGCAGGTGCCCGGCCCGGTGCCACATCCGCGCCCCGTACAGCGGAGGGCGCTCCATCCGGGCGTCCTGCTCCTTGATGGCGCCCATGGCGCGGCGGTGCAGCGGCTTCATCCGGATCTACCGTCCCTCTCGGTCGTGTGACTGGAGCAAGCTTCCCGAACCGGGGGCGGTGGATGCCATGGGGGTGATACATCTTCCCGGCCGGGGGTTATCCCCACCCCCCGTCCCGGGCGCCGGGTGTTCACCGGAGTGTCCACGGGTCGTCTTGCGGAGCGGGCAGGGTTCGGGTGGAGCGGAGCCGTCCCCTTAGACTCACGCATTGGCCATGGTTGTGATCGTGGTTATGACCGTGCGAGGAAACGACGTAGAACTGCCTTGAGGGGCTGGTTCACGGCCGAGGTGGAGGCGAAGGCATGAAGGGGCAGCACGCGGCTGCCGTCGCGGCCGACCCGGCGGTCGGCAGCGGCTACTTCGACGCGTACGCCGCGATGGGCCTGCTGGCCGTCGTCGGGGTGCTCTTCGTCGCCGTGGCGTTCACCGCCAACCGCCTGCTGCGGCCGGTGGTCCACTCGCCCGAGAAACTCCTCGCCTACGAGTGCGGCGTGGACCCGGTGGGCGAGGACTGGGCGCACACCCAGGTCCGCTACTACGTGTACGCCTTCCTGTACGTGATCTTCGCGGTCGACGCGATCTACCTGTTCCCGTGGGCGACCGTCTTCGCCGCCGCCGGGTACGGCGCCGGAACGCTGATCGAGATGTTCCTCTTCATCGGCTTTCTCGCGGTCGGGCTGCTCTACGCCTGGAAGAAGGGCGTTCTCGAATGGACGTGACGCACTCCCACTCGCACGGCGCCCAGGGCGGTCCCGTCCCGCTCGGGCTGCCGGACCCCGCACGCCCCGGCGCCGTCGAGCGCCGCGGCATCGGACCGCTGGCCCGGCTCGCGCCGGACCCGGTCAAGGTGGTGCTCAACTGGGGCCGCCGCTACAGCCTCTGGTGCTTCAACTTCGGCCTGGCCTGCTGCGCGATCGAGTTCATCGCCGCGTCCATGGCCAAGCACGACTTCATCCGGATGGGCGTCATCCCGTTCGCGCCCGGCCCCCGTCAGGCGGACCTGATGATCGTCTCGGGGACGGTCACCGACAAGATGGCGCCGGCCGTCAAGCGGCTCTACGAGCAGATGCCCGAGCCGAAGTACGTCATCTCCTTCGGCGCCTGCTCCAACTCGGGCGGCCCCTACTGGGACTCGTACTCGGTCACCAAGGGCGTGGACCAGATCATCCCGGTCGACGTCTACGTGCCCGGCTGCCCGCCCCGGCCCGAGGCGCTGCTCCAGGGCATCCTCAAGCTGCAGGAGAAGATCGCCGAGGAGTCGCTGCCCGGCCGCTACGCCGCGCCCGCGGCGGCGCTGCGCCGTCCGCTGGTGGCGGGGCCGTCGGCGGGTTCCGCGGCCGGCTCGGCGGCGGGGTCTTCGAGTGAGGGAGGGGTCTCGTGACCACGGCGGAGCAGTACGCGGCGTCGGTCGGGGAGTGGGCGACCGGCGCCGAGGCGTACGGGCTGATCACCGTCGACGTCCCGGCCGAGAACTGGATCGAGGCGCTCACCAACGCCAGGGACGTCCTGGGCCTGGGCTTCTTCGACTGGCTGAGCGCCGTCGACGAGCTCGCCGAGGGTTTCGCCGTGGTCGCGCACCTGGCCGCCGTCGAGGCGCCGGGCGTCCGGCACCTCGCGCTGCGCACCAGGGTGCCGCGCGACAAGGCGGCGCTGCCGACCGCCGTCCCCGTCTACGCCGGTGCCGCCTGGCACGAGCGCGAGACGCACGAGATGTTCGGCATCGACTTCCCCGGGCACCCCTACCTGGCCACCCTGCTGCTGCCGGACGGCTTCGAGGGGCACCCGCTGCGCAAGGAGTTCGTGCTCGCGGCCCGGGTGGCCAAGGACTGGCCGGGCGCCAAGGAACCGGGCGAGTCCGACCACGGTGGCGGGCCGGCCCGCCGCAAGATGCAGCCGGCCGGTGTGCCGGACCCGAACGAGTGGGGACCGCTCAAGGGCACCCTGCCGCCGGTCGCCGAGCGGCCCGCGCGCGGTGCGCGGGCGGCGGGCGCGGCGGCGCGCACGCCCCGGGCGGCCGCTGCCGCCGGTGCCGCTGCCGGTGCTCCCGCCGAGGGTGCGCCCGCGGTGCGGGCGGACCGGCCGCGGCGGACGCGTTCGGTGTCGGAGGGCTCGGCGAGCCAGCCGGCTCCCGCCGAGGCTCCCGCTGCCGATGCCTCCGCTGCCGGTGCTGCTGCCGCTGGTCCCGCCGAGGGTGCGCCCGCGGTGCGGGCGGACCGGCCGCGACGGACCAGGTCGGTCTCCGACGGGTCGGTCAGCCAGGCCGCCGACGAGCCGAAGCCGGAGCGTCCGGCTCCGGTGCGGCCCTCGTCCTCCGACGCGCCGTGGCACAACCCGGTGCCGGCCCACGACGAGGAGACGCCGGGCCGCGAGCCCGCGGATCCGTCGGGTGACCGGCCCGCGGAGCAGCCGGGCGAGCCGGAGCAGAAGGACGACACGGCGGCCGCCCCGGCCGACCGGGACGGAGACGGCGCGTGAACCTGCTCGACACGGTGCTGCGCTGCGTCGCCACCCTCGTCGTCTTCCTGGTCTTCCCGCTGGTCATCGGCCAGACCGAGCACAAGGTCATGGCGCACATGCAGGGCCGGCTCGGCCCGATGTACGCGGGTGGCTTCCACGGCTGGGCACAGCTCGTCGCGGACGGCGTGAAGTTCGCGCAGAAGGAGGACATCGTCCCGGCCGGGGCGGACCGCCGGATCTTCCAGCTGGCGCCCGCCGTCTCGCTGCTGCCGTACCTCTTCGTGCTGCTGGCGATCCCGGTCGGTCCGAACGGCTTCGTCGGTCAGGCGATCGACGCCGGGCTGTTCTTCGTACTGGCCGTGATGGGCATCGGCGTGATCGGCAAGCTGATGGCCGGCTGGGCCTCGGCGAACAAGTTCTCGCTGCTCGGCGGTCTGCGCACGGCCGCGCAGCTGATGTCGTACGAGCTGCCGATGGTGCTGGCGGCGGCCTCGGTGGCGATGGCCGCCGGCACGCTGTCGCTGCCCGCGATCGTGGACTCCTGGCAGTGGTACTGGCTGCCCTGGCAGCTCATCGGCGCGTTCGTGTTCTTCACGGCCGGTCTGGCCGAGCTGCAGCGCCCGCCGTTCGACATGCCGGTCGCCGACTCGGAGATCATCTTCGGCGCGTACACCGAGTACACCGGCCTGCGGTTCGCGCTGTTCCTGCTGTCCGAGTACGTGGGCATCCTGGTGGTCTCCGCGCTGACCGCGGTGCTCTTCCTGGGCGGCTGGCACGGGCCGATGTCGGACCAGCTCGGCTGGCTCTGGATGCTCCTCAAGACCTTCGCGCTGGCCTTCGTGGTCATCTGGCTGCGGGTCACCTACCCGCGCCTGCGCGAGGACCAGCTGATGCGCTTCGCGTGGGTGGGGCTGATCCCGCTCGCCCTGGTCCAGCTGGCCCTCACCGGCATCATCAAGGTGGCGATCTCATGAGTTTTCCCGGTGTCGGCCTGGCGAAGGGCCTGGCCGTGACGCTGCGGACGATGACGAAGAAGAGCGTCACCGCGCAGTACCCCGACGTGCAGCCGGTGCTGCCGCCGCGTTCGCGCGGCGTCATCGCGCTGCTGGAGGAGAACTGCACGGTGTGCATGCTCTGCGCGCGCGAGTGCCCGGACTGGTGCATCTACATCGACTCCCACAAGGAGACGCTGCCGGCCGCCGAGCCGAACGCCCGGGCCCGCACCCGCAACGTGCTGGACCGGTTCGCCATCGACTTCTCGCTCTGCATGTACTGCGGGATCTGCATCGAGGTCTGCCCCTTCGACGCGCTGTTCTGGTCGCCGGAGTTCGAGTACGCCGAGACGGACATCCACGAGCTGACCCACGAGCGGGAGAAGCTCCGCGAGTGGATGTGGACCGTCCCGGCGCCGCCGGCGCTGGACCCGGCGGCCGAGGAGCCCAAGGAGATCGTCACCGCGCGCAAGGCCGCGGACAAGCTGGCCGCGGCCGCCGCCGCGGCGGCCGAGGTGGCGGAAGCGCCGGAAGCACCGGAATCGGAAGGGAAGGGTGACGACGCATGAGCACCGCCGCCACGCTTCTCGCGGCGACCGGCTCGTTGGAGCCGGCCGCCCGTTCCTTCCTGTCCCCGAGCGGCCAGGAGATCGTCTTCCTGCTGGTCGGCATCGCCGTGCTCGGCTCGGCCGTGGTTGCCGTCACCACCAAGCAGCTGGTGCACGCCGCGCTCTGGCTGGTCGTCGCGCTCGGCGGGCTGGCGGTGGAGTTCCTGCTGCTCACGGCCGAGTTCATCGCCTGGGTGCAGGTGCTGATCTACCTCGGCTCGGTGGTCGTCCTGGTGCTGTTCGGACTGATGCTCACCAAGGCGCCGATCGGGCGCTCGCCGGACGCCGACTCCAAGAACCGCTGGGTCGCCCTGGTCGTGGCGCTGGCCTCGGCCGGGACGCTGGTCACGCTGGTGGTCGACGCCTTCCGGACCTCCTGGATCGACCTCGGGGCGGGCGGTGGCTCCGCCGCCGTCACCGGGGCCAGCCTGTTCCGGCACTGGGTGCTGCCCTTCGAAGCTCTGTCCGTCCTGCTGCTGGCGGCGCTGGTCGGCGCGATCGTGCTGTCGCGCGGGGACAAGCGGCGGGTGCCGGCGCCCCGGGCGGGCAAGCTGCGTGCCGGGCGGCCGGTCGGGTCGAACGGGACGGTGGCCGCGACCGCGCCCCGTACCGCGCCGGAGGCCGCCGCACCCGCTTCTGCCGCGTCGGAGGAGAGCTGATGCACCTCGCCTACCCCGTCGTCCTCGCCGCGCTGCTGTTCAGCGTCGGCGTGTACGGCGTGCTCGCCCGGCGCAACGCCGTCCTGGTGCTGATGTCGGTCGAGCTGATGCTCAACGCCGTCAACCTCAACCTGGTCGCCTTCGACGCCTGGCTGCGCGACTCGCTGCACGCCGGGCAGGCGCTCACCCTGTTCACCATCACCGTCGCCGCCGCCGAGATCGGTCTGGGGCTCGCCATCGTCCTGCTGCTGTTCCGGGCCCGGGGCACCGCGGACATCGACCGGGCCACCGCGCTCGGCGACCCGGCCGAGGCGCTCGCCGCCGAGGAGGCGCCGACCGGAGCCGAGGCGCTGAAGGGCCAGGCCGCCGCATGAACCTCGCCCTGCCCGTACTCGTCCCCGTGCTGCCCGCGCTCGGCGCGGCCGCGATCCTGGCCGTCGGCAAGAAGGCGCCCGGGCTGGCCCGGCCGCTGGCGATCGTCCCGGTCGCCGTCTCGGCCGTACTCGCCCTGGTCGTCGCGATCCAGCTCGGCACCGGCCAGACCCTGGACGCCGCGACCCGGCTCACCCCGACCGGCGGCCCGGACATCGCGCTCGCCCTCCACCTGGACGGCTACAGCTCGCTGATCTCCGTGCTGGTCGGCCTGGTCGCCACCTGCGTCCAGGTCTACTCGACCGCGTACCTCAAGCAGGACCCGCGCTACCCGTCGTACGCCGCACTGGTCTCGCTGTTCACCGCGGCCATGCTGCTGGTGGTCTACTCGGGCGACCTGATCGTGCTGCTGGTCGGCTGGGAGGTCATGGGCGTCTGCTCGTACTTCCTGATCGGCCACCACTGGGAGACCGAGGACGCCCGCTCGGCCTCGCTCAAGGCCTTCCTGGTCACCAAGCTCGGCGACGTGCCCTTCCTGTTCGGGCTCTTCCTGCTGGGCGCGGACGCCGGCAGCTTCCGGATCACCGACGTGCTGGCCGCCGCCACCGAGGGCAGGCTCGGCCACCCGACGCTGATCGCGCTGCTGCTGCTCGCCGGGGTCGCCGGCAAGAGCGCGCAGTTCCCGCTGCACACCTGGCTCCCGGACGCGATGGCCGGCCCGACGCCGGTCTCCGCGCTGATCCACGCCGCCACCATGGTCGCGGCCGGCATCTACCTGGTCGCCCGGCTGCTGCCGGTCTTCCTGCTGTCCGGAGCGGCGTTGGTCGTGCTCGCGGTGATGGCCGCCGTGACGATGATCGGTTCGGCGCTCTGCGCGCTCGCCCAGGACGACCTCAAACGGGTGCTCGCCTACTCCACCGTCGGCCAGCTCGGCTACATGGCCGGCGCGCTGGCCAGCGGCGACCGCGAGGCCTCCGTCTTCCACCTGGTCAGCCACGGCGCCTTCAAGGCACTGCTGTTCCTGGCCGCCGGTGTGGTGATCCACGCCGCGCACACCAACTCGATCTCCGCGATGTCCCGGATGCCGGGGCTGCGCAAGCGCGTCCCGGACGCCTACTGGACGATGGGCATCGCGCTGGTCGCCCTGATCGGACTGCCGCCGTTCTCCGGCTTCTTCAGCAAGGAGGCGGTGCTGACCGCCGCCGAGCACGCCGCCAACGGCGACGCGCTCACCAACGGGCTCGGCCCGGCCTCGGCCGTGCCGGAGGCGGCCGGGTGGATCGTGCTGATCTCCGCCGCGCTCACCGCACTGCTCACCGCCGCGTACGCCACCCGGCTCTTCCTGGTCGCCTTCCACAGCCCGGCCGGGGCCGCCGCTGCCGCACCGCAGGTGCTGCCCGCCGACGACCGGGCCACCGTCGTGGCCGACCACGAGGCGGACGCGCCGTACTCGCCCGAGCTGGACGAGGCCGACCCGGCCACCGCCGAGCCGCCCGCGATGCGCTGGCCGCTCTGGGTGCTGGCCGTCCCGACCATGGCCTTCGGCGTCACCAGCCTGCGCACGGACTGGCTGCCCGAGCTGCTGGACGGCGGCTCGCTGCGGCCCTCCGGGGTCACCGCCGTCACCGGCACCGCACTCGCCGTGGTCGGCATGCTCGCGGCGTACGGTGCCTGGCGCTCGGCGACCGCCCGGCTGGGCCCTGGCAGGCCGGCCCCGGTCGCGGCAGGCCGGGTGCCGGAGCAGGCCGGAGCCCCGGCCGTCGAGGTGATCGTCGCCGACCCCGGGCGCATCCTGCTCGGCCCGCTGTTCGGACCGGCCCGGCACGGCTTCGGCATCGACCGGCTGTACCACGTGCTGTTCGTCCGACCGGTGGTCGGCGCCGCCCGACTGGTCCGCTTCCTCGACCGCGAGGTCATCGAGACCTACGTGCGCGGCAGCGGCGCGGGCGTCAACCTGCTCGGCCGGGCCGTCCGGCTCGCGCAGACCGGCAACGCGCAGACGTACCTCAGCGCCCTGCTGGCCGGCGTCGTCCTGCTGACCGTCCTGGTGGCGGTGTAGCCGGTGCTGTCCTTTACCCCCGTCCCCTCGACCGCCGCACGTAGGAGCCCCCGATGAACGCAGTCCTCATCGCCCTCCTGGTGCTGCCGCTGCTCGGCGCCGCGCTCACCCTGGCGCCGGTGTTCGGACCGGACCGGGCCGTCGCCGACCGGCGGGCGCTGCGACTGAACACCGTCGTCACCGGCGCGGTGCTGCTGCTCGCCGGCGCCCTCGCGGCCGGCTTCGACCACGACGACCCCGCCCGGATGCAGGCCACCACCGACGTGTCCTGGATTCCGGCCCTACACGTGCGCCTCCACCTCGGCGTGGACGGCATCTCGCTGCCGCTGATCGTGCTGACCGCGCTGCTCACCTTCCTCTGCGCGCTGTACTCGGAGAAGCGGCTGCCGAACGGGGCCGACCGGGGCGGAGCCCCTGATGAGCACCGTCCGTCCGCGCAGGCCTTCGTCGGGCTGCTCCTCCTCCTCGAAGTCGGCATGCTCGCCACCTTCGTGGTGCTGGACCTCCTGCTCTTCTTCCTGGCCTTCGAGATCGTGCTGATCCCGATGTACTTCCTGATCGCCCGCTGGGGGAGCGGCGCGAAGGTCCCGGCCGCCAACCGGTTCATCCTCTACACGCTGCTCGGCTCGGCCCTGATGCTGCTCGGCTTCCTGCTGATCGGCAGCAAGGCCGGCACCTTCGACATGCAGGCGCTGGCCGCCGCGCACGGCAGCGGACTGAGCCACACCACCCAGGTGACCGCCGGGCTCGCGATCCTGGTCGGCCTCGCGGTCAAGGCCCCCGCCTGGCCGCTGCACAGCTGGCTCCCCGACGCGCACACCGCCGCCCCGACGGTGGGCTCGGTGCTGCTCGCCGGTGTGCTGCTGAAGATGGGTACGTACGGTCTGGTCCGCGTCCTCCTCCCGATCGTGCCGGACGGCACCGCCACGCTCGCCCCCTACCTGGGCGCGTTCGCGGCCGTCGGCATCGTCTACGGCTCACTGGCCTGCCTGGCGCTGGCCCGCCCCGGCGCCAAGGGCGACCTCAAGCGCCTGATCGCCTACTCCTCCGTCGGCCACATGGGCTTCGTGCTGCTCGGCATCGCCTCCCTCACCCCGGTGGGCGTCAACGGCGCGCTGTTCGCCAACATCGCCCACGGCCTGATCACCGGTCTGCTGTTCTTCGTCGTCGGCGCGCTCAAGGACCGCTACGGCACGGCCGACCTCGACACCCTCTCCGGCGCCACCGGAGCGGCGCTGTACGGCAGGGCGCCGCGACTCGGCGTACTGCTCGCCTTCGCCGCCGTCGCCAGCCTCGGCCTGCCCGGCCTGGCCGGCTTCTGGGGCGAGGTGCTCGCCATGTTCGGCGCGTTCGACCCGGCCGACGGCCTGTCGCGCCCCGCCTTCGTCACCTACATGGTCCTGGCCGGTCTCGGCACCCTCCTCACCGCCGCCTACCTGCTGATCATGGTCAAGCGCGTCTGCATGGGCGACCCCGAGCAGCCCGCGCCGGTGGCCGAGGTGGCCGACCTGCGCCCGTACGAGGCCGTCAGCTGGACGCCGCTGGCCGCGCTCACCCTGCTCGCCGGCCTCTGGCCCGCGCTGCTGCTCGGCCTCTCGAACCCCGCCGTCAAGCACCTCCTCGGGGGTGGCTGACCGTGCTCGCAGCCCAGACCGCCGCACTCGGACCTCACTCCACGGGGCAGCACACTGTGACCTCCCTCGCCGTAGCCAACCCGGGCAGCCTGATCCAGTCCGTGGACTGGGTGGCGATCGCGCCCCCGCTGATCGCCGCCGTTGCCGCCCTCGCCGTGCTGGTCACGGACCTGTTCCTGCCCGAGCGGCACAAGAAGTGGCTCGGCCGCCTCACCGCGGCCGGACTCGCCCTCGCCCTCATCGCACTCCTTCCCCTCACCGGTGGATCACCCCGCGCGACCTTCTGCGTGCAGAACGTAACAGGCGGCACTGACACTCAGCCGATCGGCGGCTCCGCCGCGGTCGGCTGCTCCTACGTCGCCGACCACTTCGCCCTGGTGTTCCAGTTGCTCGCCCTCGGCGGGGCGCTGATCGCGGCGCTGCTGTCGGTCCACACCGTGGACGACGAGAAGCTCCCCCGGGGCGAGTACTGGTTCCTGCTGCTCTCCAGCGCCACCGGCGCCGCCCTGCTGCCCGCCTCCCGCGACCTCGCCACCATGGTGATCGCCCTGGAGGTCGCCTCGCTGCCCGCCTTCGCCCTGGTCGCGCTGCGCCGGGACGGCCGGGGCGCGGAGGCCGCGCTCAAGTTCTTCGTCTCCTCCGTGACCGCGACCGCCGTGATGCTGCTGGGCGTCGGCTTCGTCTACGCGGCGAGCGGCAGCCTGCACCTCGGCGCCGTCGCCCAGGGCCTGGAGCACGCCCCCGGGCAGCTCAAGCCGCTGGCCGAGGCGGGTGCCGTGCTGACCCTGGTCGGCTTCGCGTTCAAGGTCGCCGCGGTCCCGTTCCACTTCTGGGTGCCCGACACCTACACCGGCGCCCCGCTGCCGGTGGCCGGTTACCTCTCGGTGGTCGGAAAGGCGGCCGGCCTCTCCGGACTCGCCCTCGCCATCACCATCGCCTTCCGGCCGTACGCGCACACCTGGGGCCTGGTCCTCGCGGTGCTGGCCGCCGTCACCATGACCGTCGGCAACGTCGGCGCGCTGCGCCAGCGCTTCGACACCCGGTACAGCGCGGTCCGGCTGCTCGCCTGGTCCTCGGTCGGCCAGGCCGGGTACCTGCTGGTGCCGCTCGCCGCGGCCGGCTACGCACCCACCGGGGCCGACCAGCTCGGCGCCACCGCCGCGTACGCGCTGATCTACGGCGTGGTGAACCTGGGTGCCTTCGGGGTGGTCGCGGCGGTCGGCCGCCGGGCCGGGACCAGCGTGGACGACTTCCGCGGACTCTTCGCCCGCCGCCGCTGGACGGCGCTCGCGCTCGCCTTCTTCCTGCTCTGCCTGGCCGGGCTGCCGCCGGGCGTGATCGGCCTGTTCGGCAAGGTCGTGGTGTTCCGCGCGGCCGTCGACGCCGGGCTGGGCTGGCTGGCCGTGGTGATGGCCGTCAACGTGGTCATCGCTCTGTACTACTACCTGCTGTGGACGGCGCGGCTGTTCGCCCCGGCGGCCGAGGTGCCCACGGGCGCCGCCGTCGAGACCGAGCGCCGGCTGCCGGTCAGCCTGACCGCGACCCTGGGGCTCACCGCCTCGGCGGCGGTGGTCCTGTCCGTGGCGCCGCAGCTCGTCCTGCAGGTCGCGGGCGGTTCGTTGTTCTGAGCCCGGACCCGCCGGATGGGCGGGCCGGTGCCGGTGCCGGTGCCGACGACGTGGTGCGGTGTCGGCTCCGGCGTGCGGGGTGCCGGGTGCCGGGTGCCGGGTGGCACGGCCGGGTGGCGCGGCGGTGTCGCGTCGGTCACAAGGGAACAAGGTCCCCGGCCCCGCCCGTTGAGCGGGCAAGAGGGACGAGGCAGAAAGGGCTTCCCCACCGCACCACTGGAGGGCCTGACGTGCACCGCCGGCACAACGGACTGAGGACCGCCGTCCTGCTCGGCGGCCTCTCGGCGCTGATCCTGGTGATCGGAAGCTTCTTCGGCCGCACCGGCTTCATCATCGCCCTGCTGGTCGCCCTCGGGACCAACGCCTACGCGTACTGGAACAGCGACAAGCTCGCACTGCGGGCCATGCGGGCCCGGCCGGTCAGCGAGTTCGAGGCGCCGCAGCTGTACCGGATCGTGCGCGAGCTCTCCACGGCCGCCCGACAGCCGATGCCCCGCCTCTACATCTCCCCGACCCCGGCCCCCAACGCCTTCGCCACCGGCCGCAACCCGCGCACCGCGGCGGTCTGCTGCACGGAGGGCATCCTGCAGATCCTGGACGAGCGGGAGCTGCGGGGAGTGCTCGGGCACGAGCTGAGCCACGTCTACAACCGGGACATCCTGATCTCCTCGGTCGCCGGGGCACTCGCCTCGGTGGTGATGTTCCTGGTGAACTTCGCCTGGCTGATCCCCTTCGGCCGCTCCGAGGACGACGACGGGCCGGGGCTGTTCGGGATGCTCGCCATCATGATCCTCGGACCGCTCGCGGCCGGACTGATCCAGCTCGCGGTCAGCCGCTCCCGCGAGTACCAGGCCGACGCCGACGGCGCCCGGATCACCGGCGACCCGCTGGCCCTCGCCGGCGCCCTCCGCAAGCTCGACGCCGGCACCCGCCGGCTGCCCCTCCCGCCCGAGCCGCAGCTCCAGACGGCGAGCCACATGATGATCGCCAGCCCCTTCCGCCCGGGCGAGGCCGGCGCCAGGCTGTTCTCCACCCACCCGCCGATGGCGGAGCGCATCGCCCGCCTGGAGCGGATGGCGGGTCACGGGCGGTAGGGGTCCGCTGCGCGGGGTCGGGCACGGCGCGTCGCCTGTTCGCTGTGGAGGGCTGCGCCTGCGTACTGCCCGTCCGCCGGGCGGGGCTCTGCTCGTGGCGTCCGCTCCGTCTCCCCTCAGCGCGTCGTCTCCTCGTAGGCCAGCCGGAGGCGGTGGATGCCCTCGGCCACCTGGGCGGGGCTTTCGGCGGCGGCGTAGCTGAGGCGGAGGTGGGGGGCCGGGGGCTCGGCGGCGTGGTACGGGCGGCCGGGGGTGACCTGGACGCCGGTGCGCAGGGCGGCGGCGGCGAGGGCGCCGTCGTCGGTGCCCTCCGGGAGGCGCAGCCACAGGTGGTAGCCGCCCGGGCGGTGGATGGTGAGGAGGCCGGGCAGCTCGCGGTGCAGGGCGGCGACGGCGGCGGTGCGGCGGTCGCGCAGTTCGGCGCCGAGGGTGCGCAGGTGGCGGGCCCAGGCCGGGTCGGCGACCAGTTCCAGCGTCGCCTCCTGGAGCGGTCGGGGCACGAAGAAGCTGTCCACCACCTGGGTGGCCCGCAGTCGGGCCAGGGCGGGGCCCCGGGCGGTGAGGGCGCCGATCCGCAGGTTGGGCGAAGCGGCCTTGGTCAGCGAGCGCAGGTGCACCACGACGCCGTCCCGGTCGTCGGCGGCGAGCGGTCGCGGCAGTGCGGGGGCGTCCGTGTGGACCAGGAGCCGGGCGAAGTCGTCCTCGATCACGAACGCGCCGGCCGCGCGGGCGATCCGCAGGACCTCCTCCCGCCGCCGGGGTGAGAGCACCGCGCCGGTGGGGTTCTGGAACAGCGGCTGGCAGACGAAGACCCGGGCCCGGGTGGCCGCGAAGGCGTCCGCCAGCAGGTCGGTGCGGACGCCGTCGGCGTCGATCGGGACTGGCACGGGCCGCAGCCCGGCGGCGCTGACGACCGCCAGGATGCCCGGGTACGTCGGCGACTCCACCAGGACCGGCGAGCCGGGTGCGGCCAGCGAGCGCATGGCGACGGTGAGCCCGCCCTGGCCGCCGGCGGTGATCAGGACGTCCCCGGCGCCGATCGGTCCACCGTGGCCGCCGATGTCGCGGGCGAACCAGCCGCGCAGTTCGGTGAGGCCGTCGACGGGCGGGCGGTCCCAGGCGCCGGGGCGCCGGCCGGCCCGGGCGAGGGCGGTGGCGAGCAGGCGTTCGGGCAGCAGCGAGGAGTGCGGGTAGCCGCTGTTGAGGTCGATGACGTCGGGCGGCGGCACCCGGAGGGTGGCGAACACCGGGGCGGCGAGCAGGTCGCGCGGGCCGGACTCGGCGCTGAGCGCGATCTCCTGCCAGGAGAGGTCGCCGGTGCGGCGGGGCGGTGCGGCGGGGGCGGTCGGGGCCGCGGCGAAGGCCGCCGCCCGGAAGACCCCGGCGCCGGGCCGGGAGACCACCAGCCCTTCGGCGACGAGCACGGCGATGGCCCGGGAGACCGTCACCGGACTGACCTGGTGGCGTTCCATCAGCGCCCGGCTGGCGGGCAGCTTCCGCCCCTCCGGGTAGCGCTCGACCTCCCGCCGGAGGATGTCGGCGAGTTCGGCCACACTGCTACGCTCGTTCATGACGGCACAAGATAGCGCTACCCTGCCCCGAGCGATAGCACCGCAGCACGCCGCGGTCTCCGGCACCGCCCTCGCCGCCCTCGGGGTGGCCTCCTTCTCGCTCAGCTTCCCGGCCACCGCGTGGTCCCTGACCGGTTTCGGCCCGTGGTCCGCGACCGGCCTGCGCGGCGTCCTGGCCGGGGTGCTGGCGGCGCTCTACCTCCTGACCGCCGCGGCCCCGCTGCCGAAGCGGCGGCACTGGCCGGCCCTGCTGGTCGTCTCCGGCGGCTGTGTCCTCGGCTTCCCGCTGCTGACCACGCTCGCCCTGCGCACCTCCTCGACCGCCCACTCGGCGGTGGTGATCGGGGTCCTGCCGCTGGCCACCGCGGTGGCCTCGGCCCTGCGCACCGGCCGTCGGCCGTCCCGGGCGTTCTGGGCGGCGGCGCTGGCGGGGGCGGCGGCCGTCCTGGTGTTCACCCTGCTGCAGAGCCACGGCCGACCGACCCTCGCCGACCTCTACCTGTTCGTCGGGCTGGTGGTCTGCGCGGCCGGGTACGCGGAGGGCGGGCGGCTCTCCCGGGACCTCCCGGGCGCCCAGGTGATCGCCTGGGCGGTGCTGGCCGCACTGCCCGTGATGCTGCTGACCTCGGCGTTCGGACTGGCCACCGAGCCGGTGCGGTTCGGCCCGAAGGCGCTGGTCGGGCTGGCGTACGTCGCGGCGGTGTCGCAGTTCGGCGGGTTCGTGCTCTGGTACCGGGGGATGGCCGCCATCGGCGTGCCGAGGGCCAGTCAGCTGCAGCTCGGCCAGCCGCTGCTGACGCTGGTCTGGTCGGTGCTGCTGCTCGGCGAGGACCTGCCGGCCGCCGCACCGGTCACGGCGGTGGTGGTGCTGGTCTGCATCGCCGTGACCCAGCGGGCCCGGACCTGATCGTGGAGGGGGACGGAAGGCCCCGGGCGCGGCCGCCCGTACGCCTCCGAACCTCCGCGCCGACCGCTTCGGAGCTGTCCTCCGCTCGTTAGGATGAAGCCGCGCCCGTCGGTCCGGGCGCGGCATCCGGAGGGAGTGGCCGTCATGGCAGACGAGAGGCACGCCCCGGCGGCCGGGGACGCGCCGGCCCGACGACGCGGCCAGGGCGAACTGGAGGCGCAGGTGCTGGCGGTGCTCCAGCGGGCGCCGGGCCCGGCCACTGCGGGGTGGGTCCAGGAGCGCCTGGAGGGCGACCTGGCGTACACCACCGTGATGACCATCCTGTCCCGGCTGCACGCCAAGAACGCCGTCTCGCGCTCCCGCTCCGGCCGGTCCTACCTGTGGCAGGCCTCCTCGGACGCCGCCGGGCTGGCGGCACTGCGGATGCGGCGGATGCTCGACGGGGAGGCGGACCGGGACGCCGTCCTGGCCAGCTTCGTCAGCGCGCTGCTGCCGCACGACGAGGACCTGCTGCGGGCGCTGCTCGACGCGGCCTCCGCCGATCCGACGGCGACCGACCGCGAGAGCTGACCCGTGGGCCTCTTCGTCTTCCTCCCGCTCGTCCTGCCGCTCACCGCGGTTCCGATCGCGCGCCTGACCGAGCAGCACCTGCACCCGCGTGGCGCGACCCGGCTGATGACCGCGATCAGCGCGGTGATGGCGGTGTGCAGCGTGCTCTGCCTCGGGCTGATCGGCGTGGTGGGCACCGCGCAGATCCCCGGCAATCCGCTGCCGGACAGCTGGTCCGACCCGGAGGTGCGGGCCGCCCTGCCGTACCACGAGACGGTCGGGACGGCCGCGATGTGGCTGCTGGCGCTGGTGGGCCTCGCCTGCGCCCGGACGGTCGTGCGGCACCTGCGGGTGCGCGCCCGGGCCCGGCGGGCGCTGTCCGGGCTGCCCGCGGGGCCGGCGCCGGCCGGTGACCTCGCGGTGCTGCCGGACCGCAGCCCGTACGCCTACGCGCTGCCGGGCTCGCCCGGTCGGGTGGTGGTCTCCACCGGGATGCTGGACGGTCTGGCGGCGGACGAGCGGGAGGCGCTGCTCGCGCACGAGCGGGCGCACCTGCGCCACCGTCACCACCGGTACCTGCTGACCACCCAGCTCGCCGCCTGCGTCAACCCCTTCCTGCGGCCGCTGCAGTCGGCGGTGGCGTACAGCGCGGAGCGGTGGGCGGACGAGGACTCGGCGCAGGCCGTGGGGGACCGCCGGATCACCGCGCGGGCGGTGGCCCGGGCGGCCCTGGTCTCACACGCGGCCCCGGCGCCCGGCTTCGCGGCCTTCGCCGCCCCGACCGCGGCGGCCGGCCCGGTGCCGCGCCGGGTCGCCGCGCTGCTCGGCCCGGTGCCGACCTCCCGCAACTGGCCGCCGGCCAAGACCCCGGCGGGCCTGGCCGCGATGGTCGCCGCCGTCGGCACGGCGGCGTCGGCGCTGTGCGCGCTCAACGCCGCCGTGGCGCTGCTGCTGGTACTGAAGGCCGTCACCCCGCTGTAGGACCGAGCGGCGGTGCGGCTCAGAGCACCGCGGCCAGTTCGTCGACGGCGGCCTCGGCCGCCGCCAGCGACTCGGCGGCGAGCGGCTCCAGGCCGTTCAGCGCCGGCACGTCCGCGGCCCGGGTGAGTTCGGCGGTGACGACGTGCAGGTGCGCCGCGGTGACCCCGAGGGCGCCGAAGTACGCCCGCAGGTACGGGAGCTGGAAGTCGAAGTGCTCGCGCGGGGTGCCCGGCCCGTACCCGCCGCCGCGGACGGCGACGACCACCACGCGGGTGTCGCGCAGCAGCCGCGCGCCGGTGTCCGGGTCGACGTACGCGCCGGGGAAGGAGACCCGGTCGATCCACGCCTTGAGGCCGGTCGAGACGGTGAAGTTGTACATCGGGCTGCCGAGCAGCAGCGTGTCGGCGGCCCGCAGCTCCTCGATCAGCGGTCGGCTGAGCGCCCATTCGCGCACCTCGTCCGGGTTCTCGGCCAGCGCGGCGACGTCCTCCGGCGGGAGCGGGCCCTTGCGCTCGGTCCGGCGGCCGAGGGTGTCGTAGGCGGCGCCCACCGCGGGCACCGGGTCGGCGGCGAGGTCGCGGTACCGGTGCCGGGCGGCGTCGCCGTGCCGGGCGCGCCAGGTGGCGGCGAAGCGGTCGGTCAGGGTGCGGCTGACCGAGCCGGTCGGGCTGATGCCGGAGTCCAGGTGGAGCAGCGTTGCGGAGGTCATGGCGTTCTCCTGGTCACCTCGGGGGCGGACGGATCGTCATAGCGGTGACGGATCGGGCCGAGGAAAGGTGACCGATGGACCGGGACGGGATGGTCGGAGCGACGCCCGAGGGGGCACCGCCCGAGGGAGCGACCCCTGGGGGAGCACCGCCCGAGGCGACGATCGGGGGAGCGACCCCCGAGGGGACGACCGCCGGCGGGGCGACGCCCGAGGGGACGGCGGCGCGGTTCGAGGCCGAGCGCGGGCGGCTGCGGGCGGTCGCCCAGCGGATGCTCGGGTCGACCGGTGAGGCCGAGGACGCCGTGCAGGAGGCCTGGCTGCGGCTGGTCCGGACCGACCCGGCGGAGATCGACAACCTGCCCGGCTGGCTGACCACCGTGGTCTCCCGGATCTGCCTGGACCTGCTGCGGGCCCGTGCCGCGCGCCGCGAGGAGCCGACCGGCGAGGCGCTGCCGGACGCGGCGGGCGGCGGCGCGGATCCGGAGCGGGAGGCGCTGCTGGTCGAGTCGGTGGGCCGGGCGCTGCTCGTGGTGCTGGACCGGCTGGGCCCGGCCGAGCGGGTCGCCTTCGTGCTGCACGACGGCTTCGCGGTGCCCTTCGAACAGATCGCGCCGATCGTCGGACGGACGCCGGTCGCCGCCAAGAAGCTGGCCAGCCGTGCCCGGCAGCGGGTGCGGGGCACGGCCGCGCTGCCCCCGGGGCCGCTGGCCGGGCACCGGCGGGTGGTGGAGGCCTTCCTGGCCGCGGCCCGCGACGGGGACCTGGCCGGGCTGCTCGCCGTCCTCGCCCCGGACGTGGTGCGCCGGGCGGACCCGGCCGCGCTGCCGCCCGGCCGCTCCCCGGTGGCCCGGGGCGCGGCGACGGTCGCCCGGGAGACCACCGTCCTCGGCCGCCGGGCCCGCCACGGTGCGGTGGCCCTGGTGGACGGGGCGCCCGGCATCCTGATCGCGCCGGGCGGGCGGCTGTGGCTGGTGCTGAGGGTGGCGGTGGCGGACGGCCGGGTGGCCGGTTACGAGGTGGTCGCCGATCCGGCCCGGCTCGCCGCCCTCGACCTGGCCGTGCTGCCGGGGTGACCTCCAAGGCCGGCCAACGGTCCGGCCGCTGGTCGGGTCGTCGAACGGCTCAGTCGGCGATCCGGACCGGCGTCCTGCCGGTGTCGGCGTCGACGCCGGTTCGCCCGTCGGCGGCTCGGTCCTCGGTGACGACTCAGCCCTCGGTGGCGGCTCGGTCCTCGTCGGCCGGGCCGCCGTCGACCGCCTCCCGGAGCTTGCGGAACTCCCCGGCCAGCGCGTCCAGGGTGTAGTGCGCGTTGAGGCCGCTGGGGTTGGGCAGCACCCACACCTCGGTGTCGCCGATGCCCTCGTCCTGGCGCCCGATCGCGGCCCGCCGGTGCCCGAAGGCCGTCCGGTAGGCGCCGATGCCGAGGACGGCCAGCACCCGCGGGCGCAGCCGCAGCACCCGGTCACGCAGCGCGGCGCCTCCCTCGCGCAGCTCCTCGGCGGTGAGCTCGTCCGCCTTGGCGGTGGTGCGCGGGGCGACGTTGGTGATGCCAAGGCCGAGCGCGAGCAGCTGCTCCTGCTCGTCCGGCCGGTACTGGCGCCGGGTGAAGCCGGAACGGTGCAGCGCGGGCCAGAAGCGGTTGCCGGGCCGGGCGAAGTGGTGCCCGGTGGCGCCGGACCACAGGCCCGGGTTGATGCCGCAGAACAGCACCCGCAGCCCCGGCCCGGTGACGTCCGGGATGGTGGTGTCCTCGGCGGCCAGCAGCTGTTCGGCGGTGGGCTTCATCGGCGGGTGCGGCTTCACCCGGCCAAGTCTGCCGTGCCCTGCGCCGGTGCCGTGCGGCGGCTGCGCAGCCACCGCAGGCCGAACACCACCACGGCCGCGTACGCCCAGCCGACGAACACGTCGATGATGAAGTGCTCCGCGCCGTAGACCAGGGTGAACGTCATCGCGAGCGGGTAGGCGACCAGGACCGCCCGCAGCCAGGGCCGGGCGGTGGGCCAGAAGAAGAACAGCAGCATCGCCGGGTAGGCGGAGTGCAGCGAGGGCATCGCGGCGACGTCGTTGGCGAACTGGCTGCCGTTCTCCAGCAGCGAGTCGGCCTGCGGCAGCCCGCTCACCGAGATCACCTCCCAGACCACCCGGGACACCTGCGGCAGGTTGCCCTCCTGGGCGACCAGCCACGGCGGGTCGGCCGGGTAGAGCAGGTAGGTGGCGAAGCCCGCGAAGGTGAGCGTCAGGTAGCAGGCGAGCAGCTGTCGGAACCGGTGGTGCGCGCGTCGCCAGAGCACCGCGAGCAGCAGGAAGACCACGAAGAAGTGCGAGAGGTAGACGCCCACCGCCGCGTAGTCGTACCAGTGCGGCGAGCCGGGGGTGTACAGGGCGTGCTGGAGCCGGACCGTCCAGGTCTCGCCGAAGCCGAGCACCTCGTCGAAGCGCAGCTGCGGCAGCCAGTGCGGGGCCCACGGGGTGTGCGCGCCGTAGCCGCGCAGCAGGGAGTACGTCCAGACCACGGCCATCACCGGCACCCAGTCGCGCAGGACGAGGAGGAAGCCGCGGCGGCCGTGCCCGCTGTGCACGGCACCGGTGAGCAGGGCGCCGATCAGCCAGAGGAACAGCACGTCGTTGGCCGCCGGGATGCCCTCCTCGCTCAGGAACCAGAGGAGGCCGGTCAGGTAGAGCGGCCAGGCCAGGAAGCGGAGTCTCGACCAGCCCGTCACGCGGGGGCGGGGTCGAGACACCGGGCGCGGTCGCCCGGTCCGCACGGGGGGCGGGGCCGGGGGGAGGGTCTTGGTCATGCGCACCGAAACTAGCAATCGAAACTTGGAGGACTCTGGATGAAATATGACCAGATCGTAAGAACGTCGGATCCGGTCGGCGCCGTTGTCGGCGTCGTCCTGGGCATCGCGTTCACGCCACGATGCCCAGCTCGTGCGGGGTGTTGTTGAAGCGGCGGCCGCCGGTCGCGGTGACGGTGACGATGTCCTCGATCCGCACCCCGAACCGGCCGGGCAGGTAGATCCCGGGCTCGATCGAGAAGCACATCCCGGGCACCAGCGGCCGTTCCTCGCCCTCGACCAGGTACGGCGGTTCGTGCGTGGTGGTGCCGATGCCGTGGCCGGTGCGGTGGATGAAGTACTCACCGTAGCCGCCCCCGGTGATCACACGCCGGGCGATCCGGTCGATCTCCTGGCAGCTGACGCCGGGGCGGACCGCCTCGAAGGCGGTCTGCTGGGCGAGCCGGACCAGGTCGTGCACCTTCCGTACCTCGGCCGGGACGTCCGCGCCGACGTGCACCGTCCGCGTGGTGTCGGAGCCGTAGCCGTCCTTGAGGCCACCGAAGTCCAGCACCACGGTGTCACCCGTTCGGATGACCCGGTCACCGGCCTCGTGGTGCGGGTCGGCGCCGTTGGGGCCCGAGCCGACCACGGTGAAGTCCACCTGGCTGTGCCCGTACTGGATGAGCAGCCCGCCGAGATCGGCGGCCACGTCGGTCTCCCGGCGGCCGGCGAAGGTGACCTCCAGGATCCCGCGGTAGGCGGCGTCCGCGGCGCCGCCGGCCGCGGCCAGGCGCTCCAGCTCCTCGTCGTCCTTGACCGCGCGCAGCATCGGCAGGGTCTCGGTGAGCGAGGCGAACGAGGCGCCGGGAAGCGCCGCCTGGAAGCCGAGCAGGTGCATCGCCCAGGCGTTGTCGGAGACGCCGTAGCGCCCGGTGGGGTCGAGCAGCGGGCCGGCGGTGGCGAACGGGTCCTCGCCGTCGGACCAGTCGAGCATCCGGACGGCCTCGGCGCCGACCGCCTTCTCGGCGTCCGGGCGCTCCAACCTCGGGACGACCAGGACGGGTTCGCGCCCGGCGGTGAGGACGAGCGCGGTCAGCCGCTCGGTGATCGCGGTGGGCGTGTAGCCGCACAGGTAGGCGAGGTCCGGGCCGGGGGCGACGACCAGGCCGGCCAGTCCGACGGCGGCCGCCTCGGCGGCGGCCCGGGTCATCCGGGCGGTGTGGTCCTCGACGGTGAAGGGTCGGGGCACGGCGGTTCCTCCTCGGGGGCGGACGGTCGCTGCTGGGACTCCATCGTCCTCGAATTACCTCAGCGCCTCCCCGAGTCGGCGAAGTGCCGCAGGAACAGCGCCTCGACGTGGGCCATGTGCGCGATCTCGCCCGGGTCGACGCTCTCGTTCGGCGCGTGGATCAGGCAGCGCGGCTCCTCGACGCCCATCAGGATGATCTCCGCGTCGGGGTAGGTGGCGGCGAGGACGTTGCAGAGCGGGATCGAGCCGCCCTGGCCGAGGAAGGACATCGGTGCGCCGTAGACCTCCCGCATCGCCCGGTCGAGCGCGGCGTAGGCGGGCCCACCGGTAGCGGCCCGGAACGGCGAGCCGGCGCCCTCCCGTTCGACGTCCACCAGCACGCCCCAGGGCGCGGCGGCCTCCAGGTGTGCGATCAGCGCGTCCTGGGCGGCGCGGGCCTCGGCGCCGGGCGGCACCCGCAGGCTCACCCGGGCCCGCGCGGTGGCCGGGACGGCGGCGGCCGAGCCGACCACGGGCGGGCAGTCGATGCCGAGCACGGTGACGGCGGGGCGGGCCCAGAGCCGGTCGGCGACCGTGCCGGAGCCGGTCAGCCGGACGCCGTCCAGGACGCCGGCGTCGGCGCGGAACGCGGTCTCGTCATAGCCGACGCCGCTCCACGTCCCGGTGTGGTCCAGCCCGTCGATCCGGGTGCCGCCGTCGGCGTCGCGCAGCGAGTCGAGCATCCGGATCAGCGCGGCGAGGGCGTCCGGGGCGGGGCCGCCGAACATGCCGGAGTGCAGGTCGCCCGCGAGCGCCCGTACGGTGACCACCACGTTGGTGACCCCGCGCAGCGAGGTGGTGGCGGTCGGGACGCCGACGGCCGCGTTGCCGGTGTCGCAGATCAGCAGGGCGTCCGCGTGCAACTCCCCGGCGTGCGGCGGCAGGTACTGCTCCAGACCGCCGGTGCCCTGTTCCTCGGACCCCTCGACCACCAGCTTGAGGCCGACCGGCACGTCCCCGCCGAGCGCGCGCAGCGCGGTGAGGTGCATGACGATGTTGCCCTTGCAGTCGGCGGCGCCGCGCCCGTACCAGCGGCCGTCGCGCTCGGTCAGCGCGAACGGCGGGGACTCCCAGGCGGCTTCGTCCAGCGGGGGTTGGACGTCGTAGTGGCTGTAGAGCAGCACGGTCGGGGCACCGGGCGGCGGCGGGCGGTGGCCGATCACGGCGTGGCTGCCGTCCGGGGTCTCCTCCAGGTGGACGTCGCGCAGGCCGGCCTCGGTGAAGGCGGCGGCGACCCACTCGGCGGCCTGGCGGCACTTCTCCGGTGGGTACTGCCGGGGGTCGGCGACCGACGGGATGGCCACCAGCTCGGCCAGGTCGGTCTGCGCGCGGGGCATCAACCCGGCGATCCGGCGGGCGAGTTCGTCGCTGTCGTCGCTGCTCGTGCCCGCGTTCGCGGTGTCGGTCATGCGGAGGCTCCCTGGATTTCGGCTGGGGACGGTGTCGCCATCGGGCCCGGTGGCCACGCAGGATCGCCCCGGGGCCGCGCGGTCCGTACGCCCGCTGCGCCGCCGGTCCGGCCGCCGTGGCCGTGGCTGTGGTCGCGTCCGTGGCAGCGTCCGTGGTCGTGCCGGGAGAGCGCCGACTCGGCTTGCGCGGCGGGCGGAAGGGGTGCACGAGCGGGCCGCCCGGCCGCGGGGAGGAGGCGGAGGAGGATGCAGGCCGGGCCGTGGACCGCTGCTGCAGAGGCGGAGCGCAGGTCGGCCACCGAACCGGCCACCGAACCGGTCGCCACCAGGGCGAGCACCACCCAGGACGTCGCGTCCGTGGAACTCATCCGATCCTCCTCCGGTACGGCTCCGGTCGATCGCGGTCGACTGCGGTTGGAAGCGATCGCCCATGCCCGGCCGCAGGAGACTGCAGCCGGCGTGGGCCGGTTGCGACCGGCGTCGGCCGGTGGCGCGGGAGTCGGGGGGAATGGCCCCGGGGCGGGCCGCACCCGGCCAGTCCATCCGGATGCCGGGGCTGCCGCATGCGGCACGCACCCGAGTGGGTGACCGAGTGGGTGGCCGGCCACGGGCGGCGGCGCGTTCGCGCCCGCGGCCCGGTGCTTGACGGTGCTCAGTCTGCTCTACGGTCTCCGACCGGGCACGGAATCATAAATTCCGGGCCGACTGTCGGTGCGGTGGGACACCATGACCGGCATGTCCTACGAACTCCAGGCGCTGATAGGAACATTGGAGCTGCTCAGGGTGGCAGCCGCGGAGGTTCCGGCGGCCCGGGTGGTGGCGCTGGCGCAGGGGATGGCGCTGATCCCGGTCACCTCCGGCGTCCTTGCCGCGCTCCAGGGCGACGGCAGCGTGCTGAAGCCCGTCGGCGGATCCGGGTTCGGCTGGCACTCGGACGGCTTCGAACTCCGGCTGGCCGCCTGGTCGAAGGCCGGCCCGATCGCCTGCGTCGAGGCCGAGTACTACGGCGGCAGCGGCACCCAGCGCGCCGTGGTCTGGGAGAACGGCCGGATCGTCCTCGGCCCGCTCGCCGTCGGCGAGTTCGAGCCCGCGCCGACCGACACGCCGATCTCCCTCGCCCTGCGGCGCATCGGCGTGCGCACCGAGGAGGGCCGGGTCGACGAGTTCGACTCGGTCGGCCTGGGCGCGTACCGCAGCACCGGAGGCTGGGCCGGGATCGACTGAGCCGTCACGCACCGTTCGGCGTACGTGCGGTGGCTGCGTCCGGAGGACTGCCCGACCGTGTGATCAGGCGATCTCGCCTGATCCACGGTGAGAGGAAGCAGTACCCATGCGTGCCACCCGGATGGCCGTCGTGCTGACCGCAGCGTTTGCGCTGACCACTGTCGCCACGTCGTCCGCCACCGCCGCCGGCAACGGAGCCGCGGCCGCCCGTACCACCGTCCCCGGCCCGGTCATGCCCGCCGTGCCCGTCCTGTCCGCGCTGTCCGTCTCCCCCGTGACGGTCCCGGCCCCGCCGACCACGCTCCCGGCCTCCGAACCGGCGGTCCCCGTCACGTCGGAAGTCCCCGTCGCGTCGGAGGTCCCCGACCTCCCGGCCCTCCCCGCCGGATCGGATCCGAGCGCGGCCCTCGGGGCGGTGGACGACATCGCCAAGCTGGTCACCGACCTGCTCTCGACGGTGAGCTCCGCGGTCCCCGACCTCGGAGCCCTCCAGCAGCTCATCGCCGCCCTCCAGGCCGTCCTGCAGGGCCTGATCGGGCAGCTCCCGGCCCTCCCGCCGCTCCCGGCCCTCCCACCGCTCCCGGCCCTCCCGCCGTCGCCCGCCCCGGCGCCGTCCAGGCACCCCGGCACCGCCGCGACCTCCGCGGCCACCGTGCACCAGCAGCTCGACGCCCTCAGGGCCCGGGCCCAGGCCCTGACCGTGGCGGCGGCCCGCACCCACCCCGTCGCCGGCTGACCACCGGCGACGCGAACGGCCCCGCTCCCGAACCCGGGAGCGGGGCCGTGCCGTTCGTCCCGTCGGCCGGAGGCCGACGGCGGACCACGATCGGGCGTGGTCCGTGGTCAGGCGTGGTCCGCGATCAGCGGTAGTTCACGTACTGGATCGCGAAGTCCAGGTCCTTGCCCTTGAGCAGGGCCTGCACGGTCTGGAGGTCGTCGCGGCTCTTCGAGCTGACGCGCAGCTCGTCGCCCTGGACCTGGGCCTTGACGCCCTTCGGGCCCTCGTCACGGATGATCTTCGCGACCTTCTTCGCGTCCTCCGTGGTGATGCCCTCCTTGACGTTGGCGAAGATCTTGTACTCCTTGCCGGAGAGCTGCGGCTCGGCGGCGTCCAGAGCCTTCAGCGACAGGCCGCGCTTGACGAACTTCGTCTGCAGCACGTCGAGGATGGCGCGCACGCGCTCCTCGCCGTTGGCCTTCATCTCGATCTTTTCGCCGGAGCGGCTGATCTCGCCGCCCACGCCCTTGAAGTCGAAGCGCGTCGCGATCTCACGGGAGGTCTGGTTGATCGCGTTGTCGACCTCCTGCCACTCGACCTTCGAGACGATGTCGAAACTGGAGTCGGCCATGGGTGTTGGTCTCCTTGATGCTCTGGCTGCACTGGCACGGCCCGCCCCACCGGGCGCCCGCCGTCCCAGCCTATCCAGCGCCGCCCCGCCCTCGCCCGCGACGACCGCACGGCGCTCCATGATCGTCGCGTGATCCATCGAGTGGCGAAGCACCCCCCGGCATCAGGTATGGTTTACCAAGTCGAACGGGGCGAACACCCCCGGGGGACAAGATCCTGGCTGGTTGCCCGAGCGGCCAAAGGGAGCAGACTGTAAATCTGTCGCGCAAGCTACGCAGGTTCGAACCCTGCACCAGCCACAGGATAGAAAACAGCCCCTGATCTGCGGAAACGCAGATCAGGGGCTGTTTTGTTTTTCCCGCGCCCCGGTCGCGCGGGCGGGCGCACTTATTGCACATTGCTTGCAATTACGTTCACCAGGCAGCAGAGTGGGGAGCCGGGGGTGGGAGTCCTTCGAGCTGATCGTCTTCCCAACCGGCGCCCGCCGGGACAACGGCTCACCCCACCCCCGCCAACAGCCCCTCGGGCAGGACGGCCGGCGCGTCAAGGGCCCGTCAGAGCCGCTCGTGGCCGCGTCAGGAACGCGTAGGGGCCAGGGGAGGGCCGGGCACGCGGACCGCAGGATCGGAGCAACTACCGACCGCGGAGGTTCCGTCCGATGTCCAGCGCCACCACGACCCCGGCCGTCAGGGCCGACGAGCCGCCCGGTACCGGCGCCGGCGACGAGCGGCACCGGCTCAGCGCGCTCGGCGGACTGGCGGCGCTCTCGCTGGACGCCATGGCCTCGGTCGCGTACGGGCCGGAGTCGATCGTCCTGGTGCTGGCCGCCGCCGGCGGGTACGGGTTGGGCTTCACGCTGCCGGTCACGGCGGCGATCGCGGTGCTGCTGGCGGTGCTGGTCGCCTCCTACCGGCAGGTGATCGCGGCGTTCCCGGACGGCGGCGGCTCCTACGCGGTCGCCAAGGCGCACCTGGGCCGCCGGACGGCGCTGACCGCGGCCGCCTCGCTGGTGATCGACTACATCCTGAACGTGGCGGTCTCGGTCACCGCCGGCGTGGCCGCGCTGACGTCGGCCGTACCGGGCCTGTACGACCGGCGGGTCTGGCTCTGCCTGGGCGTGCTCGCGCTGGTCACCGCGGTGAACCTGCGCGGGATCGCCGAGTCGGCGCGCTGGTTCATGGTGCCGACGGCCGTCTTCGTCCTCTCCGTCATGGCCGTCATCGTGGTCGGCCTGTTCCGGGACGGCCCGGCGAGCGCCGCGGCCGCCGCCGGGCATGCCTCGGTGCTCGCCGAGAACGCCACCGCCGTCGGCGCGCTGCTGCTGCTCAAGGCCTTCGCGGCCGGGTGCTCCGCGCTGACCGGCGTTGAGGCGGTGGCCAACGCCGTCCCCTCCTTCCGCATCCCGCGGGTCAGGCGCGCGCAGCACACCGAGGTCGCGCTCGGCGCGCTGCTCGGTGTGATGCTGATCGGACTGGCCGTGCTGATCGGGCGCTTCCACCTCCAGCCGGTCGAGGGCGTCACGGTGCTGGCCCAGCTCGCCGACGCCTCGCTCGGCCACGGCATCGGCTTCTACGTCGTCCAGTCCGCCACCGTGGTTCTGCTCGGCCTGGCCGCCAACACCTCTTTCGGCGGACTGCCGGTGCTGCTCGACCTGCTCGCCCGGGACAACCACCTCCCGCACGTGTTCGCGCTGCGCGCCGACCGCCAGGTGTACCGGTACGGCGTGCTGTTCCTGGCCGTGGTGTCGGCGGTGCTGCTGGTCTGCTCCGGCGGGGACGTCAACAGCCTGGTGCCGCTGTTCTCGATCGGTGTGTTCGTCGGCTTCACCATCTGCCAGGTCGGCATGGTCCGGCACTGGTTCCTGCACCGGCCGGCCGGCTGGCGGTGGAAGGCCGCGCTGAACGGCTTCGGTGCGCTGCTCACCGGTGTCGCCACGCTGGTCGTCACCGGCACCAAGTTCACCGAGGGGGCCTGGGGCATCGTGGTGGCCCTGCCGCTGCTGGTGGTGCTGTTCGAGGCGATCCACCGCAGTTACGGGCGGATCGGCGAGCGGCTGGAGCTGGGCCGGGTGCCCGGCCCGGTGACCCGGCAGCGCAGCCTGGTCGTCGTCCCGGTCACGGCGATCACCCGGCTCACCAGGGACGGCCTGTCGGCCGCGCTCTCGCTCGGCGACGAGGTCATGGCGGTGACCGTGGTGCTCGAACCGACCGCGGCCGAAGCGCTGCGCCGCGACTGGGAGCTGTGGCAGCCGGGCGTGCCGCTGGTGGAGATCCCGGACGACCACCGCCGGCTGGGGCGGCCGATCGCCGAGTTCGTCAACGAGCTCGGGGCGGAGCACGCCTACGACCGGCTGACCGTGCTGATCCCCGAGGTGGAGCCCGCCCACTGGTGGCAGCGGGCGCTGCAGAACCGGCGCGGCGCCGTGATCGACCGCGCCCTGCGCCGGCACACCGACGCGGTGGTCTGCCGACTGCGGATGCGGATGTGACCGGAGGGACACCCGGGCGAGGGCCTCGGACAGCAGGTGCTGTCCGGGGCCTTCACCTTTCTGCCGCTTTCCGACCGGGACGGTGCGGATCTCGGCGCGATCACGGCGGTCTCGGCGCGATCTCGAGTCTCGGCGCGATCTCGACGGTCTCGGTCCGGTGAAGCGCGCGTCAAGGTCGCGTCAACGCCGCACGGTCGTCCGTATGGAGGGCGTCAGGGCCCGATGACGCGCCCGTGACGGCTGGTTTGCTGCATCTGCCGGTCGTCCGCCGGCGCCGCGCGAGCCCCTCGGCTCCGGTCGCGGCATCTCCCGAACCACGCTGGTGGAGCCCATGTCCGATCTCATCTACGTCGGTGTCACGGTCGCCGTGTTCGCCGTCATCGCCCTGATCGCACGGGGGGTGGAGAAGCTGTGAGCGCCGAGAACATCACAGGTCTGATCGTGGCCGTCGCCCTCGTCGGCTATCTCGTCGTCGCGCTGATCTTCCCGGAGAAGTTCTGACATGAGCTCCACTCTCGCGGGCTGGATGCAGGCCCTCGCCCTCGTCGGCGCGCTGGCCCTGTGCTACCGCCCCCTTGGCGACTACATCGCCAAGCTCCTCACCACCTCCAAGCACCTCAGAGTCGAGCGCGGCATCCACAAGGTGATCGGCGTCGACGGCGACGCCGATCAGCGCTGGCCGGTGTACCTGCGTTCGGTGCTGGCCTTCTCGGCGGTCTCCGTCCTCTTCCTGTACGGCCTGATCCGCCTCCAGGGCTACCTGCTGCTGAACCTGGGCGTTCCGCAGATGGAGGGCCACCAGGCCTGGAACACCGCGATCTCGTTCGTCACCAACACCAACTGGCAGTCGTACTCGGGTGAGTCCGCGATGGGCCACCTGGTGCAGATGGCGGGCCTGGCGGTGCAGAACTTCGTGTCCGCGGCCGTCGGCATCGCCGTCGTGGCCGCGCTGATCCGCGGGTTCACCCGCAACAGGACGGACCGGCTCGGCAACTTCTGGGTCGACCTGGTCCGGATCAACCTCCGTCTGCTGCTCCCGATCGCGTTCGTCTTCGCGCTGGTGCTGGTGGCGAACGGTGTGATCCAGAACTTCCAAGGCTTCCGCGAGGTCACCAACCTCGCGGGCGACGTGCAGAGGATCCCGGGCGGTCCGGTGGCCTCGCAGGAGGTCATCAAGGAGCTGGGCACCAACGGCGGCGGCTTCTTCAACGCCAACTCGGCGCACCCGTTCGAGAACCCGACCGGGTTCACGAACTGGCTGGAGATCTTCCTGATCCTGCTGATCCCGTTCGCGCTGCCGCGGGCCTTCGGCCGGATGGTCGGCGACAACCGCCAGGGCTACGCGATCGCCGCGGTGATGGGCCTGTTCTGGGTCGCCTCGGCGGCGCTGATCACCTTCGCCGAGTCGCAGCACTCCGGCAGCGCCCTGCAGGCCGCGGGTGCGGCGATGGAGGGCAAGGAGCAGCGCTTCGGCATCGCGGCCTCCGGTCTCTTCGCCGCCTCGACGACGCTGACGTCGACCGGCGCGGTGAACTCCTTCCACGACTCGTACACGCCGTTCGGCGGCGGGCTGACGATCTTCAACATGATGCTGGGCGAGATCGCGCCCGGCGGTGTGGGTTCAGGCCTGTACGGCATGCTCGTGCTGGCGGTCGTCGCGGTGTTCGTGGCCGGGCTGATGGTCGGCCGCACCCCGGAGTACCTGGGCAAGAAGCTCGGCGGCCGGGAGATGAAGTTCGCCTCGCTGTACATCCTCACCACGCCGACCATCGTGCTGGTCGGTACGGGAGTGGCGATGGCCCTGCCGGGCGAGCGGGCCGGGATGCTCAACTCGGGCGCCCACGGCTTCTCCGAGGTGCTGTACGCCTTCACCTCCGCCGCCAACAACAACGGCTCGGCCTTCGGCGGCATCACCGTCAACACCGACTGGTACGACACCGCGTTCGGCCTGGCGATGGTCCTCGGCCGCTTCCTGCCGATCGTCTTCGTCCTGGCACTGGCCGGCTCGCTCGCCCAGCAGCAGCCGGTGCCGGCCACCCCGGGCACCCTGCCCACCCACAAGCCGCTGTTCGTGGGCCTGCTGTCCGGCGTGATCCTGATCGTCGTCGGCCTCACCTACTTCCCGGCCCTGGCCCTCGGGCCGCTCGCGGAAGGTCTCACCTCCTGATGTCCACCCCGACGCTCCACCCCGCACCGGCCGAGCAGGCCGACCAGGCCGACCAGGCCGAGCCCGCCGCACCGCACAGAGTGTCGAGCGGCCTCCTCGACCCGAAGCTGATCGTCGCGTCCCTGCCGGACGCGGTGAAGAAGCTTGACCCCCGGGTGATGATCAAGAACCCGGTGATGTTCGTGGTCGAGGTCGGCTCGGTCGTCACCACGATCTCCGCGATCGCCGACCCGTCCGTGTTCGCCTGGGCCATCACCGTGTGGCTCTGGCTCACCACGATCTTCGCCAACCTGGCTGAGGCCGTCGCCGAGGGCCGGGGCAAGGCCCAGGCCGACACCCTGCGCAAGACCAAGACCGAGAGCGTCGCCCGCCGGCTGACGAACTGGCCCGCCTCGCAGGACGAGGAGGAGGTCCCCGGGACCGCGCTCCAGCTGGGCGACCACGTCGTTGTGGAGGCCGGGCAG
Organism: Kitasatospora sp. NPDC097691; assembly: GCF_040302665.1. NCBI lineage: Bacteria > Bacillati > Actinomycetota > Actinomycetes > Kitasatosporales > Streptomycetaceae > Kitasatospora > Kitasatospora sp. NPDC097691. The sequence continues at coordinate 190,811 of NZ_JBEORY010000005.1, read as the reverse complement.
GTCATCCCCGGTGACGGTGACGTCGTCGAGGGCGTTGCGTCCGTGGACGAGTCGGCGATCACCGGCGAGTCCGCGCCGGTCATCCGCGAGTCCGGCGGCGACCGCTCTGCGGTGACCGGCGGCACCAAGGTGCTGTCCGACCGCATCGTGGTGAAGATCGCCTCGGAGCCCGGCAAGTCGTTCATCGACCGGATGATCGCCCTGGTCGAGGGCGCCGCCCGGCAGAAGACGCCGAACGAGATCGCGCTCAACATCCTGCTGGCCTCGCTGACCATCGTCTTCCTGGTCGCCGTGGTGACCCTGCAGCCGATGGCCACCTACGCGGGCGCCCCGCAGTCGATGATCGTCCTGGTCGCCCTGATCGTGGCGCTCATCCCGACCACCATCGGCGCGCTGCTCTCCGCGATCGGCATCGCCGGCATGGACCGCCTGGTGCAGCGCAACGTGCTGGCCATGTCCGGCCGTGCCGTCGAGGCCGCCGGCGACGTCAACACCCTGCTGCTCGACAAGACCGGCACCATCACCCTGGGCAACCGCCAGGCCGCGGAGTTCCAGCCGGCCGAGGGCGTGAGCGTCGAGGAACTCGCGAGCGCCGCGCAGCTGTCCTCCCTCGCGGACGAGACCCCCGAGGGCCGCTCGATCGTGGTCCTCGCCAAGACCGAGTACGGGCTGCGGGCCCGCGCCCAGGGCGAGTTGACGCACGCCACCTGGGTCCCGTTCACCGCCCAGACCCGGATGTCCGGCGTCGACCTGGACGAGACCGACGGCATCCACTCCGTGCGCAAGGGCGCGGCGGGTTCGGTCACCAGCTGGGTCACCGAGAACGGTGGCACGGTCGGCAAGGACATCGCCGAGCTCGTCGACGGCATCTCCGCCGCGGGTGGTACCCCACTGCTCGTCGCGTCCCGGATCGGCAGTGCGGCCCCGAAGGCCCTCGGCGTGATCTACCTCAAGGACGTGGTCAAGGAGGGCATGCGGGAGCGCTTCGACGAGCTCCGCCGGATGGGCATCAAGACCATCATGATCACGGGCGACAACCCGCTGACCGCCAAGGCGATCGCGGAGGAGGCCGGCGTGGACGACTTCCTCGCCGAGGCCACGCCCGAGGACAAGATGGCCCTGATCAAGAAGGAGCAGGAGGGCGGCAAGCTGGTCGCGATGACCGGCGACGGCACCAACGACGCCCCCGCCCTCGCCCAGGCCGACGTCGGCGTCGCGATGAACACCGGGACCATGGCGGCCAAGGAGGCCGGCAACATGGTCGACCTGGACTCCAACCCCACCAAGCTGATCGAGATCGTGGAGATCGGCAAGCAACTGCTGATCACCCGCGGTGCGCTGACCACCTTCTCGATCGCCAACGACGTGGCCAAGTACTTCGCGATCATCCCCGCGATGTTCGCCGGGGTCTACCCGGGGCTGAGCCACCTCAACATCATGGGCCTGCACAGCCCCCAGTCCGCGATCACCTCGGCGATCATCTTCAACGCCCTGGTCATCATCGGCCTGATCCCACTCGCCCTGCGCGGCGTGAAGTACCGTCCCTCGGACGCGAGTTCGCTGCTGCGCCGCAACATCGGGATCTACGGCTTCGGCGGCCTGGTGGTGCCGTTCGTCGGCATCAAGCTGATCGACCTGATCGTCCAGTTCATCCCCGGCCTGAGTTGAGAGAGGAGTCCACCGCGATGTCCAAGCCCCTGCCCGCCTCCGTGCGGACCCACTTCACCGCCCTGCGCGTGCTCCTGGTGCTGACCGTCATCCTGGGAGTCGTCTACCCGCTGCTGGTCACCGGCATCTCGCAGGTCGCCTTCAGCGACAAGGCCAACGGCTCGATCGTGAAGGCCGACGGCAAGGAGATCGGGTCCAGCCTGATCGGCCAGAACTTCAACCTGGCCAAGGTCAACCCCGACGACCCGAAGGAGGAGGCCAGGCCGGACCCGAAGTGGTTCCAGCCCCGCCCCTCCGCCGCCGGGGCCGGCTACGACGCGTCCTCGTCCGGCGCCTCGAACCAGGGCCCGAACAGCGAGGACCTGCTGAAGGCCGTCAACGACCGCCGCGCCGCCGTGGCCGCGTTCGACGGCGTCGACCCGGCGAGCGTCCCGGCCGACGCGCTGACCGCCTCCGGCTCCGGCCTCGACCCGCACATCTCGGTGGCCTACGCCAAGGAGCAGGTCGCCCGGGTCGCCAAGGAGCGCGGCCTGCCGGTCGAGAAGGTGGCCGCACTGGTCGACACGTACACCGAGAGCCGCTCGCTCGGCTTCCTCGGCAACGAGGGAGTCAACGTCGTCCTGCTCAACAGGGCGCTCGGCGAGCAGAAGTGACACCGCCTCACACGAGCGGATGACCGGGCCGGCCCGGGCGCGGGAGGACACCTCCCGCGCCCGGGTCGGCCGACCCGTGTCCGCAGACGTCCGACACCTCCGACCCGATGGAAAGAGCAGTGCCCATGGCCCGCGACCTCACCCCCGGCTCCGGCATCCGCCGCGGCCGGCTGAGGGTGTACCTCGGCTCCGCGCCGGGGGTCGGCAAGACCTACCGGATGCTGGACGAGGCCCGGCGCAGACAGGACCGCGGGTCCGACGTCGTGGTCGGGTACATCGAGTGCCACGGCAGACGCCACACCGAGGGCATGCTCGCGGGCCTGGAGGTCCTGCCGAGGGTCCACCGTTCCTACCGGGACGCCGAGTTCGAGGAGATGGACCTCGAAGCCGTGCTCGCCCGCCGCCCGTCCGTCGTCCTGGTCGACGAGCTGGCGCACACCAACATCCCCGGCGGCCGGCACGCCAAGCGCTGGCAGGACGTCGAGGAACTGCTCGCCGCCGGGATCGACGTCGTCACCACCGTGAACATCCAGCACCTGGAATCGCTGAACGACGTCGTCCAGAAGATCACCGGCATCCCGCAGCGCGAGACCGTCCCGGACGAGGTGGTCCGCCGGGCCGACCAGATCGAACTCGTCGACATGGCCCCGCAGGCGCTGCGCCGCCGGATGGCCCACGGCAACGTCTACAAGGCGGAGAAGGTGGACGCCGCACTCTCGAACTACTTCCGGGTCGGGAACCTCACCGCCCTGCGCGAACTCGCCCTGCTGTGGGTCGCCGGGCGGGTGGACGAGGGACTGCGCGACTACCGGGCGGCCCACCGCATCGACCGGGTCTGGGAGACTCGCGAGCGCGTTGTGGTCGCCCTCACCGGCGGCCCCGAAGGCGAAACGATCATCCGCCGCGCCGCCCGCATCGCGGACCGCACCGCCGGCGGCGACCTGCTGGCCGTCCACGTCACCCGCAGCGACGGCCTGGCGGGCGCCTCATCCGGCGCGCTCGCCCAGCAGCGGCTGCTGGTGGAGACCCTCGGCGGCAGCTACCACGTGGTCGTCGGCGACGACATCCCCACCGCGCTGCTCGCCTTCGCCCGCGCCCACGACGCCACCCAGCTGGTCCTCGGCACCAGTCGCCGGGGCCGGATCAACCGCTTCCTCACCGGCCCGGGCATCGGCGAGACCACCGTGGACGCCTCCGAGGACATCGACGTCCACATGGTCACCCACGAGTTCACCGGCCGCGGCCGGCTGCCCTCGCTCGGCCGCCGCCACTCCAGGCGCCGCACCGTCGTCGGCTACGCGGCCGGATTCGCCCTGCCCTGGCTGCTCACCGTCCTGCTCTCCCAGGCGCACCACCGGATCAACCTCACCACCGACGCGCTGATCTTCCAGCTCGGCGTGGTCATCGTCGCCCTGCTCGGCGGTGCCGTGTCCGCCCTGGTGGCCGCGCTCTTCGCCTCGGTGCTGCTGAACTACTACTTCATCCCGCCGATCCACAGCCTGACCATCGGCGAGACCAACAACATCGTCGCCCTGGTGGTCTTCGCCGCCATCGCGCTCACCGTCTCCACCGTCGTCGACCACGCCGGCCGGCTCACCGCCCGGGCCGCCCGGGCCACCGCCGAGGCCGAGACCCTCTCCACCCTGGCGGGCAGCGTGCTGCGCGGTGCCGACGCGCTGCCCGCCCTGCTGGAGAAGTCCCGGACGGCCTTCGGCATGCGGGCCGTCGCCCTGCTCTCCCAGTCCGACGGCGAGGTGCTCGCGCACTGCGCGGACGAGCACCCGGACGACGGCGACGGCCCGCACGAGACCACCGAGGTCCCGGTCGGCCCGGACGCCGTCCTGGTCCTCACCGGTCGCCGCCTCCCCGCCGCGGACCAGCGCGTACTCACCGCCTTCGCCGCCCACGTCGCCGCCGCCCTGGAACGCGACCGGCTCGCCGTGGTCGCCGCCGAGGTCGAACCCATCAGGGCCGCCGACCGGATGCGCACCGCCCTGCTCGCCGCCGTCAGCCACGACCTGCGCACCCCGCTCGCCGCCGCCCGCGCCTCGGTCGGCTCGCTGCGCAGCCCCGACGTCGAGTTCTCGCCCGAGGACCAGGCCGAACTGCTCGCCACCGCCGACGAGTCACTGGTCAAGCTCACCCGCCTGGTCGACAACCTGCTCGACATGAGCCGCCTCCAGGCCGGCGCGCTCACCCTGCACCTCACCGAGACCCACCTCGACGAGGTCCTGCCCCGGGCGCTCGACAGCCTCACCGACCCGTACGCGCCTATCCAGCCGCTCGACCTCGACACCGCCCCGGCGGTGCTCGCCGACCCGCCCCTGCTGGAACGCGTGCTCGCCAACGTGATCACCAACGCGCTGCGCCACAACGCCCCCGGCGCGCCCGTCCTGGTCACCGCCAGCCACCACGCCGACCAGGTCCAGGTCCGGGTGATCGACCGCGGCCCCGGCATCGCCCCCGAGGACCGCGACCGGATCTTCCTGCCCTTCCAGCGCCTCGGCGACACCGACAACACCACCGGCGTCGGCCTCGGGCTCGCCCTCTCCCGCGGCCTCGCCGAGGCCATGGGCGGCGGCCTGGAGGTCGAGGACACCCCCGGCGGCGGCACCACGATGCTGCTCACCCTGCCCGCCGCCACGGCGCACCCCGCCGTCGAGCCCGTCGCCCCCGGGGAGGAGGCGCCGCATGAGTGAGATCCTGATCGTCGACGACGAACCGGCCCTGCTGCGCACCTTGAGGATCAACCTCAGCGCCCGGCAGTACGCCGTCCGCACCGCGGCCAGCGGCGGCGAGGCGCTCGACCGCGCCGCCCACTCGCTCCCGGACGCCGTCCTGCTCGACCTCGGGCTGCCCGACCTCGACGGGATGGAGGTGCTGCGCGGCCTGCGCAGCCACAGCGCGATGCCGATCATCGTGCTCTCCGGCCGCAGCGACGCCGTGGACAAGGTCGGCGCCCTCGACGCGGGCGCCGACGACTACCTCACCAAGCCGTTCCTGATGGACGAACTGCTGGCCCGGCTGCGCGCGGTGCTGCGTCGGCCGCTGGGCGGCGTCCGGCCGGCCCGGCCGGTGATCGGCGACCACACCGTGGACCTCGCGGCCACCACGGTGAACGGCCCCAACGGCCCGGTGCGGCTCACCCCGACCGAGTGGCGGATCCTCGCCCTGCTGCTCGCCGACCCCGGTCGGCTGGTGCCCGGCCGGCAGATCCTGCGCGAGGTGTGGGGCCCGGCCCAGGAGGGGCGCGGCAACTACCTGCGGGTCTACCTCGCCGGGCTGCGCCGCAAGCTGGAGCGGGACCCGGCCCGGCCGCGGCACCTGATCACCGAGCCGGGTATCGGGTACCGGTACGTGCCCTGAGCTCGTTGTCCGACCTCGGGCGCGGCGCCGTCAACGGCCCGTCAAGAGCGGCGGGTTCGCCGACAGGGGAGCGTCAAGGGCGGCCGGGCGCGGTGGTCCGCGGGCGTAGCGTCGGTGCTGTCAGCGGGTCCGGCTCCGTGTGGGGGAGGCCTGGATCCGCTCCAGCCGCCCGAGAGGCGGCCAGTAGTGGGGGAGGGGCGCGCGACGACTTGTCGCGCGCCCCTTGGTTTTCCCCCGGACGTCAGCCCTCGGTGCTCCCGGACTGCCGGGGCAGCGCCAGCGCCACGGTGTCCGCGAACTCCCGCACCGCGCTGGTCCGGCTGACCACCCGGCCGCTGTGCACCACCAGCCGGCTGTGGCCGCCCGAGAGGGCCCCGGCCAGGCTGTCCCCGCGCACCGCCAGCAGCTCCGCGGGGAACCCGGCGTCCACCCGGACCGGCGCCAGCCCGAGCGCCGCCCGTGCCTGGTTCGCCACCGCGTCGTACGCCGCCTCCGGTGTCAACTCCCCGCTCGCCGCCAGCAGGTAGGCGGACGCGAGCGGATCCGCCCGGCCGACCGGGTTGGACGGGTCGCGCAGGGCCCCGCTGCCCGCCGCCAGCGGCACCCGGGCCGCCGCCAACTCCCGCAGCAGGCCCGGCCGCAGACCTGACGACCGGCCCTCCAGGCCGGTGCAGCCGCCGTTCTGCGGCAGGCAGACCACCCGCACCCCGCTGGTCGCCAGCACCGTCGACGCGCCGCGCGGCAGCGCACCGCACGGCCCGAGCGTCACCCGCGGCCTCATCGGGGCCAAGGCGCTCGCCAGCCGGGCGAGTTGGGCCGCGTCGGCGGCGGTGGTGTGCAGGTCCACCGGGCAGTCCGCCTCCCGGGCGGCCTCCAGCAGCAGCTCCACGTAGCCGGACGGGTCCGGGTCCAGCTCCGGGCAGCCGCCGGCCGCCGTGGCGCCCAGCTTGAGCGCCTCGCGCAGCTGCGCCCGGCCGTCCGCCCCGGCCCGCCCGGTGAGCAGCCGGGGCATCGCGACCGCCTGCAGGTCGGCCAGCCCGCGCAGAGCCTGCCGGGCGGTGAGCACCGCCTCCAGCGGGCGCAGCCCGTGCACGTCGCCGATCCGGACGTGGGTGCGCTGGGCGGTGGCGCCGTAGCCGAGCGAGGTGAGCGCGGCCTCGGTGACCCGGCGGGTGAGGTCGGCCGGGGTGTCCGGCGGCGGGGCGGGCAGGGCGGCGGAGAAGGCCTCGTCGTAGTGGGCGTGCGCCTCGGCGGGGGCCGGGAGCAGCAGGTAGCCCTTGAGGTCGATCCGGGCGCCGGTGGTCACGGTGGGCGCGCCGGGCAGGGCGGGCAGCGGGCCGAGGCTGCCGACGGTGCCGACGGCCTGGATCCGGTCGCCGCTGATCCGGACGTCCACCACCCGCCCGTCGGCCAGCCGGGCGCCGGTGAGCAGCAGGACCGGGCCGTGCCCGAGCGGATTGGCCGCCGGGCCGGGCCCGCGGTGCGGCCCGTCGGCGGCTTCGCTGTCCATCGCCGGCTCCTTCTCCCGCCGGACCGTGCGGTCGGCCAGTCGATCCCGATCAATGAGCGTCGAGCCTATGGCGCGCGGGGGCGGGGCGGCGGGAGGCGGGCAATAGTCGTATCGGGTCGGGCCGTGCGCCTCGGAGGCCGATCGAACGGCCGGCCTTGGATCGCTCGTCCGTGCACCTCGCCCACCTGCGGACTTCGCCGCGGGATACGGATTTCACCTCCGGGCGCGAAACGTGTAATCTCTTCCTCGTTCGCCCCTATAGCTCAGTCGGTAGAGCGTCTCCATGGTAAGGAGAAGGTCTGCGGTTCGATTCCGCATGGGGGCTCTGGTGAGAAGCAGTCAGTTTCGGCTGTGCTGCGGATCACTGTGGCGGTGTAGCTCAGTTGGTAGAGCAAGCGGCTCATAATCGCTGTGTCACCGGTTCAAGTCCGGTCACCGCTACCCCGCGTAGTCGGTCGGGAGATCGCACTCCCGGTCGGCTACTCTTGTTGTGTTCTTATTCGTTGTCCAAGGAAGGCACTCCCGTGGCTGCCACCGACGTCCGCCCGAAGATCACGCTGGCCTGCGTGGAGTGCAAGGAGCGGAACTACATCACCAAGAAGAACCGGCGTAACGACCCGGACCGTCTTGAGATGAAGAAGCACTGCCCCCGCTGCAACTCGCACACCGCGCACCGCGAGACCCGCTGACCTCGTCGTAGGGCATCGGGCCTGTGTGAATTCAGGTCTTCGACTCCGGGCCGCATCCCTCACGGGGGGTGCGGCCCGGAGTCTTTTCCGTATCCGTCCGCTTCGTGTCCATCCGTGATCCGAGGAGCTGCCATGGCGCTCGACCCCTCCTTCATCGGGCGTAGTTACCCGCCCACCGAGCCGTACGAGGTCGGCCGGGAGAAGATCCGTGAGTTCGCGATCGCGATCGGTGACGCCAACCCGGCGTACACCGACGCGGAGGCGGCGAAGGCGCTGGGCCACCCGGACGTGATCGCCCCGCCGACCTTCCCGTTCGTCGTCACCTACGGCGCGGCCGGCCAGGTCGTCGAGGACCCGGAGCTGGGTCTGGACTTCACCCGGGTGGTGCACGGCGACCAGAAGTTCGCCTACACCCGCCCGGTGCGGGCCGGCGACCGGCTGTCGGTCGAGGTGACCATCGACAACATCAAGTCGCTCGCGGGCAACGACGTGCTCACCGTGCGCGGCGAGGTGACGGACGCGACCGGCGAGCACGTGGTGACGTCGGTCATGACCCTGGTGGCCCGGGCCGCCGACGAGGCGGGGGAGTGAGCGCGATGGCGATCAGCTACGACGAGGTCGAGGTCGGCACCGAGCTGCCGGCACAGTCCTTCCCGGTGACCCGCGACACACTGGTGCGCTACGCGGGCGCCTCGGGCGACTTCAACCCGATCCACTGGAACGAGAAGTTCGCCCTGGAGGTCGGCCTGCCCGACGTCATCGCGCACGGCATGTTCACCATGGCCGAGGCGATCCGGGTGGTCACCGACTGGGTCGGCGACCCGGCCGCGGTGGTCGAGTACGGCGTGCGGTTCACCCGCCCGGTGCCGGTGCCCAACGACGGGGTCGGCGCGGTGGTCGAGGTCTCGGCCAAGGTCGCCAAGAAGCTGGACGACCGCAAGGTGCAGGTCGACCTGCTGGCCACCACGGGCGGGCAGAAGGTCCTCGGGATGTCCAGGGCGGTCGTCCGGCTGGTCTGAGGCGGGCCGCTCCGAGAACGACCGCTCCGAGAACGACCGGGTCCGAGAACGGCCGGTCCGGGATGCCGGGGCCGGTCGGTCGAGCGCTCGATCGACCGGCCGGGCCGCGACCGGGGGCCGTACGGCGGAAACCCCGGCCGCGGTCGCCGGTCTTGCGAAGATAGTGATTGGCCACTAACTTGGAAGGCGTGGCGAGGTCGAGTATGCGGATGAGTGCGGAGGAGCGGCGCGAGAGCGTCGTCCGTGCCGCGATGATCGAGTTCGCCCGGGGCGGCTACCGGGGCACCTCCACCGAGGCGATCGCCCGCCGGGTGGGCGTCTCGCAGCCGTACCTGTTCCGGCTGTTCCCGGGCAAGCAGGCCATCTTCGAGGCGGCCGCCGAGCGCTGCGTGGAGGAGACCTGGCGGGTCTTCGACGAGGCCTCGGCCGGCCTGACCGGCGAGGCGGCAGCCGAGGCGATGTCCGGGGCGTACATGGGGCTGGTCGAGGACCGCGACCAGCTCATGATGCAGATGCAGCTCTACGTCTCGGTGTTCGCGGCCAGGGCGTCCGGCGAGGAGGAGATCGGCGAGAGCGCCCGGCGGCTGTGGGAGGGCCTGTTCGAGCGGGTCAGGATCCGGATCGGCGGCGACATGAGGGACGCCACGCAGTTCTTCGCGCACGGGATGCTGATCAACACCCTGGTGGCCCTGGGCTTCCCGCCGGACCACCGGATCTGGAACGGCTTCGACGACACGTGCGACAAGGCCGAGTAGGCGGGCCGCGCGGTGACACCCGCGCGGCCTCTTTTCGGCCCCTGAAAGTTATTGAGCAATAACTACCTGGAAGCTCCCGGAAGAACCTAGAGGAACCTGGGGAAAGTCATGACGGAGAAACCGGTCCTCGGCAGGACCGCGATCTGGACCCTGGTGATCGTCAGCGTGGCGAGCTTCATGGCCGCCCTGGACAACCTGGTGGTCACCACCGCACTGCCGTCGATCCGCGAGGAGCTCGGCGGCGGGCTGTCCGACCTCGAATGGACGGTCAGCGCCTACACCCTGAGCTTCGCCGTGCTGCTGATGTTCGGCGCCGCCCTCGGCGACCGCTTCGGTCGCCGGAGGATCTTCCTGGTCGGCCTGGCGATCTTCACGGCCGGCTCCGCCGGGGCCGCCCTCTCCCCGGAGATCGGCGAGCTGATCGCCGCCCGCGCCGTCCAGGGCGTCGGAGCCGCGGTGATGATGCCGCTCACCCTCACCCTGCTCACCGCGGCCGTGCCCGAGGCCAAGCGGGGGATGGCCTTCGGCATCTGGTCGGGCGTCAGCGGCCTCGCCGTCGCCGCCGGACCGCTGATCGGCGGCTCGCTGACCGAACACTTCTCCTGGCAGTGGATCTTCTGGGTGAACGTCCCGGTCGGCCTCGTCCTGCTGCCGCTGGCCTTCCGGCGGCTCGGCGAGAGCCGCGGCGCGGACCGGGCCCTGGACGTGCCCGGAACGGCGCTGGTCAGCCTGGGGATGTTCGGGGTGGTGCTCGGCCTGATCCGCGGCAACCCGGACGGCTGGACCAGCCCGCTGGTCCTCGGGGCCCTGATCGGCGGTGCCGCGCTGCTGGCCGCCTTCGTCCGGTACGAGCAGCGCGGGGCCGCCCACCCGATGCTGCCGATGCGGCTCTTCCGCAGCCGCACCTTCTCGGCCGTCAACGCGGCCAGCCTGCTGATGTACCTCGGGATGTTCGGCTCGATCTTCCTGATCAGCCAGTACCTCCAGGGGGTCGGCGGCTACAGCCCGCAGGAGGCCGGCATCCGGATGCTGCCGTGGACCGCGATGCCGCTGCTGGTCTCGCCGATCGCGGGCATCGTCTCCGACCGGATCGGCGGCCGGCCGATCGTGGTGGCCGGGCTGGCGCTCCAGGCCGTCGGCCTCGCGCTGTTCGGCCTCGTCGCCGACGGCGGCGGCTTCGACTACGCCGCACAGGTGCCGGTCATCGTGATCTGCGGGATCGGCATGTCGCTGTACTTCGGCCCGACCGCCCAGCTGGTGATGGCGAGCGTCCGGCCGAAGGAGCAGGGCATCGCCTCCGGCGCCAACAACGCGCTGCGCGAGGTCGGCGGGGCGCTCGGGGTCGCCGTGCTCTCGGCGGTCTTCTCGGCGCAGGGCGGCTACCAGTCGGCCCAGGCCTTCGCGGACGGGCTGGTGCCCGCCCTGTACGTCGGCGCGGCGGCCGTCGGGGCCGGGGCGCTCGCCGCGGTGCTCATCCCGCGCCGTCGCAAGGCCGCAGCCGGACCCGCAGCCGGGGCCGCAGTCGCCGCCGGGGCCGCCACCGGGCAGCCGGTGGCGGACCGGGCCGGGGCGGGCCGGGTCTGAGCCGGTGACGGCGCCGGTCCCGCCCGGGTCCGGACCGGGACGGGGGGAAGGGCGGCCGGGGGGCCGTCCTTCCCCCCGTACGCTGGTGGGCGTGCTGGTAGAAAACGACGCCCCCCTCGCCCCGCTGACCACGCTCCGGCTCGGCGGCCCGGCCCGCCGCCTGGTGACCGCCCACACCGACGACGAGGTCATCGCCGCCGTCCGCGAGGCCGACGCGGCCGGTGAGCCGCTGCTGGTCCTCGGTGGCGGCTCCAACCTGGTGATCGGCGACGCCGGCTTCCCCGGCACCGTGCTGCGGATCGCCACCGACGGTTTCGCCGTGGACGGCACCGTGCTGGAGCTGGCCGCCGGCGAGGTGTGGTCGGAGGCGGTCGCCCGGGCGGTGCGCGAGCACGGCCTGGCCGGCATCGAGTTCCTGGCCGGCATCCCCGGCTCGGCCGGCGCCACCCCGGTGCAGAACGTCGGCGCGTACGGCCAGGAGGTCGCCCAGACGATCACCGAGGTGGTCGCCTACGACCGCACCGCCGACGAGGTGGTCACGCTCTCGAACGCCGAGTGCGCGTTCTCCTACCGGCACAGCCGGTTCAAGGCCGAGCCGGACCGCTACGTGGTGCTGCGGGTCAGGTTCGCCCTGGCGGACCACGCCGGCCTCTCCGGCCCGGTCAAGTACGCCGAGGTGGCCAAGCACTTCGGGGTCGGGCAGGACGAGCGAGTGCCGCTGGTCGAGGCCTTCGAGGCGGTGCTGGGGCTGCGGGCCGGCAAGGGCATGGTGCTGGACCCGGCGGACCACGACACCTGGTCGGCGGGCTCCTTCTTCACCAACCCGGTGCTCACGGCCGCGCAGTACGAGTCCTTCCGGACCCGCCCGGGCACCGAGAACGCCCCCGCCTACCCGGCCCCGGAGGGCTGCACCAAGACCTCGGCGGCCTGGCTGATCGACAAGGCCGGCTTCGGCAAGGGCTACGGCAGCGGCCCGGCGACGCTCTCCACCAAGCACACCCTGGCGCTCACCAACCGCGGCTCGGCCACCGCCGAGGACCTGCTGGCCCTGGCCCGGGAGATCCGGGACGGGGTCCGCGCGGCCTTCGGGGTGGAGCTGGTGAACGAGCCGGTGATGGTGGGCGTCGCGCTCTAGCGGAGGGCCCGGCGGCGGGGCCCGGCGGCGCGGACGGCTGCCGCGGCCCGGCGGCGCGCGTCCTAGGGGGTCGCGGCGGCGGTGACGGGCGCGTCCGCGGGGGCGTGCCCGTTCGCCAGCCAGGCGTCGATGTCCGCCAGCAGCTCCTTGCGGACGGCCTCCGGCGCGACCGAGCCCCGCACCGACTGCCGTGCCAGCTCGGCGAGTTCGGTGTCACTGAAGCCCAGGACGTCCCGGGCCAGGTCGTACTGGGCGGCCAGTCGGCTGCCGAACAGCAGTGGGTCGTCCGCGCCCAGCGCCAGCGGCACCCCGGCGTCGAAGAGCTTGCGCAGCGGGACCTCCTCGGGGTTCTCGTAGACGCCGAGCGAGACGTTGGAGGACGGGCACACCTCGCAGGTGATCTGCCGGGCCGCCAGCCGCTCCATCAGCCGCGGGTCCTCGGCGGCCCGGACGCCGTGGCCGATCCGGCCGGCGTCCAGGTCGTCCAGGCAGTCCCGGACGGAGTCCGGGCCGGCCAGCTCCCCGCCGTGCGGGGCGGCCAGCAGGCCGCCCCTGCGGGCGATCGCGAAGGCCCGGTCGAAGTCCCGGGCGAGGCCGCGGCGCTCGTCGTTGGACAGGCCGAAGCCGACCACCCCGTGGTCGGCGTAGCGGACGGCCAGCCGGGCCAGCGTCCGGGCGTCCATCGGGGACTTCATCCGGTTGGCCGCGACCAGCACCCGGATGCCCACCCCGGTGGCCCGGGCGGCCTGGTCCACCGCGTCCAGGATCAGTTCCAGCGCCGGGATCAGCCCGCCCAGCCGGGGCGCGTACGAGGTCGGGTCGACCTGGATCTCCAGCCAGCGGGAGCCGTCCCGCCGCTCGTCCTGCGCGGTCTCCAGGACCAGCCGGCGGATGTCCGTCTCGTCCCGCAGCACCGAGCGGGCGGTGTCGTACAGGCGCTGGAAGCGGAACCAGCCGCGCTCGTCGGTGGCCCGCAGCTTGGGCGGCTCGCCGGAACTCAGTGCCTCCGGCAGCCGGACGCCGTGCTTGTCGGCCAGCTCCATCAGCGTGGCGGGGCGCATCGAGCCGGTGAAGTGCAGGTGCAGGTGGGCCTTCGGGAGGCCCCTGACGTCTCGCGGGTTCAACAGGCGTTCCATTCACCGATACTGCCGTATGCGGCCCCAGAACGGGAACCGCCCTCTTTTCGTCCCCCGAAGGGGTGAAAGAGGGCGGTGTGCCGGGTGAATCCCGAATGTCGGCTTGACGTCAGTCGCGGGCCTCGGCCAGCAGCTTCTGGATCCGGCTGATGCCCTCGACCAGGTCGTTGTCCCCGAGCGCGTAGGAGAACCGCAGGTAGCCGGGGGTGCCGAAGGCCTCACCGGGGACGGCGGCGACCTCGACCTCGTCCAGGATCAGGCTCGCCAGCTCGGCGGAGGTCTGCGGGCGCTTGCCGCGGATCTCCTTGCCCAGCAGGCCCTTGACCGACGGGTACGCGTAGAACGCGCCCTGCGGCTCGGGGCAGACGACGCCGTCGATCTCGTTGAGCATCTTCACGATGGTCTGGCGGCGGCGGTCGAAGGCGGTGCGCATCTCGTGCACGGCCGAGAGGTCGCCCGCGACGGCGGCGATCGCGGCGCGCTGGGCGACGTTGGAGACGTTCGAGGTGGCGTGCGACTGCAGGTTGGTCGCGGCCTTGATGACGTCCTTGGGGCCGATCACCCAGCCCACCCGCCAGCCGGTCATCGCGTAGGTCTTGGCGACACCGTTGACCACGATGCACTTGTCGGCCAGCTCGGGCAGCAGGGCCGGCAGCGAGGTGAACTCCGCGTCGCCGTAGACCAGGTGCTCGTAGATCTCGTCGGTGAGCACCCACAGGCCGTGCTCCAGCGCCCAGCGGCCGATCTCCTCGGCCTCGGCCCGGGTGTACACCGCGCCGGTCGGGTTGGACGGCGAGACGAACAGCACCACCTTGGTGTTCTCGGTGCGGGCGGCCTCCAGCTGCTCGACCGAGACCTTGTAGCCGGTGGTCTCGTCGGCCACGACCTCCACCGCGACGCCGCCGGCCAGCTGGATCGACTCCGGGTAGGTGGTCCAGTACGGGGCCGGGACGATGACCTCGTCGCCCGGGTCCAGGATCGCGGCGAAGGCCTCGTAGATCGCCTGCTTGCCGCCGTTGGTGACCAGCACCTGGGAGGCGTCCACCTCGTAGCCGGAGTCGCGCAGCGTCTTCGCGGCGATCGCGGCCTTCAGCTCGGGCAGGCCACCCGCCGGGGTGTACCGGTGGTTCTTCGGGTCGCGGCAGGCCTCGACGGCGGCCTCGACGATGTAATCCGGCGTGGGGAAGTCGGGCTCGCCGGCGCCGAAGCCGATGACCGGGCGGCCGGCGGCCTTGAGGGCCTTGGCCTTGGCGTCCACGGCGAGGGTCGCGGACTCGGCGATCGCACCGATCCGGGCGGAGACCCGGCGGTCGGCGGGGCGGATGGACTGGTCGGGCTGCGGGGTGGAAGCGCTCATGCCTGCATCGTCGCAGAACCGGGACGGACCGGGCAGCGCGGTTCCAGTATCCGTACGGCTCCGTCCGGATCCCGGCGCCCGGCGATCCGTCGGCGGGCGCCCCGTCGGACCGGACATCCGCCGGGCGATCGATCGTCCCGGAAGAAGAGGTTCGACCAAACGCCCCTCGACCACGTACACTCGCTGCTCGACGGCCCGCCGAAAAGACCGGAGCTTTCACCGCCTGTGCAGACAGCGGGGAGAGATGCGGTAGGTTGGTCGCCACCGGAGCCGCGAGGCACCGTAGGGCAATAGCTCAATTGGTAGAGCACCGGTCTCCAAAACCGGCGGTTGGGGGTTCGAGTCCCTCTTGCCCTGCTGCTAGATCCGCATTCAGCCCGTTCGCTCCACAGAGCGAGCGGGCTTGATGCGGAGATGGCACCGATCAGCACCGCTAAGCCGGCCGGTCGCGCTCCATCTAGGGTGCGCGGCGACGGTCCGGCAGGACCCGGATTCAGGTGAGGACGAGTGACGGAGACCACGGGCTCCACCGCAACGCCTGAGAGCGGCAACCCCGAGGGTGCCGACGGCGCTGCCGGGACCACGCCTGCCGAGGGCGAGGAGAAGGCGCTGTCGCGCCGCGACCGCAAGCGGGCCAACCGCTCGGGCGACAAGAAGTCCGGCAAGCGGGCCAAGAAGGGCCTGTTCGCCCGCATGGCGCTGTTCTACCGCCAGATCATCGCCGAACTGCGCAAGGTGGTCTGGCCCACCCGGAGCGAGCTCACCAACTACACCACCGTCGTGGTCGTGTTCGTCGTCGTCGTGATGGCCTTCGTGGCCGGCCTGGACTACGGCTTCTCCAAGCTGAGCCTCTGGATCTTTGGCTGACGCAGCCGACCACCTTCGAAACAGCCTCCCGACCCGGGCCGATCTTCGGCCCGGGTCGAGCTGTCGGCGGAGGTCGTACGCGCCGTTACCGTTGACTCGGTACTGTTGAAGTCTCCGAGGCCTCATCCAGGCGCCCGCGCGAGCGGCAGCGTGCCGGGTCCGGTTCCGGAGCGCGCCACCTTCACCATCTCCAGGAAAGAAGCAGCCACCGTGTCTGAGTCCCCCCTGTACGACGCCGACGAGACCGTCCGCGAGGCGGATGTCGCCGCCGAGCTGGACGCGGCCGAGCTGGCTGACGACGTCGAGTCCGCCGAGCAGATCGTGGACGCCGCGGACAGCGACGAGGACGAGGTCGAGGCGTACGACGAGGCCGAGGCCGGCGAGCCCGCCGAGGAGGCCGCGCTGCACGAGGAGGGCGACGTCGAGGCCGCCGCCGAGGAGGCCGAGGTCGAGGTCGAGGAGGCCGAGGAGGTCGAGGTCGACCCCGTCGCCAAGTTCCGCGAGGACCTGCGCTTCATGCCGGGCGAGTGGTACGTGATCCACACCTACGCCGGCTACGAGAACCGGGTGAAGCAGAACCTGGAGCAGCGCGCCGTCTCGCTGAACGTCGAGGAGTACATCTTCCAGGCCGAGGTGCCGCAGGAGGAGGTCGTCCAGATCAAGAACGGCGACCGCAAGACCATCCGCCAGAACAAGCTCCCCGGCTACGTCCTGGTGCGCATGGACCTCACCCCCGAGTCCTGGGGCGTCGTGCGCAACACCCCGGGTGTCACCGGCTTCGTCGGCAACGCCTACGACCCGTACCCGCTGACCCTGGACGAGGTCGTCAAGATGCTCGCCCCCGACGTCGAGCGCCAGGCGGCCAAGGAGGCCGGCAAGCCCTCGCCGGTCAAGCCGAGCGAGATCCAGGTGCTGGACTTCGAGGTCGGCGACTCGGTCACCGTCACCGACGGCCCGTTCGCGACCCTGCAGGCGACCATCAACGAGATCAACCCCGACTCGAAGAAGGTCAAGGGCCTGGTCGAGATCTTCGGCCGGGAGACCCCGGTCGAGCTCTCCTTCGACCAGATCCAGAAGAACTAGTCATACGGTCTTCGGATCCGGGGCGGGGCCGACGGCCCCGCCCCGGATCCGTTTTGGTCCAGCGGCGCGGACGCGTTAGCCTGGTTCGATGTGTGTGCTGGCGGCCGGGTGTCGCCCCGGTTCCGCACGCACCAGCAATCACCTCTCGGAAGGACCCGGAGAGACATGCCTCCCAAGAAGAAGAAGGTCACGGGGCTTATCAAGCTCCAGATCAACGCCGGCGCGGCCAACCCGGCGCCGCCGGTCGGCCCCGCGCTGGGTCAGCACGGCGTCAACATCATGGAGTTCTGCAAGGCCTACAACGCTGCGACCGAGTCGCAGCGCGGCATGATCGTGCCGGTGGAGATCACGGTCTACGACGACCGTTCCTTCACCTTCATCACGAAGACGCCGCCGGCCGCGCGCCTCATCCTGAAGGCCGCCGGTATCGAGAAGGGCTCCAGCGAGCCGCACAAGACCAAGGTCGCCAAGCTCACCAGCGCCCAGGTCCGCGACATCGCCACCACCAAGATGCCCGACCTGAACGCCAACGACCTGGACGCCGCGGAGAAGATCATCGCCGGCACCGCCCGGTCGATGGGCATCACGGTCGAGGGCTGATCCCCTTCTCGTTCCCTGTGGTAGGGCCTGCGCAGGCCCGAGACACCACAACTCCAATCACCATTCAGGAGCAGCAGTGAAGCGCAGCAAGGCTCTGAAGGCCGCGGACGCCAAGGTCGACCGCGAGCGCCTTTACGCCCCCCTTGAGGCTGTCCGCCTCGCCAAGGCCACCAGCACCACCAAGTTCGACGGCACCGTCGAGGTCGCCATGCGTCTGGGTGTTGACCCGCGCAAGGCCGACCAGATGGTCCGCAGCACCGTGATCCTCCCGCACGGCACCGGTAAGACCGCTCGGGTCCTGGTCTTCGCGACCGGCGAGCGTGCCGAGGCCGCGCGTGCTGCGGGCGCCGACATCGTCGGTGCCGACGAGCTGATCGACGAGGTCGCGAAGGGCAAGCTGGACTTCGACGCCGTCGTCGCCACCCCGGACCTCATGGGCAAGGTCGGCCGCCTGGGCCGCGTGCTCGGTCCCCGTGGTCTGATGCCGAACCCGAAGACCGGCACCGTGACCCCGGACGTCGCCAAGGCTGTCAACGACATCAAGGGCGGCAAGATCGAGTTCCGCGTCGACAAGCACTCGAACCTGCACTTCATCATCGGTAAGGCCTCCTTCACCGACGAGCAGCTGGTCGAGAACTACGCCGCCGCGCTGGACGAGGTGCTCCGCGCCAAGCCGTCCGCCGCCAAGGGCCGCTACATCAAGAAGACCGCGTTCTCGACCACCATGGGCCCCGGCATCATGGTGGACCCGAACCGCACCCGCAACCTCCTCGTCGAGGAGGACCCGGCCGCGGTCTGAGCCCCAGTGCTCTAGAGCAGTCCGTACGACGGGCCCGTACCCCCTTCACCGGGGGTGCGGGCCCGTCGTCGTTCCCGGAGTCGTTCCCGGAGCCGGGGTCGGGGTTGCGACGGGAGCGGCTGCCGGGCCGGGACCTGCCCGGATGGGAACGGATGCACGAACCGTCGTACGCTCTGCCGGTCAGATCTCGTGGAGAGCCTGCGACCGACGGAGTGTGCCGTGCCGCCAGCCCCCCGCTCCGCCGCCCTGGCGGCCGCCCTGCTGCTGCTCGGGGCCGCCACCGGCTGCAGCGTCCTGGCCGCTCCTGACACGGGCACGCCGGGCGTCCCCACGGCCGTGCCGCCCAAGCAGGTGGTGCTCTCGGCCGCGCGGGCACTGGACGACGCCGGCGGCGCCCGGATCGAGGTGGTGCGGGAGGGGCCGGAGGGGCGCCGCACCGCGAGCGGCACGCTGGTCTGGGGCCCCCGGGACGAGGCCGCGCTGACCGTCACCGACGAGGCCGGCACCGGGCAGCTGAGGTCGGAGAACGGCGCGATCGACCTCGTCTACCAGGGTGGCGCGGCCAAGCACGCCGACCGGGCCGGTGCCGAGTCGCTGGACCCGACGGCAGGCCCCGATCCGGACGGCTACGCGGGCGGCTGGACGACCGCGCTGGTCACCGGTCCGGGCAGCCGCGCGTACGCGATCGCCCAGACCGTCCCGCTCGTTTCGCTCGGCGGCGAGCAGCTGGCCGGGACGACCGTCGCGCACTACCGGGGTTCCGCGTCGGTGGACGAGTTCTTCGGTGCGGACCGGGAGTCGAGCCCGCAGCGGCGTGCCGCCGCGGTCGACTGGTACCGGCAGCGCGGGGTCACGGCGATCGGCTTCGACGTCTGGGTGGGGCCCGACGAGCGGCTGCTGAGACTGCGTGAGACGGCCCGGGGGAGCGCCGGAACCACCGTGACCACGACGGATGTCCCGTCCTCCGGGACGGGGGACGCGTCGCCCGCCGCGGACGGCTGACGGGAGGTCCGACATCCGGTGAGTGGCGGCTCCGGTGATCCGTTAGAGTCCGGCTGGGAATGACTGGGAACGACCTGGGAAGAGCCGGGAACCGGCTTCACCACGGGTCGACGAGGATCTTCACGGGGGACTCCATGCGCGCTGTGCGCCTCGCCTCGGCCGTCGCGACGGCGGCCGTCCTGCTCGGTGCGGTCACCGCCTGCAGCAGCAAGGGTGGCAACGACGCCAAGGCCGGCGACGCCAAGGGCGGCGGCGACCCGATCGCGGCGGCGTTGGCCGGGGACCCGAAGGGGGCGCTGGCCGCCTCCGCGCTGGTCATGCAGAGGGCCGGCAACGGCAAGGTCAGCATGGTCGCCCCGGACGACACCAAGGGCGGCGGCACCGGCGACGCCGACTGGAAGGACCCGGGCAAGGCCTCCGTGGACCTGGCCGGCGACATGGCGGGCAAGAAGCTCCGGATCCGGGTGGTCGGGGCGGACGCCTACCTCGGCGGCGACGACGCGGCCGCGGCCCTGGGCGGCAAGCACTGGGTGAAGCTGCCCGCCGGGAACGAGGCCGGCGACGGCTTCCGGGCGGCGGCCCAGATGCTGAACCCGGTCGTCGTGCTCACCGTCGCGGCCCAGAGCGGCAAGCCGTCCAAGGTCGGGCAGGAGAGCCTGAAGGGCACCCAGACCACCCACCTGCGGGCGGTCGAGGACACCTCCGCCCTGGTGGCCGGGATGTCGGCGCTCCCCGAGGACCAGCGCAAGGCCGTCCAGAAGACGCTGGAGGAGGACGGCAAGACCCTCACCTTCGACTTCTGGCTGAACGCCAAGCAGGAGCTCGTCCAGTACCAGGAGTACGGCGACACGAACGGCGCGAAGGACGCCGTCACGGTCACGTACTCGGACCTCGGCAAGGCCGCCGCGATCACCGCGCCCGCCGCCGCCGACCTCGGCAGCGAGGCCGACCTCCTCAAGCTGCTCGGAGGCTGATCCGGCCGCGCCCGTGGACCGGGGCCCCGGGGCTCCCGCCGCACGGGTGCGATCGGCAGCCGCACGCCCCGGCCGGAACGCCTCCCCGGCGGCGGACCACGGCGTCCCGGTCGGCGCCACCACGCCGGAGGCGTCCGACGAGGACGCCACCGGCCGCCCGGCGCGCACGGCCCCGGCTCGGCCGACCCGGTGGATCCGGCCGGAGCGGCCCGACCCGACGAGGGGGCCGCCACAGCGCGGACCGGCGACGGGTGGCAAGGTGGCCGACGAGGGCCGTCGTCGGACGGAGCAGGGTGAGGAAGGGAACGGACGTGGCGGGACGGCAGCGATTGGCGGCAGTGGCCGTCGTCGCCCTGCTGGCGGGCGGGTTGAGCGGCTGCGGCGGGGGAGCCGACGGGCCGACCACGCCGTCCGGCAGCCCGACCCCGACCAGCGCGTCGCCGTCCGCGTCCGCGGCCAAGCCGACCGACCGCTCGCCGCACGGGGTGCTGCTCTCCGCCCAGCTGGCCATGCAGACCGCCCGCCGGGCCAAGGTCAGCTACCGGCTCGGCGCGGACGCCGGATCCGGCCCGCTGTTCTGGCAGCCGAAGACGGCGCTGCAGGTCAAGCGCTCCACCCCGGCCGACGCCGAGCAGCTGATCGTCGTGGACACCGTCGCCTACCAGGGCGGCGACGCCGCCACCGCGGCCCGACAGGGCGGCAGGCACTGGGAGCGCTTCACCGTCCCGCCGGACCCCGCGGGCCGCAAGGAGATCCCGTACGCCGGGCTGATCGACCTGCTGAACCCGGTGGAGGCGCTGGCCGCGGCCACCGCCGACGGGACGGACCCGACCTTCGTCGGCGAGGAGAAGTACGAGGACTCGACCGTCGAGCACTACCGGGTCACCACCAACGCCGAGAGGTACGCGGCCGCCCAGACCCAGCTGTCCCAGGCCCGCCGGGACGGTCTGCGGGCCGCGCTCGCCCCCGGCGGCTCGCTCCTGCTCACCGTGGACCTCTGGCTCAACGACAAGGACCAGCTGGTCCGGATCCAGCGCACCGGCAGCGGGGACAGCGGCCGGGCGGACGACTCGGTGCTCTACACCGACCTGGCCGGCGCCCTGCTCTCGGCGCAGGCGCCGGCCGAGACGGACACCGTGGACACCGGCGTGCGGACGGTTTCCCCGCTGGCCCGCTGAGCCGTGCCGGGGTCACTCCGGCAGGCTCCGGGGTCACACCGCGGCCGCCTCCGGGGGTGCTCCGGGGTTGCTCCGTCCGAGGGCGATTTGCACCTTGCGAACGCCTCCGGCTAATCTGGCCGAAGCCAAAGACCGCTGGTTGTCGCCGCGCCCCCGACAGGGAGCCGGTGGCCGAAGGATCTGCGATTCGTCGCAGGCAGCCCGCGCAGGTGTGTCTGGAGCTTCGACTTCCGGGACTCGCGTTCGCGCGACGGCCCGTCGAGGTCGTTCCGAGCCCCGTGCCCCTGCGCATCGGGGCTCGTTGCGTTTCCGCAGGAGCTTTCCTTCCGTCCAGCCGGTCAGCGGCAGAATTGGTCGACTTTCGTGGTCGGCCTGACTTCGACATCACGGAAGGAGGCGTAAGCCTATGGCCAGGCCTGACAAGGCTGCTGCCGTCGCCGAGATCACGGACAAGTTCCGTGGCTCCTCCGCGGCGCTGCTGACCGAGTACCGCGGTCTCTCGGTGAAGCAGGTCAAGACCCTGCGTCGCTCGCTCGGCGACAACGCCGAGTACGCCGTGGTGAAGAACACGCTGACCAAGATCGCGGCCAATGAGGTCGGGATCACGGAGCTCGACGACCTGTTCAACGGTCCGACGGCTGTTGCCTTCGTCACCGGTGACCCGGTGGAGTCGGCGAAGGCTCTGCGTGACTTCGCCAAGGAGAACCCCGCTCTCATCATCAAGGGCGGTGTCCTTGACGGTAAGGCGCTGTCCGCCGATGAGATCAAGAAGCTCGCGGACCTCGAGTCCCGCGAGGTGCTGCTCGCCAAGCTGGCGGGTGCCCTGAAGGCCAAGCAGTCCCAGGCTGCCGCGCTCTTCCAGGCCCTGCCGTCGAAGCTCGTCCGCACTGTGGACGCGCTGCGCGACAAGGTCGAGCAGGGCGGTGCCGGTACGCCGGCTCCCGCCGCCGAGGACGCCGCCGCCGAGTAATTCGGCAGGCTCACGCCTCGCTGCGGGCCCGTGCCCGCCCAACCCGTACATCCGGCACCACCTGCCGATTTAGTGGAAGGACGCCATCATGGCGAAGCTGTCCCAGGACGAGCTGCTCGCGCAGTTCGAGGAGCTCACCCTCATCGAGCTCGCTGCCTTCGTGAAGGCCTTCGAGGAGAAGTTCGACGTCACCGCCGCCGCCCCGGTCGCCGTTGCCGCCGCCGGTGCTGCCGGCCCGGCCGCCGAGGCCGTTGAGGAGCAGGACGAGTTCGACGTCATCCTCGACGGTGCCGGCGACAAGAAGATCCAGGTCATCAAGGAGGTGCGCACCCTGACCTCCCTCGGCCTGAAGGAGGCCAAGGACCTCGTTGACACCGCTGGTGCCAAGGTCCTGGAGAAGGTTGCCAAGGACGTTGCCGAGAAGGCCAAGGCCGCCCTCGAGGGTGCCGGCGCCAAGGTCACCGTCAAGTGATCTTGCGCCCCCTCTGAGGGGGCGTGCGGCCGGGCCGACCACCCTTGCGGGTGGTCGGCCCGGCCTTTTCGCGTTCCCGGGGAGGCGGGCCGGCTCACGGCCCCGTTCCTCCGTTCGGGTCGGCGCGGTCCACCGGTGTGGCCGGTCGTGCACTCGGCAGTGTCGGTGGTGAGGGGTATGGTGATCAACGTCGTCGGGGCGGTCCCCACCACGGCTTCTGTAACGCCGGAGGGGATCCGACCGATGGACGGGGCGAGGTCCGCGCCGTCGGCGGGCCCTTGACGAACCCGGCGCGGCGCGCGATTCTCGAGGCGCGAGTCCGCCCGGTTGGTCCGCTGCTGGATGCATAACCAGTGGCTCAGGCGGGAAATGACTCCACGTGAGTTAGAGCAGTACCCGGTGGGCGTCCGCGCTCGCCGGCTACCGGGAGGAGTCTCCGATTCGGTCTCCGAATCAGAGCTGGACAGCAGTGTGGCCTTTGGCTACACTGTCCCTTTGCGCTGCCTGTTAGCTGCTCCGTGACTCGTCGCCCGGAGTTTGCGTTGCCCTGAAGGGGTCTGGCATCGCCTCCGCAAAGCGGCTCTGACCTGGGGTTTCGACTCCGGCAGAGGCCAGTGGCGATGGAGGCGGGACCAAGCCCAAGCAGGCCCGGCTGGTACGCGCGTAGTGAGCTCCGAGCCCTCGGAAGGACCCCCCTCTTGGCCGCGCCGCGCAACGCCTCGAACAATTCCGCCGCATCCACCGCCCCGCTCCGCGTCTCGTTCGCGAAGATCAAGGAGCCCCTCGAGGTCCCGAACCTCCTGGCCCTGCAGACCGAGAGCTTTGACTGGCTGCTCGGCAACGCGGCCTGGAAGTCCCGGGTCGAGCAGGCGCTGGAGTCTGGTCAGGACGTCCCCACCAAGTCCGGTCTGGAGGAGATCTTCGAGGAGATCTCCCCGATCGAGGACTTCAGCGGGTCGATGTCCCTGACCTTCCGCGACCACCGTTTCGAGCCGCCGAAGAACTCCATTGACGAGTGCAAGGACCGCGACTTCACGTTCGCGGCCCCGCTCTTCGTCACGGCCGAGTTCACCAACAACGAGACCGGTGAGATCAAGTCTCAGACGGTCTTCATGGGCGACTTCCCGCTCATGACCCACAAGGGCACGTTCGTGATCAACGGCACCGAGCGTGTCGTCGTCTCGCAGCTCGTCCGCTCCCCGGGTGTGTACTTCGACTCCACCCTGGACAAGGTGTCCGACAAGGACATCTACTCCTGCAAGGTCATCCCCTCGCGTGGTGCCTGGCTGGAGATGGAGATCGACAAGCGCGACATGGTCGGCGTCCGCATCGACCGCA
Organism: Kitasatospora sp. NPDC097691; assembly: GCF_040302665.1. Classification (NCBI taxonomy): domain Bacteria; kingdom Bacillati; phylum Actinomycetota; class Actinomycetes; order Kitasatosporales; family Streptomycetaceae; genus Kitasatospora; species Kitasatospora sp. NPDC097691. Next base: position 166,656 of record NZ_JBEORY010000005.1, on the reverse strand, counting down.
AGCGCAAGCAGTCCGTCACCGTGCTGCTCAAGGCGCTCGGCTGGACCAACGAGATGATTCTCGAGGAGTTCGGCGAGTACGAGTCGATGCGCGCCACCCTGGAGAAGGACCACACCCAGGGCCAGGACGACGCGCTGCTGGACATCTACCGCAAGCTGCGTCCGGGCGAGCCGCCGACGCGCGAGGCCGCGCAGACGCTGCTGGAGAACCTGTACTTCAACCCGAAGCGCTACGACCTGGCCAAGGTCGGCCGCTACAAGGTCAACCGCAAGCTGGGCAACGCCGAGTCGCTGGACTCCGGCGTGCTCACCGAGCCCGACATCATCGGTGCGATCAAGTACCTGGTGAAGCTGCACGCGGGCGAGACCGAGTGGCGTGACGGCGAGGGCCGCGACATCGTGGTCGAGGTCGACGACATCGACCACTTCGGCAACCGCCGCCTGCGCAACGTCGGCGAGCTCATCCAGAACCAGGTCCGTACGGGTCTCGCCCGTATGGAGCGCGTCGTGCGCGAGCGCATGACGACCCAGGACGTCGAGGCGATCACGCCGCAGACCCTGATCAACATCCGGCCGGTCGTCGCCTCCATCAAGGAGTTCTTCGGCACCAGCCAGCTGTCGCAGTTCATGGACCAGACGAACCCGCTGTCGGGCCTGACCCACAAGCGTCGTCTGTCCGCCCTCGGCCCCGGCGGTCTCTCCCGTGAGCGCGCCGGCTTCGAGGTCCGTGACGTGCACCCCTCGCACTACGGCCGCATGTGCCCGATCGAGACCCCCGAAGGCCCGAACATCGGTCTGATCGGGTCGCTGGCCTCGTACGGCCGGGTCAACGCGTTCGGCTTCATCGAGACCCCGTACCGCAAGGTCGTCGACGGTGTGGTCACCGAGCAGGTGGACTACCTGACCGCCGACGAGGAGGACCGCTACGTCATCGCGCAGGCGAACGCCCCGCTGACGGCGGAGCTGACCTTCGCCGAGCCGCGTGTCCTCGTCCGCCGCCGCGGCGGCGAGATCGACTACATCCCGGGCTCCGAGATCGACTACATGGACGTCTCGCCGCGCCAGATGGTGTCGGTCGCGACCGCCATGATCCCGTTCCTCGAGCACGACGACGCCAACCGCGCGCTCATGGGCTCCAACATGATGCGCCAGGCGGTGCCGCTGCTGAAGAGCGAGGCCCCGCTGGTCGGCACCGGCATGGAGTACCGCTGCGCCGTCGACGCCGCCGACGTCATCACCGCCGAGAAGTCCGGTGTCGTCCAGGAGGTCTCGGCCGACTACGTCACCGTGGCCAACGACGACGGCACGTACACCACGTACCGCGCCGCCAAGTTCACCCGCTCCAACCAGGGCACCGCCTTCAACCAGAAGGTGCTCGTGGACGAGGGCGCCCGGGTCGAGGTCAACCAGGTGCTGGCCGACGGCCCGTGCACCGACGAGGGCGAGATGGCCCTCGGCAAGAACCTGCTCGTGGCGTTCATGTCCTGGGAGGGTCACAACTACGAGGACGCGATCATCCTGTCGCAGCGCCTCGTGCAGGACGACGTCCTCTCCTCGATCCACATCGAGGAGCACGAGGTCGACGCCCGTGACACCAAGCTCGGCCCCGAGGAGATCACCCGGGACATCCCGAACGTCTCCGAGGAGGTCCTCGCGGACCTCGACGAGCGCGGCATCATCCGCATCGGCGCCGACGTCGTCACCGGCGACATCCTCGTCGGCAAGGTCACCCCGAAGGGCGAGACCGAGCTGACCCCCGAGGAGCGCCTGCTCCGCGCGATCTTCGGCGAGAAGGCCCGTGAGGTCCGCGACACCTCGCTGAAGGTGCCGCACGGTGAGTCCGGCAAGGTCATCGGCGTCCGCGTCTTCGACCGCGAAGAGGGCGACGAGCTGCCCCCGGGCGTCAACCAGCTGGTCCGCGTTTACGTGGCCCAGAAGCGCAAGATCACCAACGGTGACAAGCTCGCCGGCCGTCACGGTAACAAGGGCGTCATCTCCAAGATCCTGCCGGTCGAGGACATGCCGTTCCTTGAGGACGGCACCCCGGTCGACATCATCCTCAACCCGCTGGGTGTCCCGTCCCGAATGAACCCGGGACAGGTCCTGGAGATCCACCTCGGGTGGCTCGCCAAGCAGGGCTGGGACGTCTCCGGCCTCGCCGACGAGTGGGCCCAGCGCCTGCAGGCGATCGGCGCCGACCAGGTCGACGGTGGCACCAACCTCGCCACCCCGGTCTTCGACGGCGCCCGCGAGGACGAGATCACCGGCCTGCTGGACAACACCACCCTCACCCGTGACGGTGAGCGCCTGGTGAACTCCACCGGCAAGGCCCGGCTGTTCGACGGCCGCTCCGGCGAGCCGTTCCCGATGCCGGTCTCGGTCGGCTACATGTACATCCTCAAGCTGCACCACCTGGTCGACGACAAGCTGCACGCCCGCTCGACCGGCCCGTACTCGATGATCACCCAGCAGCCGCTCGGTGGTAAGGCGCAGTTCGGTGGTCAGCGCTTCGGTGAGATGGAGGTGTGGGCCCTTGAGGCATACGGCGCCGCGTACGCGCTGCAGGAGCTGCTCACCATCAAGTCCGATGACGTTCTCGGCCGTGTGAAGGTCTACGAGGCCATCGTCAAGGGCGAGAACATCCCCGAGCCCGGCATTCCCGAGTCCTTCAAGGTCCTCATCAAGGAAATGCAGTCGCTCTGCCTCAACGTGGAGGTGCTGTCCTCGGACGGCCAGTCCATCGAGATGCGGGACTCCGACGAGGACGTGTTCCGCGCCGCCGAGGAGCTCGGCATCGACCTGTCCCGGCGCGAGCCGAGCAGCGTCGAAGAGGTCTGACGGAGGTGGGGCCGGCCGCACGACCGCGGCCGGCCCGCCCCCAGGCCCCCCTCAGACCACATGAACGACTCTCGACTTACGAAAGAGGGCTTGACGACCAGTGCTTGACGTCAACTTCTTCGACGAGCTCCGCATCGGCCTGGCCACCGCCGACGACATCCGCCAGTGGTCGCACGGCGAGGTCAAGAAGCCGGAGACCATCAACTACCGCACCCTGAAGCCGGAAAAGGACGGGCTCTTCTGCGAGAAGATCTTCGGCCCCACCCGGGACTGGGAGTGCTACTGCGGCAAGTACAAGCGCGTCCGCTTCAAGGGCATCATCTGTGAGCGCTGCGGCGTCGAGGTGACCCGCGCCAAGGTGCGCCGTGAGCGGATGGGCCACATCGAGCTGGCCGCGCCGGTCACCCACATCTGGTACTTCAAGGGTGTCCCGTCCCGCCTGGGCTACCTGCTGGACCTGGCGCCGAAGGACCTCGAGAAGGTCATCTACTTCGCCGCCTACATGATCACCTGGGTCGACGACGAGCGCCGCCAGCGCGACCTGCCCTCCCTGGAGGCGCACGTCTCGGTCGAGCGCCAGCAGATCGAGAACCGCCGCGACTCCGACCTCGAAGCCCGTGCCAAGAAGGCCGAGACCGACCTGGCCGAGCTGGAGGCCGAGGGCGCCAAGGCCGACGTGCGCCGCAAGGTGCGCGAGGGTGCCGAGCGCGAGATGAAGCAGCTGCGCGACCGCGCGCAGCGCGAGCTCGACCGCCTCGACGAGGTGTGGGCCCGCTTCAAGAACCTCAAGGTCCAGGACCTCGAGGGCGACGAGCTGCTCTACCGCGAGCTGCGCGACCGCTTCGGCACGTACTTCTCCGGCTCGATGGGCGCCGCGGCGCTCAAGGACCGCCTGGAGAACTTCGACCTGGCGGAGGAGTCCGAGCGCCTGCGCGAGATCATCCGCACCGGCAAGGGCCAGAAGAAGACCCGTGCGCTGAAGCGCCTCAAGGTCGTCTCCGCGTTCCTGCAGACCACCAACAAGCCCAACGGCATGGTGCTGGACTGCGTCCCGGTCATCCCGCCGGACCTGCGTCCGATGGTGCAGCTGGACGGTGGCCGCTTCGCGACCTCCGACCTGAACGACCTGTACCGCCGCGTCATCAACCGCAACAACCGCCTGAAGCGCCTCCTCGACCTCGGTGCCCCCGAGATCATCGTGAACAACGAGAAGCGCATGCTCCAGGAGGCCGTCGACGCGCTGTTCGACAACGGCCGCCGCGGCCGTCCGGTCACCGGCCCGGGCAACCGCCCGCTGAAGTCCCTCAGCGACATGCTGAAGGGCAAGCAGGGTCGTTTCCGTCAGAACCTGCTCGGCAAGCGAGTCGACTACTCGGCCCGTTCGGTCATCGTCGTCGGCCCGCAGCTCAAGCTGCACCAGTGCGGTCTGCCGAAGGCCATGGCGCTGGAGCTCTTCAAGCCGTTCGTGATGAAGCGCCTGGTCGACCTGAACCACGCGCAGAACATCAAGTCGGCCAAGCGCATGGTCGAGCGTGCCCGCCCGGTCGTGTGGGACGTGCTCGAAGAGGTCATCGCCGAGCACCCGGTCCTGCTGAACCGTGCGCCCACCCTGCACCGCCTCGGCATCCAGGCCTTCGAGCCGCAGCTGGTCGAGGGCAAGGCCATCCAGATCCACCCGCTCGTCTGCACCGCGTTCAACGCGGACTTCGACGGTGACCAGATGGCCGTCCACCTGCCGCTCTCCGCGGAGGCGCAGGCCGAGGCCCGCATCCTGATGCTGTCCTCGAACAACATCCTGAAGCCGGCCGACGGTCGCCCCGTCACCATGCCGACCCAGGACATGGTGCTCGGTCTGTTCTTCCTGACCTCGGACCGCGAGAACGTGAAGGGCGCCGGCCGCACCTTCTCGTCGACCGCCGAGGCGATCATGGCCTTCGACGCCCGCGACCTGGACGTCCAGGCCCCGATCGAGCTGCGCCTGCCGGCCGGCACCGTCCCGCCGCGCGGCTGGGCCGTCCCGGTGGACGAGGACGGCCAGCAGGCCTGGTACGAGGGCGAGCCCTTCCGCCTGACCACCACCCTGGGCCGCGCGCTCTTCAACGAGCTGCTGCCCGAGGACTACCCGTTCGTCGACTACGAGGTGGGCAAGAAGCAGCTCTCCGCGATCGTCAACGACCTGGCGGAGCGCTACCCCAAGGTCGTCGTCGCGGCGACCCTGGACAACCTGAAGTCGGCCGGCTTCCACTGGTCGACCCGCTCGGGTGTCACCGTCTCGATCTCCGACGTCGTCGTCCCGCCGAACAAGCCCCAGATCCTCGAGGGCTACGAGGCGAAGGCGGAGAAGGTCCAGCGTCAGTACGAGCGCGGCCTGATCACCAACGACGAGCGCAAGCAGGAGCTCATCGGCATCTGGACCCAGGCGACCAACGAGGTCGCCGAGGCCATGAACGTGAACTTCCCGAAGACGAACCCCATCTTCATGATGGTCGACTCGGGTGCTCGCGGAAACATGATGCAGATGCGCCAGATCGCCGGTATGCGTGGTCTGGTGTCGAACGCCAAGAACGAGACCATCCCGCGACCCATCAAGGCGTCGTTCCGTGAGGGTCTCACCGTGCTGGAGTACTTCATCTCCACCCACGGTGCCCGTAAGGGTCTGGCCGACACCGCCCTCCGTACCGCCGACTCCGGTTACCTCACCCGTCGTCTGGTCGACGTCTCCCAGGACGTCATCATCCGCGAGGAGGACTGCGGCACCGAGCGCGGCCTGAAGCTGGCGATCGGCATCGTCGGTGCGGACGGCGTCCTGCGCAAGACGGACGACGTCGAGACCAGCGTCTACGCCCGCATGCTCGCCGAGGACATCACGGTGGACGGCAAGCTGCTGGCCACCGCGAACACCGACCTCGGTGACGTGCTGATCGACGAGCTGATCCGCCACGGCATCAGCGAGGTCAAGACCCGCTCGATCCTGACCTGTGAGTCGGCCGTCGGCACCTGTGCCTTCTGCTACGGCCGCTCGCTGGCCACCGGCAAGCTGGTCGACATCGGTGAGGCGGTCGGCATCATCGCCGCCCAGTCCATCGGTGAGCCCGGTACCCAGCTGACGATGCGTACCTTCCACACCGGTGGTGTGGCCGGTGACGACATCACCCAGGGTCTGCCGCGTGTCGTCGAGCTCTTCGAGGCCCGTACCCCCAAGGGTGTGGCCCCGATCTCGGAGGCCACCGGCCGGGCGCGGATCGAGGACACCGAGAAGACCCGCAAGATCGTCATCACCCCGGACGACGGCACCGACGAGATCGCCTACCCGGTCTCGAAGCGTGTGAAGCTGCTGGTCAGCGAGGGCGAGGCGGTCGAGGTCGGCCAGAAGCTGACCATGGGTGCCACCAACCCGCACGACGTCCTGCGCATCATGGGCCAGCGTGCCGTCCAGGTCCACCTGGTCGCCGAGGTCCAGAAGGTCTACAACTCGCAGGGTGTGTCGATCCACGACAAGCACATCGAGATCATCATCCGGCAGATGCTCCGCCGCGTGACGATCATCGAGTCGGGCGACGCCGAGCTGCTCCCGGGCGAGCTCGTCGAGCGCGGCCGCTTCGAGACGGAGAACCGTCGTGTGGTCGCCGAGGGCGGTCACCCCGCCTCCGGCCGTCCGCAGCTGATGGGTATCACCAAGGCCTCGCTGGCCACCGAGTCCTGGCTGTCGGCCGCCTCCTTCCAGGAGACGACCCGGGTCCTCACCGACGCGGCGATCCACGCCAAGTCGGACCCGCTGCTGGGCCTCAAGGAGAACGTCATCCTCGGTAAGCTCATCCCGGCCGGTACGGGTCTGCCCCGCTACCGCAACATCCGGGTCGAGCCGACCGAGGAGGCCAAGGCCGCGATGTACTCGGCCGTCGGCTACGACGACTACGACCTGTCGCCCTTCGGCGCCGGCTCCGGCCAGGCCGTTCCGCTGGACGACTACGACTACGGCCCGTACACCGGCTGAGTCACCTCTTCGGCCGGCGACGGCCGCTGATCGCAGGGCGGTCACCCCTCACGGGGTGGCCGCCCTGCGGCGTTCCCGGGGCCGGGCGCCGGACGGTCTCACCCGTACGGGGGAGGGGCGGGAACCGCTCCGGGGAGGGAGGTGGGGGAGGGGGCGGTTGCGGGAGGCTTCTCGGTGTCGGGATGACGAAGCTTTGAAGGGGGCAGGGGATGAAGCGGGTACTGGGTGCGATGGCGATCACGGCGGGGGTCCTGGCCGGGATGATGGGCTGCCTGCCGATCGGGGACGACCAGGAGCACCGGACCGTCAGCTACGGGGTGGCCGGGCCGATCAAGGAGCTGGTGATCGAGGGGGAGAACGGCGGCGTGCAGGTGACCGGTGACGGCGACACCGTGCACGTGGTCGAGAAGCAGAACTACCAGGGGGAGGCGCCGAAGAGCACGCACGAGGTGAAGGACGGCGTGCTCCGGCTGACGTACGACTGCGACCACTGCGGCATCGGCTACACCGTGCGGGTGCCGGCCGGGACCAATGTGCGGGTCAAGCAGACCAACGGCGGCATCAAGCTGACCGGGCTGGCCGGCGAGGCGGAGGCCGACGTCGAGAACGGCGGGGTCGAGGCGACCGGGCTGAGCTCGCCGCAGGTGAAGCTGACCGCGGTGAACGGCGGGGTGCGGGCCGACTTCGCGGCCGCGCCGACGAAGGTCGAGGCGACGACCTCGAACGGCGGGGTGCGGGTGAAGGTCCCGACCGGGGAGGCGTACGCGGTGGACGCGCACGCGTCGGTCGGCGGGGTGGACGTGGGCGTCCCCTCGCAGCCGGGTGCGACGCGCAGCATCACCGCGCGGGCCGAGACCGGCGGTGTGACGGTCAGCGGTGCCTGACCGGGCCGTTCCGGAGGTTCTGCCGGTAGGGCATGATCTTCTCCGCGGGGGCGGAGTCCCCGGCTACGGGGGAGGTACCGGGGTGGAGCGTGCGACGGGTCGGCCGAGCCGGCCGGACAGGCTGAGTCCGTACGTACAGGACTCGCTGCTGGCGGTGGCCGCGGCGGGGGTCGCGGTGTGGGCGGTGTCCCAGGACGAAACGGCCTGGTCGTGGTGGATCTACCTGCTCGCGGTGGCGACCGCGCTGCCGCTGCCCTGGCGGCGCCGGGCACCGCTGACGGTGCTGGCGCTGGCGACGCTGCCGTCCCTGGTCATCTCGATCGTGGCGCACTCGGCGAACCCCCAGGTGCCGCTCTCCGGGGTGATCGCCTTCTACACGGTGGCGGAGCGGTCCTCGGAGCGGGCGCGGTGGAGCGTGCTGGCGGTGGCGGTGGTCGGCAACGTCGTCGGCACCCACTCGCCGAACGGCGCGCTGTTCAGCCTGGTCACCTCCGTCGGCACCTTCGTGTTCGGTTCGCTGGTGCGCGCCCAGCGGCAGTTGGCCCGGGTGCAGGCGGAGCGGGCCCGGGAGGCCGGTGAGCGGTCGGCGAGCGACGCGGCCCGGGCGGTGGCGGAGGAGCGGGCGCGGATCGCCCGGGAGATGCACGACATCCTGGCGCACGCGGTCTCGCTGATGGTGATCCAGGCCGAGGCCGGGCCGGTGGTGGTGCCCAGCGATCCGGACCGGGCGATCCGCGCGTTCGACACCATCGCCGACGCGGGCCGTGATGCGATGGTCCAACTGCGTCGCGTCCTGGGGGTGTTGAAGGATCCCGAGGCCGGCCGCCAGCTGGCGCCGCAGCCCAGACTGGCCGAACTCGCCGACGTGGCCGAGCGGGTGCGCGGCGCGGGGCTGCGGGTCGAGCTCGAACTCCCGGAGGAGAAGGGCGCGTTGCCGGCCGACGTGGAGGCGGCGGCGTACCGGATCGTGCAGGAGGCGCTGACCAACACGGTCAAGCACGCCGGGGCCGACCGGGTGGCGATCCGGGTGCGGCGCTCCGGGGAGGTGCTGGAGGTCATGGTCTCCGACAACGGCCGCGGGGTGCCGCCGGCGGCCGACCGTGCGGTGGTCGGCTGGTCCGGCGGGCGCGGGCTGGTCGGCATCCGGGAGCGGGCGGTGGCCTGCGGCGGGCTGGCCGAGGCCGGACCGGGGCCGGAGGGCAGGGGTTTCCTGGTGAGCGCCCGGCTGCCGCTGGCCGCGGGCACGACGGTGGAGAGGGTGGGCGGATGACGCCGATTCGGGTGGTCGTCGCGGACGACCAGGAGCTGGTGCGGGCCGGGTTCGGGATGATCCTGGACGCACAGCCGGACATCGAGGTGGTGGCCGAGGCGGCCGACGGCGCCGAGGCGGTCGAGGCGGTGCGCGAGCACGGCCCGGACGTGCTGCTGCTGGACGTCCGGATGCCGGTGATGGACGGGCTGGAGGCGGCCCGCCGGGTGTGCGCGGAGTTCCCGTCCACGAAGGTGATCATGCTGACCACCTTCGACATCGACGACTACGTCTTCGACGCGCTGTACGCGGGTGCCAGCGGCTTCCTGCTCAAGGACGTCCGGCGGGACGACCTGGCGCACGGGGTGCGGATGGTCGCCTCGGGGGAGGCGCTGCTCGCGCCCTCGGTGACCAGGCGGCTGATCGGCGAGTTCGCCGCGCGCCGGCCGGGGGCGCCGGAGCGGGCGGTGCGGCCGCCGTCCAAGCTGCTGGAGCAGCTGACCCTGCGCGAGCAGGAGACGCTGCGGCTGATCGCGCGCGGGCTCTCCAACGCGGAGATCGCGGCCGAGCTGGTGGTCAGCGAGCACACGGTGAAGACGCACGTCAGCAATGTGCTGAGCAAGCTCGGTCTGCGGGACCGGGTGCACGCGGTGGTGTTCGCGTACGAGGCGGGGGCGGTGGTGGCGGGGGAGTCCTGACGCCCGCGGGCGTACGGGCTCCCTCGTGCGGGGGAGGCGGGCAGTTCGCCGGTGCGGGCGATCCGGGACGAGGGGGCCGGCCGACAGGCTGTGCGGTGTCGGAACGGATCACGGACACCGCAGGAGAACACAGATGAACGCCACTCAGCACAGCCGCCGCACCGCGTACGCCGTCGTCGGGGCACCCGCACTGATGGCCCTCTACGGCGGCATCCGCCTGGTGCCGGGCTCCCGCGAGCCCGGCCTCGGCTGGACGGCCGGCCACACCGCGATGTTCGCCGGGCTGCTGCTGTTCGCCCCGGTCTTCCTCGCGCTGCGCCGGCAGCTCGCCCCGCGCGGCACCGCCGGGCGGATCGCGGCCGGGGCGGCGCTGGGGACGGCCTTCGCGGGGCTGCTCTGCTCGCTGGCACAGATCGGCATCGACCTGGTGGTCGGTCTGGCGGCGGCGGACAAGGCCGAGCAGTCGCGGTTGTTCGACCGGGTGCAGGACGTCCCGGGGGTGCTGCCGGCCGTGTACCAGGTGGGCCCGCTGCTCTTCTACGTCGGCCTGCTGGCGCTGCTGGTCGCCGCGTCGGTGGGCGCGGCCCGGACGCTGCGCTGGTGGAGCCCGGTGCTGATGCTGGTCGGCACCGTCGCCTCGGCTGCCGATCTGGCCCTGATCCCGGTGGCCGCCGCCTGCTACCTGGTGGCGCTGGCCCCGCTGGCCCGTCCGGCGGTAGCGCTGCGGCCGGTGCTGGTCTGACCGCCGGTGCCGGTCGGCTCGTCCGGGACACCGGCCCGCACAGGACGACCGGCCCGGTGCGCGGCGGGAGTTGACGCGGGGCCCCCGGATTTTCGGTGGCCCCGAGCGGGCCGGGGGCCGTACCGTCCCGGGTATGAACGCGAAGCGCCCCATGATCGCCGTGCTCACCGGAGCGGGCATCTCGACCGACTCCGGCATCCCCGACTACCGCGGTCCGCAGGGCCTGTGGCACAAGGACCCGTCGGCGCAGGAGCTGGTGACGATCGGGCCGTACCTGAGGGATCCGGAGGTCCGGCGGCGGTCCTGGCTGCTGCGCGGGGAGGCCGGCGCGCTCGGGGCGGAGCCGAACGCCGGGCACCGGGCGCTGGTCGAACTGGAGCGCTCCGGACTGCCGCTGCGGGTGCTCACCCAGAACGTGGACGGACTGCACCAGCGCTCCGGGCTGACCGCCCGCAAGGTGCTCGAACTGCACGGCACCGCACGGGAGGTGCAGTGCGCGGGCTGCCGGGTGACCGGGCCGATGGAGGCGGTGCTGGCACGGGTCGGCGCGGGGGAGGCGGACCCGCCGTGCCGGGAGTGCGGCGGGATCCTCCGGCCGCGCACGGTGATGTTCGGGGAGGCGCTGGATCCGGTGGTGCTCCAGCAGGCCGACGCGATCGCCAAGGCCTGTGACCTGTTCATCGCGGTCGGCACCAGTCTCCAGGTCTACCCGGTGGCCGCGCTGCCGCAGATCGCGCTGGAGTCCGGTGCCCGGCTGGTGGTGATGAACGCCGAGCCGACGCCGTTCGACGAGGCCGCGGACGAGGTGATCCGGGAGCCCATCTCTCAGGCGCTGCCCGAGTTGGTGCGGCGGCTGGTGCGGGAGCCGAGCTGAGCGTGGTCGAGCGGGCCTGAGCAGGGTTGATGGGTGGTCGGAGGGGTCTATTGCCGGACGTACCGCATGCGTACGATGATCCTTCCGGCTCCCCCTCACGGCCTGGAGTGATCGACCGATGACGACGACGGCGAAGTTCGACCCCTGGTCGGCGGCGTTCGTGGCCCACCCGTACGACGCGTACGCCGAGCTGCGCGAGCACGCGCCGGTGACGTACTTCGAGCCGACGAACCAGTGGCTCGTCTCCCGGCACCAGGACGTCAGCGCACTGCTGCGCGACCGCCGGCTCGGCCGCACCTACACCCACCGCTACAGCCACGCCGAATTCGGCCGCCCCGAGCCCGACCCGGCGCACGAGCCCTTCCACACCCTCAACGACCACGGGCTGCTCGACCTGGAAGCGCCCGACCACACCCGGATCCGCCGGCTCGTCTCCAAGGCCTTCACCCCGCGCATGGTCGAGGGCCTGCGGCCAACCGTCCGGCGCCTGGCCGGCGAGCTGGTCGACGACCTGCTCGCGGCCGGCGGCGGCGACCTGATCGCCACCGTCGCCGAGCCCCTGCCGGTCGCCGTGATCGCCGAGATGCTCGGCGTCCCGGAGGGCGACCGGCACCTGCTGCGGCCGTGGTCCGCCGACATCACCGGGATGTTCGAGCTCAACCCGACCGAGGAGGCCGCCCGCCGGGCCGTCACCGCGAGCACCGAGTTCTCCGACTACCTGCGCGCCCTGATCCGCGAGCGCCGGGCGCACCCGGGCGAGGACCTGATCAGCGCGCTCATCCAGGCCCAGGAGGGCTCCGACGCGCTCAGTGAGCAGGAGATGGTCTCCACCTGCGTGCTGCTGCTCAACGCCGGCCACGAGGCGACCGTCAACACCACCGGCAACGGCTGGTGGGCGCTGTTCCGCCACCCCGAGGAGCTCGCCCGGCTGCGCGCCTCGGTGGACGAGCTGCTGCCCACCGCGATCGAGGAACTGATGCGCTGGGACACCCCGCTGCAGATGTTCGAGCGCTGGGTGCTGGAGGACATCGAGGTCGGCGGCGTCACCGTCCCGCGCGGCGCCGAGATCGCCCTGCTCTTCGGCTCCGCCAACCGCGACCCCGAGCGCTTCACCGACCCCGACCGGCTCGACCTCGCCCGCACCGACAACCCGCACATCACCTTCGGCGCCGGAATTCATTTCTGCCTCGGCGCCCCGCTTGCCAGACTGGAGCTCACCGAGTCCTACGGCACGCTGCTGCGCCGGGCCCCGGGCCTGCGGCTGGTCCGCGAGCCCGAGTGGAACCCGGGCTACGTGATCCGCGGGCTCAAGGAGCTGCAGGTCGAGGTGTGACGAGGAGGGGGAGCGGCCGTGGGCAAGGCGACGGGGGCGCTGCTGGGGCTGGCGATCGGCGATGCGATGGGCCGGGTGACCGAGTTCAAGACCGTCGAGGCGATTGCTGCCGACCATCCGGACTGGCGGCAACTTCCTTTGCCCGCCAGGGCGTTGGTCACCGATGACACCCAGATGACGCTCGCCCTCGGCCGCGGCCTGCGCACCGCCCTGGCGCGCGGGCCGCTGACCCCGCTGCGCCTGGAGCGGCCGGTCCGCGAGGAGTTCGTCGACTGGTGGCGCTCCCCGGAGAACAACCGCGCCCCGGGCATGACCTGCCTGCGCGCCTGCGAGCGGCTCAGCCACCCCGAGTACCGCTGGCAGCAGGCCAGCGACGTCGGCTCCAAGGGCTGCGGCGCCAACATGCGGGTCGCCCCGGTCGGGCTGGTCCGCGAGCTGGACGCCAGGCAGCTGTCCGGCGCCGCCCAGCTGCAGTCCGCGCTCACCCACGGCCACCCCACCGCGCTCGCCGCCAGTGACCTCACCGCGTACGCCGTCCGCAAGCTGGCCGAGGGCGTCCCGCCGGCCGGGCTGCCCGCGGTGCTGCGGGCGTACGCGCTGGCGAGCCGCGAGCGCTACGACGAGTTCTGGCTCGGCGACCTCGCCGACCACTGGTACGGCAGCTCCCCGCAGGCCGTCCTGGCCCGCGGCTGGGACGACTGCATCAAGGTGCTCGACGAGCTGGAGGCCGCGCTCGCCGCGCCCGACGTCGAGGCCGATCCCTGCCTGGCCACCGGCGAGGGCTGGGTCGCCGAGGAGGCCTTCGGCACCGGCCTGCTCTGCTTCCTGCTGCTGCCGGACGACCCGGTGGCCGCCGTCCGCCGGGCCGCCTACTCCAGCGGCGACTCCGACTCCCTCGCCTGCCTTGCCGGCGCCTTCGCCGGCGCCCACCACGGCGAGGCGGTCTGGCCGGCCGAGTGGGTGGAGCGGATCGAGCACCGGGACGAGCTGCTGGAGCTCGGGGCGCTCTGGGACTGACCCGTGCCGGGACCGATCGGGCGGATCCGGGCGGGCGGAACCGGGCGGCGGGGTGGTGCGTCGAAGGGCCATGACGAACCGCAGCACCGGAAACCGTCGTCCACCCCGCCGTCCGGCGGCGCTGCTCCTCGCCGCCGTGCTCGCCGCGCCCCTGCTCGCCGGGTGCGGCAGCAACGGGACCGCCGCGCCCGCGGAGCTCCGGTCCTCGGCGCCGGCGAGCCGGCCCGCGGTCGACCCGGCCCAGCTGACCGCGACCGCGACCGCCACCGACGCCTTCGGCCTCGACCTCCTGCACACCCTCGGCGCGCGGCCCGACCAGGCCGGCCGCAACCTCGTGGTCTCCCCGTCCGGCCTGGCCACCGTGCTCGCCATGCTGCTGCCCGGCACCCGCGGCACCACCGCCGACGAACTCGCCAAGGCCCTGCACACCGGGCTCACCCCGCAGCAGTACGCCCTCGCCATCGGCGCGCTGAACCGCCAGACCCCTTCCGGCGGTGGCCTCACCCTGCGCCAGAGCGACGACCTCTGGACGCAGCAGGGCTTCGCGGTGCAGCCGGACTACCTGGCCACCCTGGCCGCCGCCTTCGACACCGGGGTGCACCCCGTCGACTTCGCCAAGGACCCGGAGGGCGCCCGCAAGACCGTCAACGCGGCCGTGGAGAAGGCCACCGAAGGCCGGATCAAGGACCTCTTCGCCCCGAACGCGATCACCCCGGACACCCGGCTGGTGCTCACCGACGCGCTCTACCTCAAGGCCAAGTGGGCCTCCGCGTTCAAGCCCGCCCAGACCGCCGACCGCCCGTTCCACAAGCTCGACGGCTCCGCCCCGGCCGTCCCCTCGATGAGTCAGACCGGCGAGTTCAAGTACGCCGACGGCTCCGGCGGGATCGTCGGCGAACCCTGGCAGGCCGTCGAACTCCCCTACGCGGACGGCGGGTTGGTGATGGACCTGATCGTCCCCGCGCAGGGCGGCTTCGACGCGTTCACCAAGGGCCTGGACCAGCCCCAGCTCGACCGGATCCTCGGCGCCCTCACCGAGCGGCGCGTCGACCTGCAGCTCCCGCGCTTCCACTTCGACACGTCCGAGGAACTCACCCCCGTGCTGCGCTCGCTCGGCGTGAACTCGCTCTTCGACCGGGCCGACCTCAGCGGCATCGCCAAGGAGCCGCTCGCCGTCAGCACGGTGGTGCAGAAGGCCACCGTCGAGGTCGACGAGGACGGCACGGTCGCGGCGGCCGGCAGCGGCGTCGGGATCGCCGCGGCGGCCGCGCCGGCCCCCGACCAGACCGCCCAGCTGCACATCGACCGGCCGTTCCTGTTCCTCATCCGGGACACCCACGGCGGGCGGCCGCTGTTCCTCGGCCAGGTCGCCGACCCGCAGGCGAAGTAGCCACCGGGCCGGTCGGGGCGGCTCACCAGGCCGGGTAGCGCCCGCCGAGCCCCGGGTGGAGCGGGTCGCGGCTGCCGAACAGCACCAGCAGATCGTCCGCGACCTGCCGCAGCTCGGCCCGCCCCTCGACCGCCCCGGCCCACTCGGTGGGCAGCGCCGAGGCGCCGTACGCGGCCCCCACCAGGTTGCCGCAGACCGCGCCGGTCGAGTCGCTGTCCCCGGAGTGGTTCACCGACAGCAGCAGCGCGCTGCGCACCGGGTCGGGGTCGAGGGTGGCCGCCAGCAGCGAGTACACCGCGATGGCCAGGCACTCCTCGGCGATCCAGCCGAGCCCGACCCGCTCCACCGCCTCCGCCGACGGCTGGGACTCCTGCGCGACCCGCACCGCCCGGGCCAGCGCCTGGACGGTCTCCTTGGAGGAGGGCAGCTCGCGGATCTGCTCCACGGTCTCGCCGACCGCCGCCCACGGCTCCGTCCCGTTGGCGAGCCGCTCGACCAGCGCCGCGAAGGCGCCCGCCGCGAGGTACCCGGTCGGGTGCCCGTGGGTGAGCTGGGCGCACTGCACCGCCAGCCCGAAGGACTGCTCGGCACCCAGCCGGGCCAGCCCGAACGGCGCCGAGCGCATCACCGTGCCGCAGCCCTTGGAACCCGGGTTGATCGGCCCCGGCCGCCCGATCACGGACGGCGCCTCGAACACCGGGTGCTCGGACACCCCGCTCAGGCAGGCGTTGCCCGGCGCCCGCCGCGCGTACAGGAAGGGCTGCCGCAGCAGCCAGCCGTCGTACGGGCGGGGCTGCGGCTCGGCGTCCGGCGCGGGCTGGTACTGCGTCAGCAGCCAGCGCCGGTAGGCGCCGTGGACGGCCTCCGGCACCGAGCCGCCGCCGCCCGTCCAGCCGCGGACGAAGCCGCGGATCAGGCCCTCGGCGGTGAACAGCGTCATCTGGGTGTCGTCGGTGACCTCGACCGGCCCGGGACCGCTCGGCAGGGAGGTCACGCCCTCCGGCCCGAAGCGGTCCTGGATCTGATGGAGCTGCTGGAACTCCACCGGCCAGCCCAGCGCATCGCCGACGGCTCCGCCGAGCAGCGCTCCGCGCACCCGGTCCCGGTACCCCGACTCGGCAGCCGGCTCCGTCACGTCGAGTCCCCCTTCGTTCGTGGCGGAGTAGTTCTATCAGGTCCGCGTGCGGAGCTACCGGCGGATCTCCCCGGCGCGCCCGTGCAGCGCGGCCCGGTCGGCGGCGGCGCGCCCGGCCGCCCAGCCCTCGCCGTCGCTGACCCGGACCCGCTGCGAGACCAGCTTCGGGAACAGCCGGCCGACCTCCTCGTCCACCGCCTCCGAGCGGGCGGCGAGCGCGGGCAGCAGCCGCGCGTCCGGCAGCAGCTGCTCCTCGGTGCCGTCCTCGCGCAGGTGCCGGCCGGCCGCGGCGGCGCTGGTGGTCCGCTCGGTGGCGGCGGTCAGCCGCTCGCGGATCCGCGCCGCGTACGCGACCAGGAAGGACTGCCGGAACGCCTTGCTGCGCGAGTCCCGGCCGGAACCCGCCTTGTTGAGCGCGTGGGTGGCCTGCACCAGCAGCGAGGTGTAGAGCAGCTCGACGCCGTCCAGGTCGCCGTCGAACCCGACCACGGTGCAGAAGCCGAACTCCTTCGCCCACACCACCCGGCACCGGTTGGCCGCCGCGACCGCGTCCAGCAGCATCGTCTTGGGGCCCTCGTACGGGTTGTCCACCCCGATCCGCAGCGCCGCCGGGATGTCCCGGTCCGCACCGGCGGCCGCCAGCAGCGCCTCGTCGATGCTGTGCTGGGCCATCAGCTGCTGGGCCTTGGCGGTCAGCGCCTCGGCCTCCTCGGGGTACTCGGTGGACTCGGCCTTGGCCAGCAGCGCCCGGATCCGGGCCAGCATCCGCGGCTCGCCGGCCGAGGACCCGGGGTGCTCCGGCCCGGAGTGCTGCGCCCGCGCCGCCTGCCCCGGAGCCGGCCCCACCGGGGCGATCGGGGGCAGCCGGCCCCAGGTGCGCAGCAGCTCCAGGACGGCGGTGGCGAGCGCGAAGCGGTCCAGCCGGTGCCGCTGGGCGAAGGCCCCCAGGTACTGCTCGTCGCCGGGCCACCAGACCTCGGCCTCCAGCTCGCGCAGCTGCTCCCGCCAGCGCCGGTCGAGCGCGGCCGCGGCGTGGCGGCGGTCCTCGGCGGCGATCAGGTCCACCGCGAGGGCCAGGTGGACGGGCTTCAGCCCGCGCCGCACCACCCGCGCCAGATCGGCCGGGCGCCAGCCGGCGGACCAGCAGCGGCCGACGGCGGTGTCCGCGTACCCCAGCAGCGCCCGGCTGACCGCCGACCACTGCCCGGCCGAGGCGGCCAGCAGCGACGCCCCGGTGTCCAGGGCGAGGTCCAGCGCCTCCTCGGGTGCCGTCAGCACCGACCGCACCGCCTGCTCCAGCAGCGGCCCGGCGTCCCCGGCCTGCTGCGCGCGCTTGCCCACGGTGTGTCCCTGCTCTCCTCGACGGCCCGGTTCCTCCTGCCCATGATGCCGGAGCGCGCACCGACGACCGGGGGCGGCGGGGCGGGGGCGGGGCGGGAGTGGGGAGGGAGCGAGCGGGGAAGCGGACGGCGGTGCCCGGCCCCGAGACGGGACCGGGCACCGGGCGGAGCGGTTCGGCTAGCGCTCGACGGCCGTGGCCAGGATCTCCGGAGCGCGTTCCAGCAGCCGGTCGGCCGCCATCCGCACGCCGAGGACGGCGACCAGCGCGCCGTAGAGCGGGCCGATCAGCAGGACCGGCCAGCTCGGCGCGTCCGAGACCAGCGCCCAGCCGAGGTAGCCGCCCACCGGCAGGGCGAGCAGCGCGACGCCGACCATCGAGCCGAAGGAGTTGAGCATGACCAGCCCGCCCTGGCCCGGGGCGGCGTTGCGCATCGGGTTGCTGTCGGCCGGCATGCTGTACGGCACCAGCACGCTGAACATCGCGCCGAGCGCCACCCCGCAGCCGAGCAGCGCGAGCGCGAGGCCGACCGCGGCGGGCAGCTCCGCCCACCTGCCGGTGACGGCCGCCAGCACCAGGCCGAGCACCAGCGTCACCGGGATCGCGTACGACAGCACCGCGTACGCCCGGCCCCGCAGCTCGTCCCGGGCGTCGGCCGGGGTGCGCAGGGTGGCGGCGACCATCCAGAACGCCGAGCCGTCCATGCCGAACAGGTTGAGCATCTGCAGCCCGAGGAACGTCCCGGTCATCGCCAGCAGGTAGACGCTCGCCCAGCCCTGGACCATGGACAGCAGGCAGATCACCACCGTCATGCCGATGCTGGTGAACAGCGCGGCCTTCGCGCGCGGTTCGCGCCAGGCGTACCGCAGGTGGCGCTGCATCACCGCGCCGGTCCGGCCCTCCGGCAGGAAGCCCCAGCCACGTGAGCGCTGCACCCCGCGGGCCACCTCCAGGGTGGAGGAGTCGGCGGTGACCATCAGCTCCTGCAGGCTGCCGCGCCACCAGCGCAGCAGCAGCGCCAGCAGCACGCCGGCCGCGGCGAGCTGCAGCAGCGCGAGCCCGTACCGGCCCTCGGCGGCGGTGCGCGGCGCGTCCGCCGCGCTGATCGGCGGGATCCAGCGCAGGACGGAGGCGATCGGCTTCAGCGGGCCGAGGTCGATGTCGTTGCCGGGGCGGCCGAAGACGCTCTGCGAACCGACGTTGGCGGCCTGGATCAGCAGCGCGAAGGCCAGCCCGCCGAAGATCGCGAAGTCCTTGCCCCGGCGGCTGGAGAGCATCCGGGCGTTGCCGGCCGCGACCGCCCGGGAGAGCGTGACCAGGCCGAGCAGTGCGAGCGGCACGCCGACCACGGCGACCGCGGCGGAGGCCCCGCCGTCGGCGCCGGCCAGCACCGCGCCGGTCACCAGCACCAGGTTGATCAGCGGTCCCGGCCCGATCAGCGCGGCCAGCAGCGAGCCGCGCAGCAGCGGACCGGGCCGCAGCGGCAGCATGGTGAGCCGGGTCGGGTCGGCGCTCTCGTCGCTGGAGAACAGGAACAGCGGCAGCGCCGCCCAGCCCAGGGTCAGCACGCCGAGCAGCATCACCCCGGCGTCCCCGGAGCCCGCGAAGCGCCCGTTCAGCGCGGCCATGGCGACGGCAATGCCGGCCGCGAAGGCCAGGCCCACGACGCCGCCGAGCACGTAGACGGTGGTCCTGCCGGGGCTGCGCCGCAGCCCGTTGCGCAGCAGCCGCAGCTTGAGCGCGACCAGGGCGCGGACCACCGTCCGCCCGTCCGGAACCGCGCCGGGCACGGCCGCGGTCACTGTCCGCCCCCGAGCTGTCCGCCCCCGAGCTGCCCGCCTGCGGGCCGTCCGCCGTCGAACTGCCCGCCGCCGAGCCAGCCGAGGGCCTGCCCGTCGTCCTCGCGGACGCCGATCAGATCGAGGAAGGCCTCGTGCAGGCTGCGTCCGCCCCGGACGGAGTCCAGCGGGCCGTGGGCGATGACCCGGCCCGCGTTGACCACCGCGACCCAGTCGCAGAGCTGCTCGACCAGCTCCATCACATGGCTGGAGAAGACGACCGTGGAGCCGGCCGCCGCGTACCGCTTGAGCACGCCGCGGATGGTCTGGGCGGAGACCGGGTCGACGCCTTCGAAGGGCTCGTCCAGGAACAGCACGTCGGGGTTGTGCAGCAGCGCGGCGGCCAGGCCGATCTTCTTGCGCATGCCGGTGGAGTAGTCGGCGACCAGCTTGTCGGCGTCCCGGCCGAGGTCCAGGACGGCCAGCAGCTCCTCGGCCCGACGGTCGACCTCGGCGCCGGGCAGTCCGCGCAGCCGCCCGGTGTACTGCAGCAGTTCGCGCCCGCTGAGCCGCTCGAACATCCGCAGGCCCTCGGGCAGGATGCCGATCCGCGCCTTGACCGTGACCGGGTCGGCCCAGACGTCGGCGCCGTGCACCAGGACGGTGCCCTGGTCGGGCCGCAGCAGCCCGGTGACCATCGACAGCGTGGTGGTCTTGCCGGCACCGTTCGGGCCGACCAGGCCGATGAACGAGCCCGCCGGAAGTTCCAGGCTCAGCCCGGCCACGGCGGCCTGGGTGCCGAAGTGCTTCCACAGCCCTCGGATGCTGACGGCGGACGGGGCGTCCGGTCGGGGGAGGTCGGAGGGAGGTGGTGCTGACGCCTGCATCGCTGCCTTCTCTGCTCGTGGTCGGCGGAACTGTCGGGCTCAGCCTGTCACTGCCCGTACGGGCTGTCGCCCGAGTTGAGGATCCCCTGAGCGTGTCCGCCGAACGGGTGAGGCGCGCCGTCCGGAACGCCTCCCCGACGGTTGCCGGTCCGATTTGGCAACTACTCAGTTCGCTTGT
This sequence comes from Kitasatospora sp. NPDC097691, assembly GCF_040302665.1. NCBI lineage: Bacteria > Bacillati > Actinomycetota > Actinomycetes > Kitasatosporales > Streptomycetaceae > Kitasatospora > Kitasatospora sp. NPDC097691. Next base: position 146,321 of record NZ_JBEORY010000005.1, on the reverse strand, counting down.
TCGTCCTGCACTATGAGGAGCAGCGAGGGTGCGCGGGGGTGCCGCGGTACCGGGAGGTGGCGGATGTCCGTTCAACCGTGGGGCGAACCCGGTCCCGTCCACAAGCACGGCCATGAGCCGGGGCACGAGCCGGGCGACGGGCACCGGCCGGTCGTCGGCTGGCAGCCGGCCCCGGCTCCCGCGCCCGCTGCGTCCTCGCAGGCCGCGATGCGGGCGGGCCACGCGGACCGCGACCGGACGCTCGACGTGCTGAAGGCCGCGTTCGCCGAGGGCCGGCTCTCCGTCCAGGAGTACGAGCAGCGCCACGAGGTCGCGGCCGCGGCGCAGACCTACGGGCAGCTGGCCGCGCTGGTGGCGGACCTGCCCGCCGGCCCGATGACGGCCCCCGCCGCCCCGCCGGTCCCGGCCACCTTCCTGGGCGTCCCGCCGCCCCCGCAGGCCCGCCCCACCAACGTGCTGGCGGTCGTCTCCCTGGTGTGCGGCCTGACCGGCTTCCTGGCGCTGCCGGTGCTGCCCGCGGTGATCACCGGCCACATCGCCCGGTCCCAGATCCGCGAACGCAACATGGACGGCGACTGGGCGGCCGTCGTGGGCCTGGTCCTCGGCTACATGGGCAGCGCGTTCTGGGCGCTGCTGATCCTGGCGGGCATCGCCTAGCCGCGCGGCGGCGCTCCGCTGGCGGGCGGCCGACGACTGTGGTAGAGCGGGTGAAGACGGCCCGACACCGGGCGGTCACGTGCGGGACACCCGCGTGACGCCCGGCCGAAGGCGACGACCTGCGGCGTTGCATTTGTTTTGACCGAGCCCCATGCGCTAGGTACGCTCTGACCTTGTGCCTGGGGTGTCCCCGGGTCCTTGTGCGTGCATGCACACCGGTCGCCGCGCCGAGCCGGAGCGCTTTCCAGCGCCCCGCGCGTAGAGCGCCGTCGCTGTACATCAGCCATGGGATTCCGTGTCGGAAAAGCCCAACACACCCGACCGCGTGGGTCGACCACGGGGCCGGTTGCGAGGGAAGACACCGCAGGTTAGTTCCACCAAGCCTTGGCACACAGAAAACGGAGAAACGGTGCCTACGATCCAGCAGCTGGTCCGAAAGGGCCGGCAGGACAAGGTCGAGAAGAACAAGACTCCCGCGCTGAAGGGCTCCCCGCAGCGCCGTGGGGTCTGCACGCGTGTGTACACGACCACCCCGAAGAAGCCGAACTCGGCCCTTCGTAAGGTCGCCCGTGTGCGCCTCACCAGCGGGATCGAGGTCACCGCTTACATTCCGGGCGAGGGCCACAACCTGCAGGAGCACTCCATCGTGCTGGTGCGCGGTGGTCGTGTGAAGGACCTTCCTGGTGTCCGCTACAAGATCATCCGCGGTTCGCTTGACACCCAGGGTGTCAAGAACCGCAAGCAGGCCCGCAGCCGCTACGGCGCCAAGAAGGAGAAGTAAGAATGCCTCGTAAGGGCCCCGCCCCGAAGCGCCCGGTCATCATCGACCCGGTTTACGGCTCCCCGGTCGTCACCCAGCTGGTCAACAAGATCCTGCTGCACGGCAAGCGCTCCACCGCCGAGCGGATCGTCTACGGCGCCCTCGAGGGCGTCCGCGACAAGACCGGCTCCGACCCGGTCGTCACGCTGAAGCGCGCGCTGGAGAACGTCAAGCCGGCCCTCGAGGTCAAGTCCCGCCGTGTCGGTGGCGCGACCTACCAGGTTCCGGTCGAGGTCCGTCCGGGCCGCGCCAGCACCCTGGCGCTGCGCTGGATGGTCGGTTACTCCCGCGCCCGTCGCGAGAAGACCATGACCGAGCGCCTGATGAACGAGATCCTCGACGCCAGCAACGGCCTGGGCGCTTCCGTGAAGCGTCGCGAGGACACCCACAAGATGGCCGAGTCCAACAAGGCCTTCGCGCACTACCGCTGGTAGTCCCTACCCCGTCACTAGACAGAGAGAGAACGAGCCACCATGGCTGCAACCTCCCTTGACCTCGCCAAGGTCCGCAACATCGGGATCATGGCGCACATCGACGCGGGCAAGACCACCACCACCGAGCGGATCCTGTTCTACACCGGTGTCTCGTACAAGATCGGTGAGGTCCACGATGGCGCTGCCACCATGGACTGGATGGAGCAGGAGCAGGAGCGCGGCATCACGATCACGTCGGCCGCGACGACCTGTCACTGGACGGTCGACGACGTCGACAACACCATCAACATCATCGACACCCCGGGTCACGTCGACTTCACCGTCGAGGTGGAGCGCTCGCTGCGCGTCCTCGACGGTGCCGTGACGGTGTTCGACGGTGTCGCCGGTGTCGAGCCCCAGTCCGAGACCGTGTGGCGGCAGGCTGACCGCTACGGCGTCCCGCGCATCTGCTTCATCAACAAGCTGGACCGCACGGGCGCCAACTTCTTCTTCTGCGTGCAGACCATCGTGGACCGCCTCGGCGCGACCCCGCTGGTCATGCAGCTGCCGATCGGTGCCGAGGCGGACTTCCAGGGCGTTGTCGACCTGGTCCGCATGAAGGCGCTGGTCTGGTCCGCCGAGGCCGCCAAGGGCGAGATGTACGACATCGTCGACATCCCGGCCGAGCTGCAGGAGCAGGCTGACGAGTACCGCGAGCAGCTGATCGACACGGTCTCGAACGTCAGCGACGAGATCATGGAGCTCGCCCTCGAGGGCGAGGAGATCCCGGTCGAGCTGCTGCAGGACGCGATCCGCAAGGGCACCCTGAACTCGGACTTCACCCCGATCTTCTGCGGTACCGCCTTCAAGAACAAGGGCGTTCAGCCCCTGCTCGACGCGGTCGTCAAGTACCTGCCGTCGCCGCTGGACATCGAGTCCATCGAGGGCACCAAGCCGAACGACCCGGACACCAAGATCTCCCGCAAGGCGTCGGACGACGAGCCGCTGTCCGCGCTGGCGTTCAAGATCATGTCCGACCCGCACCTGGGCAAGCTCACCTTCGTCCGGATCTACTCCGGCCGCCTGGAGTCCGGCACCTCGGTGCTGAACGCCGTCAAGGGCAAGAAGGAGCGCATCGGCAAGATCTACCGCATGCACGCGAACAAGCGTGAGGAGATCGAGTCGGTGGGCGCTGGCGACATCGTCGCCGTCATGGGCCTGAAGCAGACCACCACCGGTGAGACGCTGTCCGACGAGAAGAACCCGGTCATCCTGGAGTCCATGGACTTCCCGGCCCCGGTCATCCGCGTCGCGATCGAGCCCAAGTCCAAGGGTGACCAGGAGAAGCTGGGTGTCGCCATCCAGCGTCTCGCCGAGGAGGACCCGTCCTTCCAGGTCAACACGGACGACGAGACCGGCCAGACCATCATCGCGGGTATGGGCGAGCTGCACCTCGAGGTGCTGGTCGACCGTATGAAGCGTGAGTTCAAGGTCGAGGCCAACGTCGGCAAGCCGCAGGTCGCGTACCGCGAGACGATCCGTCAGGCCGTCGAGCGCATCGACTACACCCACAAGAAGCAGACCGGTGGTTCCGGTCAGTTCGCCAAGGTGCAGATCGCGATCGAGCCGCTCGAGCAGGCCGAGGGCTACGAGTTCGTCAACAAGGTCACCGGTGGCCGCGTTCCGCGGGAGTACATCCCGTCGGTCGACGCCGGTTGCCAGGAGGCCATGGAGTTCGGCATCCTCGCCGGCTACCCGCTGCAGGGTGTCCGCGTGAGCCTGCTGGACGGCCAGGCGCACGACGTCGACTCCTCCGAGCTCGCGTTCAAGATCGCCGGTTCGATGGCCTTCAAGGAAGGCGCGAAGAAGGCCAAGCCGGTCCTTCTCGAGCCGATGATGGCCGTCGAGGTCACCACGCCCGAGGACTACATGGGCGACGTGATCGGCGACATCAACTCTCGCCGTGGCCAGATCCGGTCCATGGACGAGCGTCACGGTGCCCGCGTCGTCACGGCGCTGGTGCCCCTCTCCGAGATGTTCGGCTACGTCGGTGACCTGCGCAGCAAGACCTCTGGTCGCGCCAGCTACTCGATGCAGTTCGACTCGTACGCCGAGGTCCCCAAGGCCGTGGCTGAGGAGATCATCGCCAAGTCCAAGGGCGAGTAGGTCCGGCTCTGTCGGCCTCGGAATCAGTCCGACATTCGGGATGATTTCGACCCCTTAGGCTATGAGGAGGCGACCCGGGAGGATCCGGACGGATCCTCCCGGGGCCTCCGGCCCCCACCCGCGGGACGGTACGAGGTGCTTCCGGCATCACGGACCAAGCCCGATACAAGACCAACTGACGTCAGCACGGCGTACAGGATCTGTCCTCAGGAGGACTGCAGTGGCGAAGGCGAAGTTCGAGCGGACGAAGCCCCACGTCAACATCGGCACCATCGGTCACATCGACCACGGTAAGACGACCCTTACCGCGGCCATCACCAAGGTGCTGCACGACGCGTACCCGGAGATCAACCCCTTCACGCCGTTCGACCAGATCGACAAGGCGCCGGAGGAGCGGCAGCGCGGTATCACCATCTCGATCGCGCACGTCGAGTACCAGACCGAGGCGCGTCACTACGCCCACGTCGACTGCCCGGGTCACGCGGACTACATCAAGAACATGATCACCGGTGCGGCCCAGATGGACGGTGCGATCCTCGTCGTCGCCGCCACCGACGGCCCGATGCCGCAGACCAAGGAGCACGTCCTCCTGGCCCGCCAGGTCGGCGTCCCCTACATCGTCGTCGCCCTGAACAAGGCCGACATGGTGGACGACGAGGAGATCCTGGAGCTCGTCGAGCTCGAGGTCCGCGAGCTCCTCTCCGAGTACGAGTTCCCGGGCGACGACCTGCCGGTCGTCCGCGTCTCCGCGCTGAAGGCGCTGGAGGGCGACAAGGAGTGGGGCGAGAAGCTCCTCGGCCTCATGCACGCGGTCGACGAGAGCATCCCGACCCCGGCCCGCGCCGTGGACCAGCCGTTCCTGATGCCGATCGAGGACGTCTTCACGATCACCGGTCGTGGCACCGTCGTCACCGGTCGTATCGAGCGCGGTATCCTCAAGGTCAACGAGACTGTCGACATCATCGGCATCAAGGAGACCAAGACCACCACCACGGTCACCGGTATCGAGATGTTCCGCAAGCTGCTCGACGAGGGCCAGGCCGGTGAGAACGTCGGTCTGCTCCTCCGTGGCATCAAGCGCGAGGACGTCGAGCGCGGCCAGGTCATCATCAAGCCGGGTTCGGTCACGCCGCACACCGACTTCGAGGCCCAGTCCTACATCCTGTCGAAGGACGAGGGTGGCCGCCACACCCCGTTCTTCAACAACTACCGCCCGCAGTTCTACTTCCGTACCACGGACGTGACCGGCGTCGTGACCCTCCCCGAGGGCACCGAGATGGTCATGCCGGGCGACAACACCGCCATGACGGTCGCGCTGATCCAGCCGATCGCCATGGAGGAGGGCCTGAAGTTCGCCATCCGTGAGGGTGGCCGCACCGTCGGCGCCGGCCAGGTCACCAAGATCATCAAGTAATTGACGATCTGACCTGCCTGCCCCGTACAGGCTGAGTCCGAAGGGCCCCGCGCACCGCACGGTGCGCGGGGCCCTTCGGCGTCTCACGGGGCGCTCACCGGAGCGCGCCTCCTTTCACCGGCCGCTCATCGCAGACTGTTATGGTCGGGCCACCAACCAGCCCCGCCGTCGCGGAAAGTGGGATCCAACGCATGTCAACGGCACCGCTGTTGTCGGTCGTGATGCCGATCTACAACGAGCAGGAGGCGCTCCCGCTGACCGTCGAGCGGCTGCGGCCGATCCTCGACGGGCTCGACGTGGCCTACGAGGTGGTCGGCGTCGACGACGGCAGCACCGATGCGACGCCGGTGCTGATGCAGAAGATCCACCAGGACTGGCCGGAGTTCCGCATCGTCCGCTTCGCCCGCAACTCCGGGCACCAGGCCGCCCTCACCGCCGGCCTCCACCGCGCCTTCGGCGACTACGTCGTCTCCATCGACGCCGACCTGCAGGACCCGCCGGAGAAGATCCCCGAGATGCTGGAGCTCGCCCGCGAGCAGAGCCTCGACATCGTCTACGGCGTCCGCGGCGACCGCGGCACCGACACCTTCTTCAAGCGGCGCACCGCCGGGGCGTACTACTGGCTGATGCGCAAGCTGGTCGGCAAGCGGATGCCCAACCAGGCCGGCGACTTCCGGCTGCTCAGCCGGGCCGCGGTGAACGCGCTGAAGGCGATGCCCGAGCACCAGCCGGTCTACCGGCTGCTGGTGCCGTGGCTGGGCTTCCCCAGCGGCGAGGTGGTCTACGTGCGGGAGGAGCGGGTCGCGGGCAGCACCCACTACCCGCTGTCCAAGATGGTCCGGCTGGCGCTGGACAGCGTCACCAACTTCTCCGCGGCCCCGCTGCGGCTCGCCACCTGGCTCGGGCTGTTCAGCTTCCTGGTCTGCATCGCGCTGGCGCTCTACACCACGGTCGCGTACGCGGTCGGCTCCACCGTGCCCGGCTGGTCCTCGCTCTTCATAGGGATGCTGTTCATCGGCGCCGTCCAGCTGGTCTGCGTCGGACTGCTCGGCGAGTACGTCGGCCGGATCTACTCCGCCGTCCAGGCGCGGCCCGCCTACTTCGTCGGCTACGACTCGGCCGAGGAGCCGGACCGGTACGGTACGGGCGAGTGAACGAGATCCTCTCCGCCGACCGGGGCGAGCACGACGGGCACGACCACCGCGACGGGTCCGACGGGCCGCGGACGGTCCGGCGGCAGCTGCCGTCCTTCCTGGTCATCGGGGTGCTGAGCACCCTCTTCTACCTGGCGCTGTTCGTCGCCCTGCGACTGGTCGCCTCGTCCCAGGTGGCCAACCTGGTCGCGCTGGCCGTCAGCGCGGTGGCCAACACCGCGGCCAACCGCCGCTTCACCTTCGGCATCACCGGCTCGGACGGCGCGGTGCGCCACCAGCTCCAGGGAGCGGTCGCGTTCCTGATCGGGCTCGGTCTCAGCAGCGGTGTCCTCGCGCTGCTCGACGTGGCGGTGTCGCACGCGTCCCGGGTGGTGGAGGTGACCGGGCTCGTGGTGGCGAACGGTCTCGCCACCGTGGCCCGGTTCGTCCTCCTCAAACTGTGGGTCTTCAGGAAGCGCTGACCGTGGCGGGCCGCTCCTCCTGGGCCGCCCGGCCGCCGGTGCTGGTCCACGCCCAGATCCCGAGCACCACGCAGCCGGCCACGGCGGTCAGCAGCGCGGTCGCCGAGCCCGCCGGCGGGTGCCAGGTGCCGGCCAGCGGGTTGAGCGGGGTGTAGTCCACCGAGGTGCCGAGGCCCGCCTGCCAGCGGATCATGGTGTAGCCGAGGAAGGCCAGCTGCAGCGGCAGCACCAGGAGTGCGATCATCCGGACCAGCGAGGCCGACCGGGCTCCGTCGAGCACGCCCCGGCGCCCCAGGACGAAGGCCGCGACCAGCGGGACCCCGACGGCGACGGGCAGCATGTACCGGCCCTGGCCGGCGAAGCCGACCTTGTGCGCCGCGATCGCGTCCGAGAGCGTGATCACCGCGAACGGGGCGAGGAAGAAGGCGAGCACCCGCCAGCGGTCGCTCCACACGCCGAAGGCGAGCGCGGGCAGCACCAGGCAGCCGATGGCCAGGTACCAGAGGTAGTAGGCGGTGCCGGGCAGGTGCGTGTCGAGCCAGGACGGGACGCCGATCACCTCGGTGAAGTAGTCGGGCCAGCGCACGATGACCTCGTGCCGGATCGCCTTCGGCACCGTGATGCCGGGCGGCACCTGGACGGGCATCATCTCCGAGGCCTTCATGGCCACGGTCCACAGCGCCCCCGCGGCGCCGGCCGCGAACAGCGTCCCGGCGGCCCACCAGGCCGGCCGGAAGCGCAGCAGCTCCTTCAGCCGCTCCCGCTTGGCCGGGATCAGCATGATCCCGAGGACCGCCGCGCACCAGAGCGGGCCGAGCGCGCGGACCGTCATGAGCACCGAGCCGGCGATCCCGATCTGCACCATGGCCGCTCGCCGCAGCGGCTGCTCCGGGTCCAGCATGGTCGGGATGAGGGCCGCGACCAGGGCCACGCCGGCCGCGATCTCGATGCCGTTGGGGTTGATCGAGCCCGCCAGGTGCGCGGTGATCGGGGTGACCGCGACCAGCAGCCCGGCCGCCGCGATCCGGTGCCTCGTCCAGGCGACCAGGCTGTGCGCGGCGGAGGCGAGCAGCGCCGAGACCAGGGCGGCGCTGATCAGCCGGGCCAGGGTGAGGCCCAGCCAGTTCGGCCAGAGGGCCATCGGCCAGCCGACGAGCGCGTAGTAGACCGGGTTGTACCGGCCGGCCCGGGTGCCCACCCGCTCGATCTGCTGGTCCGCGCCCCCGGGCGCCTTGGCGCAGGCCACCGACTTGGTGGGGTCGAACCACCAGCAGTTGTCCCGGACGATCGAGGCCGGCACGTGCTGGAAGGCACCGGTGCCGCCGCCGGCCGCCTCGGGCTTGGGTGCGAACTCTCCCCGGGCCACCCCGACCGCGCGGACGATGTGCTCCCGCTCGTCCGGGCTCGCGTCGTACGGCGAGGCGAGCGCCCAGCCCGCGCAGACGAGGAAGAACCCGATGAACGCGGTCCACCAGGTCCGCCGGAACAGCAGGCGGCCCGGACGGCTGGAACTGTCGCCGGCCCTGCTCGCGGCCGGCGAGGGAGGGGAGGTCACGGCGGGGGAGTATGAGGACACGCGACCAAGATAACGGGTGGCCGATTTCGCCCTGACCGGGCGGCTGTGTGCCCGCCCGGCGTTGCACTTACGATTCCCCCGTGACTCAACTGGAATCGCCCTCGGAAGTGTCCGGATCCACCGTGAAGGGCCGGATCGCCGGACTTCTGGGCCATAGCGCGGTGCGGTTCCTGGCCGCCGGCGTCACCAGCACCACGGTCGACATGGGCCTGCTGTACGTCCTGCACGGGGTGCTCGGCCTGCCGCTGGCGGTGTCCACCTTCGCCGCGGTGCTGGCCGGTTTCACGACGAACTTCGTGCTGAACCGGATCTGGGCCTTCGAGAGCTCCTCGCCGGTCGGCAAGCAGACCGCCCGCTACCTGGTGATGGCGAGCGGCAACTGGGTCGGCACCGTGCTGCTGGTCGGCGGCTTCGTGAAGCTCGGCCTCTTCTACCTGCTGGCCCGCGCGCTCGCGCTGGTCATCCTCTCGGTGGTGAACTACTTCGGCTACAAGTACTGGGTGTTCCGGGACAAGTGACCGGAAGGACGAAGGCCCGGCCGGAGGGATCCGGCCGGGCCTTCGTGCGTCCTCACGGGGCCTCAGCCCTGCTGGGTGCGCAGGCTCTCGGTGAACGCCTTGCAGGTCTCGTACGTCGGCAGCAGGCCGGAGGAGATCGCCTCCGCCAGCGACGGCGCGGCCTCGTCCCGGGCCGACAGCAGCGGCTGGTCGGCCGGCCACTCGATGCCCAGGTCGGGGTCGAGCGGGTGGACCGAGTGCTCGCCGGTCGGGTTGTACGTCTCGGAGCAGAGGTACGACAGCGTGGCGTCGTCGCTGAGCGCGCAGAAGCCGTGGCCGAGGCCCTCCGGGATGTAGACCGCGCGGCGCTCCACGTCGTCGAGCCGCACGCCCTCCCAGCGGCCGAAGGTCGGCGAACCGACCCGCAGGTCCACGATGACGTCGAGCACGGCGCCGCGCACGCAGGTCACGTACTTGGCCTGGCCGGGCGGCACGTCGGCGAAGTGGATGCCGCGCACCACGCCGCGCGAGGAGACCGACAGGTTGGCCTGGGCCAGTCGCAGCGGGTGGCCGACGACCTCGGCCAGCCGGTCGAAGCGGTACCACTCGGTGAACATGCCGCGCGGGTCGCCGTGCAGCTGCGGGGTGATCTCGATCAGACCCTCGATGCTCAGTTCACGGAACTTCACCGGGCGTTCTCCTCGTCCAGCAGGGCCAGCAGGTACTGTCCGTAGCCGCTCTTCAGCAGCGGCTCGGCGAGCTCGCGCAGCTGCTCGGAGCTGATCAGGCCGGCCCGCCAGACGGCCTCCTCGATGCAGCCGATCTTGAAGCCCTGGCGCTCCTCGATGACCCGGACGAACTCCGAGGCCTGCACCATCGAGACGAAGGTGCCGGTGTCCAGCCAGGCGGTGCCGCGATCCAGGATCGTGACGTTCAGCTCACCCTTGCGCAGGTAGGCGTCGTTGACCGCGGTGATCTCCAGCTCGCCGCGCGCGCTGGGCTTCAGGCCGCGGGCGATCTCCACGACCTGGTTGTCGTAGAAGTAGAGGCCGGGGACGGCGTAGCGGGACTTGGGCTTCTCGGGCTTCTCCTCGATGGAGATCGCCTGGCCGTGGTCGTCGAACTCGACCACGCCGTACGCGGTCGGGTCGGCCACCGGGTAGGCGAAGACCCGGCCGCCGGGGGCGTCGGTGTGCTCGGCCAGCCGGGTGCCGAGGCCGCTGCCGTGGAAGATGTTGTCGCCGAGGATGAGGGCGACCGACTCGTCGCCGATGAAGTCGGCACCGAGCACGAAGGCCTGGGCGATGCCCTCGGGCTTCTCCTGGACGGCGTACTCCAGCTTGAGGCCGAGCTGCGAGCCGTCGCCCAGCAGGCGTTCGAACTGCTCGCGGTCGGCCGGAGTGGTGATGATCAGGATCTCGCTGATGCCCGCCATCACCAGGGTGGACAGCGGGTAGTAGATCATCGGCTTGTCGAAGACCGGGAGGAGCTGCTTCGAGACGGCCCGGGTGAGTGGCCACAGGCGCGAGCCGGTCCCGCCGGCCAGGAGGATTCCACGCATGCGAGCAGCTTAAGTGAGAGGCGGACGGGCCCTGTCCTGGGCCGTTCGAGGGGGCCGATCGGCGACGGTAGACTACGCGCATTATGCGCATCCTCGTGACCGGCGGCGCCGGATTCATCGGTTCGGAGTTCGTCCGTCAGCTCCTCGGAGCAGACGAGAGCGCCCGGATCACCGTCTTTGACAAGCTCACCTACTCGGGCGTCCTGGAGAACCTGGCCCCGGTGGCCGACCACCAGGGCTACACCTTCGTCCAGGGCGACATCTGTGACGCGGACGCCGTCGACCAGGTCATGCCGGGCCACGACGTGGTGGTGCACTTCGCCGCCGAGTCGCACGTGGACCGCTCGATCGCCGGCGCGGGCCCGTTCGTGCTGACCAACGTCGTGGGCACCCAGGTCCTGCTGGACGCCGCCCGCAAGCACGGCGTCGGCCGCTTCGTGCACATCTCCACCGACGAGGTGTACGGCTCGATCAGCGAGGGCTCCTGGACCGAGACCTGGCCGCTGGTGCCGAACTCCCCGTACTCGGCCTCCAAGGCCTCCTCCGACCTGCTGGCGCTGGCGTACCACCGCACCCACGGCATGGACGTCGTGGTGACCCGCTGCTCCAACAACTACGGGCACTACCAGTTCCCCGAGAAGGTCATCCCGCTCTTCACCACCAACCTGATCGACGGCAAGAAGGTGCCGCTGTACGGCAACGGTGGCAACGTCCGCGACTGGCTGCACGTCTCGGACCACTGCCGGGGCATCGAGCTGGTCATGCGCGGCGGCCGCGCGGGCGAGGTCTACAACATCGGCGGCGGCACCGAGGCCACCAACAAGGAGCTGACCGGCCTGCTGCTGGAGGCCGCCGGCGCCGACTGGGACAGCGTCGAGTACGTCGAGGACCGCAAGGGCCACGACCTGCGCTACTCGATCGACATCAGCAAGATCCGCGAGGAGCTCGGCTACGAGCCGCAGGTCCGCTTCGAGGACGGCCTCGCCGCGACCATCGCCTGGTACCGCGAGAACCGCGCCTGGTGGGAGCCGCTGAAGCAGAAGGCGGCCCTGGCGAAGTGACCGCGAACGCCACCGGCCGGGTCCGCTGGCTGGTCACCGGCGCGGCCGGGATGCTCGGGCAGGACCTGCTGTCGGTGCTGGCCGCCGACCCGACCGCCGAGATCACCGCGCTGCGCCGGGCGGACCTCGACATCACCGACGCCGCGGCCGTGCAGGCCGCCGTCGACGGCCACGACATCGTGGTCAACTGCGCCGCGTGGACGGACGTCGACGGTGCGGAGACCGAGGAGGAGGCCGCCACCGCCGTCAACGGCACCGGCGTGCGCCACCTCGCCGCGGCCTGCGCCAAGACCGGCGCCCGGCTGCTGCACGTCTCCACCGACTACGTCCTGCCGGGCGACGCCACCGAGCCCTGCCCGGAGGACGCCCCGACCGCGCCGGTCAACGCGTACGGCCGCAGCAAGCTGGTGGGGGAGCGGGCCGTCGCGGAACTGCTCCCCGAGCACGGCTACGTCGTGCGCACCGCCTGGCTGTACGGCGAGCACGGCCCGAACTTCGTGGCCACCATGCTCAAGCTGGCCGCCCAGCGGGACACCCTGGACGTGGTCGACGACCAGCACGGCCAGCCCACCTGGTCCTACGCGCTCGCCGGCCGCCTGGTCGAGCTCGGCCGGGCCGCGCTCGGCGGATGGGCCCCGGCCGGGGTCTACCACGGCACCGCGAGCGGCCGGACCACCTGGTTCGGGCTGGCCCGCGAGACCTACGCGCTGAGCGGGCTCGACCCGGAGCGGATCCGCCCGACCACCTCGGAGGCGTTCGTCCGCCCGGCCGTCCGCCCCGCCTTCAGCGTGCTCGGCCACGACCGCTGGGCGGCCGCCGGGCTGACGCCGCTGCCCGAGTGGCGGGCCATGCTGGCCGATGCCCTGGAGCGCCCGGCCTTCCGGGCGCTGCGCACCGCGGCGGAGCGGTGAGCGGCGTGCTCGGCCGGTTGACGCGCGCGCTGCCGCCGGGGCTGCTGGCCGTCGGCGTCGGGACGGTCACCCTCGGGGTGGCCTCGTACGCGCACCTCGCGGTGGCCGGGCACGCGCTCGACCGCGAGTCGCTCGCCGAGGTCTCCGTCCTGTGGACGATGGCGATGTCCTTCGCGCTCGGACTGTTCTTCCCGGTCGAGCAGGAACTGACCCGGGTGATCGCCGCCCGGGCCGCCCGGGACGAGGGCGCCGCGCCGGTGCTGCGCAAGGCGGCCGTGCTGACCGGCGGGCTGCTGCTGGCGGTGCTCGCCGGGCTCGGGGTGTTCTCCCGGCAGCTCGCGGACGTGTTCTTCCACGGCGACCGCAGCCTGGTCGTGGCGCTGGCCGCCGCCTTCGTCGGACCGGCCGCCTGTTACCTGACCCGCGGGGTGCTGGCCGGCCTCGGGCACTTCGGCGCCTACGGCCTCCAGCTCGGGCTGGACGGCGTCCTGCGGATCGTCTTCTCGGTCGGCCTGCTGGTCGCGGGCGTGCACTCGGCGCTCGCGTACAGCCTGATCCTGGCCGTCTCCCCGGTGCTGGCCATGCTGGTGAGCCTGCCGCGGACGCTGCGGATCGCGCTGCCGGGGCCGACCATCGGCTGGCGGGAGCTGTGCAGCGGCCTCGGCATGCTGACCGTCTCGTTCCTGCTGGCGCAGTTCGTCGCCAACGCCGCGGTGCTCAGCATCCAGGTGCTGGCGCCCTCGCAGGCCGTGCTGGTCGGCGCGTTCACCGGCGCGATGGTGCTCAGCCGGGTGCCGCTGTTCGTGTTCGGCGCGCTGCAGGCCTCGCTGATGTCGGGGCTGTCGACGGCCGTGGCGACGGGCGACCGGGTCGGCTTCCGTAAGCTCCTCACCAAGACCTGTGGCATGGTGGCGGCCCTCGGCGTCCTCGGCGGAGTGCCCGCCGTGGTCCTGGGGCCATGGGTGATTCACGTCGCGTTCAACGCGGACCGGCATGCTCTCGGCCCGGTGGACTTCCTCTGGCTCTCGGTGGGCACGCTCGCCTACCTGCTCGCCACGGTCGTCGGCCAGGCCGTCATCGCCCGCGGCCACCACCGCCGGCAGCTGCTCGGCTGGGCGCTCGGTACCGCGACGCTGCTGCTGGTCACCTGCCTGCCGGGGGCCCCGGCCACCCGGGTGGAGGCCGCGTACACCGTCGGTCCGCTGGTGGTGCTCGCGGTCATGTTGCTGGCGCTGCGCGGCGACGGTAGCGTGCGCGGCGCCGGTACGGACACCGCGCAGGTCACGGTCTCGCCCGACGCGGTCTCCGCGAGCTGATCACGATGTCGCCACCGCTCCCCCCGCGGCCGTCCCGCGGTACCGGAGCCCCTAGCATGTGCCCCATTCACCCCCATGCCTCACCGACGCGTGAAAGGCGAGACCCATCGTGCAGCTGAGTGTGCTGACTTCGATCACCGGCGTGCTGGTGCTCGTGTGGATCCTGGAGCTGCTGCGCCGCCAGCAGCTCCGGGAGAAGTACGCGGCCCTCTGGCTCGCCATCGGCGTGGTGATCGCCCCGCTGGGCTTCTTCCCCCGGCTGCTGGACTCGACCGCGCGCCGGCTCGGGGTCGCCTCCGGGGTCAGCCTCGTGCTGTTCGCCGGCTTCGTGCTGGTCCTGCTGGTCTGCGTGCACCTCAGCTGGGAGACCAGCCGGCTGGAGGCCGAGACCCGCACGCTGGCCGAGGACGTCGCGATGATGCGCGCCCACCTCGCCGAGCACCACGACTTCCCGATTGCCCGCTCGGGCAGCGACGTGATCGACCCCGAGGTGAAGGCATGATCGACGGCAAGCGGGTACTGATCATCCTCCCTGCCTGGAACGAGGCCGAGGGCCTGCCGAAGATCCTCCGCGAGATCCAGCAGAAGCTCCCCGGCGTGGACACCCTGGTCGTCGACGACGGCTCGACGGACAGCACCGCCGCCGTCGCCGCCGCCTGCGGCTCCCGGGTCGCGCAGCTGCCGTACAACCTCGGTGTCGGCGGCGCCATGCGCTTCGGCTACCGCTACGCGCACCTGCACGACTACGACGTCGCGATCCAGTGCGACGCCGACGGCCAGCACGACCCGGCCTACGTGCCCGCGCTGCTGGAGAAGCTCCGCGACGAGGCCGACCTGGTCATCGGCGCCCGCTTCGCCGGCGAGGGCTCCTACAAGGTGCGCGGCCCGCGCTCCTGGGCGATGAAGCTGCTCTCGGTGGTGCTGTCGCGGGTCGCCAAGACCCGGCTCACCGACACCACCTCGGGCTTCAAGGCCTGCAACAAGCCGATGATCGAGTTCTTCTCGCACTGGTACCCGGTCGAGTACCTGGGCGACACCATCGAGAGCATGGTCGGCGCCGCCCGCTGCGGCTTCGTCATCCGCCAGGTCCCGGTCGCGATGCGCGAGCGGACCACCGGCACGCCCTCCGCCTCCCCGATCAAGGCGACGATCTACCTCGCCCGGGCCGGCCTGGTGCTGCTGCTGGCCCTCATCCGCCGCATGCCGGCGAACGTGAAGGCCATCGAGCCCGCCACCCGCGCCGCCGCCCGCCGGCCCGAGCTCATTGGCAAGGTCTAGGTACCCGATGTCCCGTTTCGAGATCCTGATGCCGTACTACGGCGACGTCCGGCTGATGCAGGACGCGGTCCGCAGCGTGCTGGCCCAGGACGGCGACGACTGGCGCCTCACGGTCGTCGACGACGGCAAGGAGCCGGACGTCCCCGGCTGGTTCGAGTCCCTCGCGGACCCGCGGGTCCGGTACCTGCGCAACGAGACCAACCTCGGCGTCAGCGGCAACTTCAACCGCTGCGTCCAGCTCGCCGAGTACGACTACCTCGTGCTCATGGGCTGCGACGACCTGCTGCACCCGAACTACCTGAAGGTCGTCCGGGACGCGCTGGAGCGCTTCCCGGAGGCGGGCATGGTCCAGCCCGGCGTGCTGGTCATCGGCGCCGACGGGAACCCGGTCGGCAGCCTCGCCGACACGGTCAAGCGCCGGCTGTACGCGCCGAAGGACCCGGGCCCGCTGCTGATGTCCGGCGAGCCGCTCGCGATGAGCCTGATGCGGGGCGACTGGCTGTACTTCCCGTCCGTGTGCTGGCGCACCAAGGACATGCAGGCGACGAGCTTCCGGGCGGACCTGGGCGTCATCCAGGACCTCGCGATCATCGTCGACCTGCTCCTCGCCGACGTCTCCCTGGCGGTCGTGCCCGAGGTGTGCTTCAGCTACCGCCGGCACGCGGTCAGCGAGTCCTCGGTCACCGCCTTCACGGGCAAGCGCTTCGAGGAGGCCCGCCGCTTCTTCCGGGAGACCGCGGACCGGCTCGACGGCCACGGCTGGCACCGGGCGGCCACCATCTCCCGCCGGTTCGTCTCCTCCCGGCTGCACGCGCTCAGCATGATCCCCGCGGCCGGCCGCAAGGCGGGCCTGCGGGGCGTCGGGGCGATGCTGAGCCATGTGGCCGGGCGTCGGGCCTGACCCCGTGAGATCCCTCCAGCAATCCCGTCCCAGCGCCCAGGAAGCGACCATGCCCCAATACGACGACGTCTGGCTGGTGATCCCCGCCTACAACGAAGGCCAGGTGATCGCCGATGTGGTGGAGAACGCCCGCAAGACGTTCCCGAACATCGTCGTGGTCGACGACGGGAGCACCGACGGCTCGGCCGAGCACATCATGACCACCGGTGCCCACCTGGTGCGGCACCCGGTCAACCTCGGTCAGGGCGCCGCCCTGCAGACCGGGCTCTCCTACGCGTTGCAGCAGTCGGGCGCCCAGTACTTCGCCACCTTCGACGCCGACGGCCAGCACCAGACGGCCGACGTCGAGAAGATGGTCGCCGTGCTGCGCGGCGGGACCGCCGACGTGGTCCTGGGCTCGCGGTTCATCGAGCAGTCCGAGCAGGTCCCGATGATCAAGCGCGTGGTGCTCCGCACGGCGGCCGCGGTCAGCCCGACCGCCCGCAAGCTGAAGCTCACCGACTCGCACAACGGGCTGCGCGTGATCAACCGCGAGGCGGCCTCCCAGCTGCGCATCACCATGAACGGGATGGCTCACGCCTCGGAGATCGTCGGCCTGCTGGCGAAGTCCTCGCTGCGCGTCGTGGAGGTCCCCGTGGACATCCTCTACACCGACTACTCACGCGCCAAGGGCCAGTCCCTGATCAACGGCGTCAACATCCTCTTCGACATCTCGCTCCGGGAGCGTGGCCGGCGATGAAGTACTTCTGGATCCAACTGGTGCTGGTGCTGGGTGCCGGCACCGCGGCGCTCATCTTCATCCGGCGCTGGGACCGGACCAACACCAGGGCCTGGAAGCGCATCGCCTTCGTGCTGTTCGTGCTCGCGAACATCTACGCGGTGCTGCGTCCGAACGACGTCACCTGGGTGGCGAACCGGTTCGGCGTCGGCCGCGGTACCGACCTGGTGCTGTACCTGATGGTCCTGGCGCTGGCCTTCCTGGCGCTCAACACCTACCTGCGCTTCCGCTCCCTGGAGAAGAAGCTCACCGACATGGCCCGCACCGTCGCCATCACCGAGGGCGCGCGGCTCAACCAGGAGCGCTTCGACGAGAAGATCTCCGGCTAGCTCCGGGCGGTCCCCGGAGGACCGAACGGACCGGGCCCGGTACGCACTGCGCGTACCGGGCCCGGTCCGTTCCGGGGTCGGGTCAGGTCGAGACCCGGGAGAGGGGCCGGGCCGGCGGCGCGGCCGGCGGCTGCTCCTGCCGCGGCGGCTTGCGCAGGCCCAGGTCCTTCAGCTTCAGCGCGGGCTTCTCCACGGCGTGCCAGGAGCAGAACGCCGCGGTGACCGAGAGCGCCACCGAGGCCGCGGTGTAGACCCAGTAGCCGTGCTTGCCGACGCCCCAGAGCGCCAGGCACTGCTGGATCGGGAACGCGTAGATGTAGACCCCGTACGAGAGGTCGACCCTGGTGCCGACCTTGGTCAGCGGGCCGGGCATCCGGCAGGCGAGCCAGACCAGCAGGTAGGCGAAGGCGGGCAGGCCGAGCAGGGTGAAGCCGCCGAACCGCGCGCTGCCGAGGAAGACCACGGCGGCCAGCACACCGGCCGGGTCGTTGATCGGCAGGCGGTTCTTGTACAGCTCCGCGAGCGCGCCGAGGCCGAACATGAAGGTCAGGGGGATGAACATGTCCAGGCTGATCGGGCCGAGGAACGGCAGCTGCCAGCCGGTGAGACCGGTCGGCGCATACTCGGGGGCCCGCAGCAGGTGGAAGCCGGACGCCAGGTGGACCATGTAGCCGTACAGCCCGAGGACCATCAGGGCCACGGCCCAGCGCGCCCGCCGCAGCACGCCGACCGCGGCCAGCGAGACCACCAGCAGGTAGCAGAGCACCTCGTACGCCAGCGACCACACCGAGCCGTTGAAGGCGGTGGGGTGCGGCACGTGGTCGAGCAGTCCGGAGATCCCCCACTGGTTCACCCCGATCGACCAGTTGGCCTCCAGGTACGCCAGCGGCCCCTCCGGGTGCGACCAGAAGCCGGCCAGCCGGCCCTGGTGGTGGGCGACCACCGGGGCGACCACGAAGGCCGTCAGCAGCAGGCAGGCCCAGAGCCCGGGGAGGATGCGGATCGCCCGGTTCCACAGGAAGCGCGCCGGGCTCAGCCGCATGCCGCTGCGCGTGATCAGCAGCCCGGAGAGCACGAAGAAGCCGCTCACCGCGATCGCGCCGACGTTGGTCTGACCGCGGCTCTCCAGCAGCCCGAGGTCGGGCTTGCCGAGCCCGAGCGGCATCGCGTGGGCGAAGATCACGGCGAGGGCGAGGACGAGCCGGAGGAGACCGAAACCGTTCTTCCGTCCGAGGGCCTCGGCCAGGGGCGGGCTGGTCGTCAGAACCGATCTCTTGCGTGCGGTGTGCGACATGGGCGGGGGACTCCGGGCCGGTGGTCAGGGGCGGACGAGGACTGAGCGCAGCTCACCCTATCCGCCGGGGCCCCGCTCCCCCCCGGGGCGGAAGGGGCCCCTGACGGCCCGGAGGCACGCCATGACACGCTCTTGGGGGTGCGATTACCATGAGTCCCGGCCCGGGCCCGGCACCGCCGAGGGCGTTGATCGATCCGCCGGACGCCCACAGCACTTCAGGAGTCTTCGGCCGATCTGTGCCGATCGGGCGCCCGGCCGCCGCCCGCAGAGCTCGCCCGCATCCGGCGAGTGGGTCCGACCCGCGGCAGTGTGCCGCTTCACGGAAGCGAAGAGACATGACGGATTTGGCCCCGGACGTCGTCGGCGGCCGTGCCGACGTGCCCGACGACGAGGCGACCACGGCGTCCTCCGACGGATCGTCGAGCGGCCCTCGGGGCGACCGCTTCTCACGGTGGACCGAGAAGCGCTGGTTCCTCCCGTTGGCGGAAGGCGTGGTCAGCGTCGGCGTCGCGGTCGGCTTCATGCTGCTGTGCACGCACATCAGCGTCAACCCGATCACCCGGATCGGCCAGGTCAGCGGCCTCGCCAAGATCCAGCAGTACGCGGCGCTCCTCGGCATCCCCGTCCTCGCGGTGCTGCTGCTGCTCGCCTACCGCGGGACGCTGCGCTACTACCGGGTCGCCCAGCGGCTGGCGTGCGCCGCCGTCGCGGGCCTGGGCACCGGCGTCGTGGCCGGCGGCATCGTGGTCGCCCTGCACGGCACCCCCTGGGGCCTCGGCGGCCAGGAGGGCGACCCCGGCAACCTCATGGGCATGGCCAACGACATGATGCGCGGACAGGGCCTGCCCGGGGTGTACCCCCCGCTGTTCCCCGCCCTGCTCGCCGTCTGGGCCAAGCTCTTCCACAACGGCATCGCCGGCGTGGGCCACGCGCTCAAGGACCTGCAGCTGATCCTCAGCGCGCTGGTCGGGCCGATGGCCTACCTCTCCTGGCGGCTGCTGCTGCGCCCGTTCTGGGCGATGGCGGTCGCGGTGCCGACGTCGATCGTCTTCCTCGACCCGATCCGCCCGTACAGCCACGGCTCCATGCTGGTGCTGCTGCCGCTGCTGGCGGCCTGCTTCCGGGAGATCCGCCGGGCCGACGAGCTCTCGACCCGCTCGGCGGTGCTGCGCGGCCTCGGCTTCGGTGCCGCGTTCGGCGTGATGTTCCTCTGGTACTCGGGCTGGTACCTGTGGGCGGCGCCGGGTTCGTTCATCCTCGTCCTGATGCTCTTCCCGTGGCGCCGCGGCCGGACGGCCCTCAAGCGCACGCTGGTCTTCCTGGCGACCATGCTGGTCACCGCCGGCGTGATCGGCGCCCCGCTGCTCTACCAGCTGGTCCGCCTCGGTGCCTCCACGACGGACCGGTACGCCTACATCAACACCTACATCGACCCGGCGTACGTCATGGGCTGGGCCTCGGACCGCAGTGGCGACCTGACCTACCACAACTGGCCGGGCACCGGTGACATCGCCGGGCAGACCGGCTTCGGCATCCTGCTGCTGGTCGCCGTGGGCATCGGTGTCGGCCTGGGCCTGCGCAACATGGTGGTCCGCACGGCGGGCTTTGTCCTCGCCGGCGCCTGGCTGCTGCGCTTCTGGTTCGCCTCCCACATGGAGCACAACCAGGCCGTCCAGCTGTACCCGCGGACGACCTGGATCATCCTCTACTGCCTGATGATCCTGGCGGTCATGGGCGTGATGCTGACCTACGAGCGCGGCTTCGGCTGGGTCCGCGAGACGCTGCGCGAGGTGGCCCCGAGCCGGGCCGCGCGGATCTCGCCGCGGGTGATGGCGCAGCTGGCGGCCGGCCTGGTCTGCGCGCTCGCCCTGTTCGCGACCATGGGCGGCTCCTGGTCGGCGAACCGCTTCATGCCGTCCACCAACCCGGGCGTCGAGGACATGGGCCTGGACGCGCTGCGCGCCCACCTGCAGCAGCTCGACAACGGGGAGTGCCCCAAGTACTCGCCGTACAAGGGCCAGCAGGCCTGCAACCCGGTCAACATGGACCTGGCCGAGTACACCTTCGGTCCGGACCAGGGCCACCTCTGGTGCGCCAACACGACCTCGAAGGACGTGGACGCCACCTGCGGGCGCCCGCCCAAGAACTGACCTGCGGGATCACCCCGTCGGGGCCGGTGAGGTACGCCTCACCGGCCCCGATTGGCATCCGGGCTGCTCCATGTGGCAGTATGTCCAAGTTGCTCGGTTGAGTGCCGATGCTGCGCGCCTCCCGCCGGGAGGACCGGAAGCGAGTCCCATCTACTCGTCGTTCCCGTGATGGCCGTCAAGCGTGAGTTCTACGCCACGGCAGCTGCGGGGCGAAAGTACGGGAATCTTCCGGGAAGCGTGAGCGGGGCCTCGGCCCGGCGCCCCCACCCCGAAAGTTCGAAACCGACGAAGTAATTCGTTGGTTTTTTGCAAGCGCGAAGGCGACACGCCCGAGCGCGGGGGTCGGAGGTGGTCGTGCAGTGACTAAGGACAAAGGACTACTGAGTAGCCATGGCGGGACAGAAGATCCGCATCCGGCTCAAGGCCTACGACCACGAGGTCATCGACTCCTCGGCGAAGAAGATCGTCGAGACGGTGATCCGTACTGGTGCGCAGGTCGCGGGCCCGGTGCCGCTGCCCACTGAGAAGAACGTGTACTGCGTCATCCGCTCGCCGCACAAGTACAAGGACTCGCGCGAGCACTTCGAGATGCGTACTCACAAGCGTCTGATCGACATCCTCGACCCCACGCCGAAGACGGTTGACTCGCTGATGCGTCTCGACCTGCCGGCGGGCGTCGACATCGAGATCAAGCTCTGAGAGGCGCACCGAAGATGGCTAAGCAGATTAAGGGCATCCTGGGCGAGAAGCTCGGCATGACCCAGGTCTGGGACGAGAACAACCGGGTCGTCCCGGTGACCGTCGTCAAGGCTGGGCCCAATGTCGTGACCCAGGTCCACACCGCCGACAGCCCGGCCGGCTACGACGCCGTCCAGATCGGCTTCGGCGAGATCGACCCCCGCAAGGTGAACAAGCCCCTCGCGGGCCACTTCGCCAAGGCCGGTGTCACCCCGCGCCGCCACCTGGTCGAGCTCCGTACCTCGGACGCGTCCGAGTACACCCTCGGCCAGGAGATCACCGCTGAGCTGTTCGAGGCGGGTGTCAAGGTCGACGTGACCGGCACCTCCAAGGGCAAGGGCTTCGCCGGTGTCATGAAGCGCCACAACTTCCGTGGTCTCGGCGCCGGTCACGGCGTGCAGCGCAAGCACCGTTCGCCCGGTTCCATCGGTGGCTGCGCCACCCCGGGCCGCGTGTTCAAGGGCCTGAAGATGGCCGGCCGGATGGGTCACGAGCGTGTGACCACCCAGAACCTGACCGTGCACGCGGTTGACGCGGAGAAGGGGCTGCTCCTGATCAAGGGTGCGATCCCGGGCCCGAACGGCGGCCTCGTCCTCGTCCGCACCGCGGCGAAGGGGCTGTGAAGGATATGAGCACCATTGACATCCTGTCGCCCTCGGGCGACAAGACCGGCAGCCTGGAGCTGCCGGCCGAGATCTTCGACGCGAAGGTCAGCGTTCCGCTGATGCACCAGGTCGTCGTGGCGCAGCTTGCTGCGGCCCGTCAGGGCACCCACAAGACCAAGACTCGTGGCGAGGTCCGCGGTGGCGGCAAGAAGCCGTACCGCCAGAAGGGCACCGGCCGCGCCCGTCAGGGCTCGACCCGTGCGCCGCAGTTCGCCGGCGGTGGCGTCGTGCACGGTCCCGTGCCGCGCGACTACTCGCAGCGGACCCCGAAGAAGATGATCGCCGCCGCCCTGCGCAGCGCGCTCACCGACCGGGCCCGCCACAACCGCATCCACGTCGTCACCGACGTGGTCGCGGCCGAGGTGCCGTCGACCAAGGCCGCCAAGGGCCTGTTCGGCAAGATCACCGAGCGCAAGAACGTCCTCCTCGTCGTCGAGCGTGCCGACGAGTTGGGTCTGAAGAGCGCCCGCAACCTGCCGCACGTGCACATCCTGGACGCCGGTCAGCTGAACACCTACGACGTGCTCGTCTCCGACGATGTGGTCTTCACCCAGGCCGCCTTCGAGCGTTTCGTGGCGGGTCCCGCCGCGTCCGCCAAGGCCGTTGCCGCTGAGGGCGAGCTCGAAGGGAGCGCCGCCTGATGAGCGACGTTACGAGCAAGACGTTCACGGACCCCCGTGACGTCCTGGTGAAGCCGGTCATCTCCGAGAAGAGCTACAGCCTTCTCGACGAGAACAAGTACACGTTCATCGTGTCGCCGGGCGCCAACAAGACCCAGATCAAGCAGGCCGTCGAGGCGGTCTTCTCGGTCAAGGTCGAGGCTGTCAACACGATCAACCGTCAGGGCAAGCGCAAGCGCTCCAAGACGGGCTTTGGCAAGCGCAAGGACACCAAGCGCGCCATCGTGACGCTGGCCGAGGGCAACCGCATCGACATCTTCGGTGGTCCGGTCTCCTAACGGAGATCGTGATCGTCGATAAGGACGAGGACGAGAGAGCCAAATGGGCATCCGCAAGTACAAGCCGACTACGCCGGGCCGTCGTGGCTCCAGCGTGGCCGACTTCGTAGAGATCACGCGGTCCACGCCGGAGAAGTCGCTGGTTCGCCCCCTGCACAGCAAGGGCGGCCGTAACAACGCCGGTCGGATCACCGTTCGCCACCAGGGTGGCGGTCACAAGCGCGCCTACCGCGTGATCGACTTCCGTCGTCACGACAAGGACGGCGTGCCGGCCAAGGTCGCGCACATCGAGTACGACCCGAACCGCACCGCGCGCATCGCGCTCCTGCACTACGCGGACGGCGAGAAGCGCTACATCATCGCGCCGCGTGGCATCACGCAGGGCGACCGGATCGAGAACGGCGCTGGCGCCGACATCAAGCCGGGCAACAACCTGCCGCTGCGCAACATCCCGGTCGGTACCACCATCCACGCGGTGGAGCTGCGTCCCGGTGGCGGTGCCAAGCTGGCCCGCTCCGCCGGCTCCGGCATCCAGCTGCTGGCGCGTGAGGGCAAGATGGCGCACCTGCGCATGCCCTCCGGTGAGATCCGCCTGGTGGACGCGCGCTGCCGCGCGACCGTCGGCGAGGTCGGCAACGCCGAGCAGTCGAACATCAACTGGGGCAAGGCCGGCCGTATGCGCTGGAAGGGCGTTCGCCCGACCGTGCGTGGTGTCGCCATGAACCCGATCGACCACCCGCACGGTGGTGGTGAGGGTAAGACCTCCGGTGGTCGCCACCCGGTCTCGCCGTGGGGCCAGAAGGAGGGTCGCACCCGTCGCCCGAAGAAGGCGTCGGACGCTCTCATCGTGCGCCGCCGCAAGACCAACAAGAAGCGCTAGGAGCAGGTCAGATGCCGCGCAGTCTCAAGAAGGGCCCCTTCATCGACGGCCACCTTCTCAAGAAGGTGGACGCGCAGAACGAAGCGGGTACCCAGAACGTCATCAAGACCTGGTCCCGCCGCTCCGTGATCTTCCCGGCCATGCTCGGCCACACGATCGCGGTTCACGATGGTCGCAAGCACGTCCCGGTGTTCGTCACCGAGTCGATGGTCGGCCACAAGCTGGGCGAGTTCGCTCCGACCCGCACCTTCCGCGGCCACGTCAAGGACGACCGCAAGTCGAAGCGTCGCTAGTCGCCTGAGCTTCACCGCCAGAACGACTCAATGACTTACTCCATTAAGGGGACAACCATGGAAGCCAGGGCCCAGGCGCGGTACATCCGCGTCACGCCCATGAAGGCCCGCCGCGTGGTGGACCTCATCCGTGGCCTGCCGGCCACGGAGGCCCAGGCCGTCCTGCGTTTCGCTCCGCAGGCCGCCACCGTGCCGGTCGGCAAGGTGCTCGACAGCGCCATTGCCAACGCCGCGCACAACTACAACCACTCCAACGTGGACGACCTCGTCATCAGCGAGGCGTACGTTGACGAGGGTCCGACCCTGAAGCGGTTCCGTCCGCGTGCCCAGGGCCGCGCCTACCGGATCCGCAAGCGGACCAGCCACATCACCGTGGTCGTCAGCAGCAAGGAAGGGACCCGGTAATGGGCCAGAAGGTTAACCCGCACGGGTTCCGCCTCGGCATCAGCACGGACTTCAAGTCCCGCTGGTACGCCGACAAGCTGTACAAGGACTACGTCAAGGAAGACGTTGCCATTCGTCGCATGATGACGAAGGGCATGGAGCGCGCCGGCATCTCCAAGGTCGAGATCGAGCGCACCCGCGACCGCGTCCGCGTCGACATCCACACCGCCCGCCCCGGCATCGTCATCGGTCGCCGTGGCACGGAGGCCGACCGCATCCGCGGCGACCTGGAGAAGCTGACCGGCAAGCAGGTCCAGCTGAACATCCTCGAGGTCAAGAACCCCGAGCTGGACGCCCAGCTCGTGGCTCAGGGCGTCGCGGAGCAGCTGTCCTCCCGCGTCTCCTTCCGTCGTGCCATGCGCAAGTCGATGCAGGGCACCATGAAGTCCGGCGCCAAGGGCATCAAGGTCCAGTGCTCCGGTCGTCTCGGCGGCGCCGAGATGAGCCGTTCGGAGTTCTACCGCGAGGGTCGCGTGCCGCTGCACACCCTCCGTGCGAACGTCGACTACGGCTTCTTCGAGGCCAAGACCACCTTCGGCCGCATCGGCGTGAAGGTCTGGATCTACAAGGGCGACGTCAAGAACATCGCCGAGGTCCGCGCTGAGAACGCCGCTGCCCGCTCGGGCAACCGCCCGGCCCGTCCCGAGGGTGGTCGTCCCGCCCGCGGTGGCGAGCGCCGCGGTGGCGAGCGCGGTGGCCGTGGCCGTCGCCCCGCCGCTTCCGAGGCCCCCGCGGCCCCGGTCGCCGAGGCTCCGGCTGCCGAGAACACCGGAACGGAGGCCTGACTCCCATGCTGATCCCCCGTCGGGTCAAGCACCGCAAGCAGCACCACCCCAAGCGTCGCGGCGCTGCCAAGGGTGGCACCGAGCTCGCGTTCGGCGAGTACGGCATCCAGGCCGTCACCCCGGCCTACGTGACGAACCGGCAGATCGAGTCCGCTCGTATCGCCGTCACCCGTCACATCAAGCGTGGCGGCAAGGTCTGGATCAACATCTACCCGGACCGTCCGCTCACCAAGAAGCCGGCCGAGACCCGCATGGGTTCCGGTAAGGGTTCGCCCGAGTGGTGGATCGCGAACGTGCACCCGGGTCGGGTCATGTTCGAGCTGTCGTACCCCAACGAGAAGGTGGCTCGTGAGGCGCTGACCCGCGCAGCTCACAAGCTCCCGATGAAGTGCCGGATCATCCGGCGCGAGGCAGGTGAGAGCTGATGTCGGCCGGCACCAAGGCTGCTGACCTCCGCGAGCTGGACAACGAGGGTCTCGTTGCCAAGCTCCGTGAGGCCAAGGAGGAGCTGTTCAACCTCCGCTTCCAGGCGGCGACCGGGCAGCTCGACAACCACGGACGGCTCAAGCTCGTCCGTAAGGACATCGCGCGGATCTACACCCTGATGCGCGAGCGCGAGCTGGGCATCGAGACGGTGGAGAGCGCCTGATGACTGAGAACACCAACGAGACGCGCGGTTTCCGCAAGACCCGTGAGGGTCTCGTCGTCAGCGACAAGATGGACAAGACCGTCGTCGTCGCCGTCGAGGACCGCGTCAAGCACGCGCTGTACGGCAAGGTCATCCGCCGTACGAACAAGCTGAAGGCGCACGACGAGGCGAACGCCTGCGGCATCGGCGACCGGGTCCTCCTCGCGGAGACCCGCCCGCTGTCCGCGACGAAGCGCTGGCGCGTCGTCGAGATCCTCGAGAAGGCCAAGTAACGAAGTTGATGCGGTACGGCCGTATGTGCACCAGGCCCCTTGCGGGCGCTGGTGTGAGCAGCGGCCGGCCCGTCAGCTCTCGTTGACGATCAGGAGAAAGCTGTGATCCAGCAGGAGTCGCGACTGCGTGTCGCCGACAACACGGGCGCGAAGGAAATCCTTTGCATCCGCGTTCTCGGTGGTTCCGGTCGCCGCTACGCCGGTATCGGGGACGTCATCGTCGCCACCGTCAAGGACGCGATCCCCGGCGGTTCGGTGAAGAAGGGTGACGTCGTCAAGTGCGTCGTCGTCCGTACCGTGAAGTCGCGCCGTCGTCCCGACGGTTCGTACATCCGGTTCGACGAGAACGCCGCCGTCGTCCTCAAGAACACCGAGGGTGACCCCCGTGGTACCCGCATCTTCGGCCCGGTGGGCCGCGAGCTGCGTGACAAGAAGTTCATGAAGATCATCTCGCTTGCGCCGGAGGTGCTCTAACTCATGGCGAACAGCATGAAGATCAAGAAGGGTGACCTGGTTCAGGTCATCACCGGCAAGGACCGCGGCAAGCAGGGCAAGGTCATCCAGGCCATGCCCGCCGAGAACAAGGTCCTGGTCGAGGGTGTGAACCGGGTCAAGAAGCACACCAAGCCGGGCCCGGGCACTCAGGGTGGCATTGTCACCGTCGAGGCCCCGGTGCACGTCTCCAACGTCCAGCTGGTCGTGGAGAAGGACGGCAAGAAGGTCGTCACCCGCGTTGGCTACCGCTTCGATGACGAGGGCAACAAGATCCGCGTTGCCAAGCGAACCGGTGAGGACATCTGATGTCTGAGACGACTGTTGAGAAGGTGACCCCCCGTCTCAAGGAGCGTTACAACTCCGAGATCAAGGGTCAGCTGCAGGAGCAGTTCTCGTACGAGAACGTCATGCTGACGCCCGGCCTGGTCAAGGTCGTCGTCAACATGGGTGTCGGCGAGGCCGCCCGTGACAGCAAGCTGATCGAGGGTGCCATCAAGGACCTGACCGCGATCACCGGTCAGAAGCCGGCCGTCACCAAGGCCCGCAAGTCCATCGCGCAGTTCAAGCTGCGCGAGGGCCAGCCGATCGGCACGCACGTCACCCTCCGTGGTGACCGCATGTGGGAGTTCCTGGACCGTCTGGTTTCGCTGGCCCTGCCGCGAATCCGCGACTTCCGCGGCCTCTCCCCGAAGCAGTTCGACGGCCGTGGCAACTACACCTTCGGTCTGACCGAGCAGGTTATGTTCCACGAGATCGACCAGGACAAGGTCGACCGTCAGCGCGGTATGGACATCACCGTCGTGACCACCGCTCAGACCGACGACGAGGGCCGGGCGCTCCTGCGCGCTCTGGGCTTCCCGTTCAAGGAGGCGTGAGCCAATGGCGAAGAAGTCCCTC
This sequence comes from Kitasatospora sp. NPDC097691, assembly GCF_040302665.1. Classification (NCBI taxonomy): domain Bacteria; kingdom Bacillati; phylum Actinomycetota; class Actinomycetes; order Kitasatosporales; family Streptomycetaceae; genus Kitasatospora; species Kitasatospora sp. NPDC097691. The sequence goes on along the minus strand of NZ_JBEORY010000005.1, from coordinate 118,508 downwards.
ATCGCGAAGTCCGAGCGCAAGCCGAAGTTCGGCGTCCGGGCCTACACCCGGTGCCAGCGCTGCGGCCGTCCGCACTCGGTGTACCGCAAGTTCGGCCTGTGCCGTGTCTGCCTCCGTGAGATGGCGCACCGTGGCGAGCTGCCGGGCGTGACCAAGAGCTCCTGGTAGTCCAGGCGCTTTAGGCACACAGCGAAGCAGAGGTGCCCGATCCCACACCCGCCCGTTTTGGGCCTGCCGTACGGATTCCCGTAAGGTAGTGGGGTCGGGCCCCCTGCCGCGGCTTCCCCATGGATGCCCGTGGTCCTCATCTGGAGGGCTCGCACCCAGTCTTACGACGTCGCAGGTCCCCTGCGCTTGTGCCCCTGACGAACTCGCAAGAGTGCGGCAGGGGGACCTGGCGCGGAGAAACCGCGGCGAGAGAGGCCTGAGGCCATCATGACCATGACCGACCCCATCGCAGACATGCTCACGCGTCTGCGTAACGCGAACTCGGCGTACCACGACACCGTGGCGATGCCGGCCAGCAAGATCAAGGCGCACGTCGCCGAGATCCTGCAGCAGGAGGGGTACATCTCCTCCTACAAGGTTGAGGAGCCCGTCGAGGGCGAGGTCGGCAAGAAGCTGACCATCGAGCTCAAGTTCGGCCCCAACCGTGAGCGCTCCATCGCCGGCATCAAGCGCATCAGCAAGCCGGGTCTGCGCGTTTACGCAAAGTCCACCAACCTGCCGAAGGTTCTCGGCGGCCTGGGCGTGGCGATCATCTCCACGTCCTCCGGCCTCCTGACCGACAAGCAGGCCGCCAAGAAGGGCGTAGGCGGAGAAGTTCTCGCCTACGTCTGGTAATTCGGGAAACGGAGGTACAGCAATGTCGCGCATTGGACGGCTGCCCATCCAGGTCCCCGCTGGCGTGGACGTCACCATCGATGGCCAGACGGTCTCGGTGAAGGGCCCGAAGGGTTCCCTCACCCACGTCGTCGCCGCGCCGATCGAGATCGGCAAGGGCGAGGACGGCACTCTGGCTGTCACCCGCCCCAACGACGAGCGTATGTCGAAGGCCCTGCACGGCCTGACCCGCACGCTGGTGGCGAACATGATCACCGGCGTGACCGCGGGCTACCGCAAGTCGCTGGAGATCAGCGGTGTCGGCTACCGAGTTCTGGCGAAGGGCTCCGACATGGAGTTCCAGCTGGGCTACAGCCACCCGATCATCGTCGAGGCCCCCGAGGGCATCTCCTTCGTCGTCGAGTCGGCCACCAAGTTCCACGTGGACGGCATCGACAAGCAGAAGGTCGGCGAGGTCGCCGCGAAGATCCGCAAGCTGCGCAAGCCGGACCCGTACAAGGCCAAGGGTGTCAAGTACGCGGGCGAGGTCATCCGCCGCAAGGTCGGAAAGAGTGGTAAGTAAGCGATGAGTGTCTCTGTCAAGATCGGCAAGGGCAACGCCTACAAGAGCGCCGCTCGCAAGCGCCGCGCGATCCGCGTTCGCAAGCGCGTCGTCGGCACCGAGGTGCGTCCGCGCCTCGTCGTGACGCGCTCGAACCGTCACATGGTCGCCCAGGTCATCGACGACGCCAAGGGTCACACCCTGGCGTCGGCGTCCACCCTCGACGTGTCCATCAAGGGCGCCGAGGGCGACAAGACCGAGCTGGCCAAGAAGGTCGGGAGCCTGGTCGCCGAGCGCGCCAAGGCCGCCGGCATCGAGTCGGTCGTCTTCGACCGCGCGGGCAACCGGTACGCCGGCCGCATCGCCGCCCTGGCGGACGCGGCCCGCGAGGCCGGGCTCGACTTCTAAGCCGCTCGTCGACTCTGTCGGCGGACGTAATCGAGAGAGGTAATTCCAATGGCTGGACCCCAGCGCCGCGGTAGCGGCGCCGGCGGCGGCACCGGCGGTGGCGAGCGGCGCGACCGTAAGCGCGACGACCGGGGCAACGCCCCCGCCGTCGAGAAGACCGCTTACGTCGAGCGCGTCGTCGCGATCAACCGTGTCGCCAAGGTTGTCAAGGGTGGTCGTCGTTTCAGCTTCACCGCGCTGGTCGTGGTGGGCGACGGTGACGGCACCGTGGGTGTCGGTTACGGGAAGGCGAAGGAGGTTCCGGCCGCCATCGCCAAGGGTGTTGAGGAGGCCAAGAAGAACTTCTTCAAGGTCCCCCGTATCCAGGGCACCATCCCGCACCCGATCCAGGGTGAGAAGGCTGCCGGCGTCGTGCTGCTGAAGCCCGCCGCCCCCGGTACCGGTGTTATCGCCGGTGGTCCGGTGCGCGCCGTCCTGGAGTGCGCCGGCATCCACGACATCCTGTCGAAGTCGCTCGGCTCCGACAACGCGATCAACATCGTGCACGCCACCGTGGCTGCTCTGAAGGGCCTCGTGCGCCCCGAGGAGATCGCCGCCCGTCGTGGCCTGCCGCTGGAGGACGTGGCCCCCGCCGCTCTGCTGCGGGCGCGTGCTGCTGGGGTGAGCGCCTGATGGCTCGCCTGAAGATCACGCAGACCAAGTCGTACATCGGCAGCAAGCAGAACCACCGTGACACCCTGCGTTCGCTTGGTCTCAAGCGCATGCACGACGTCGTGGTGAAGGAGGACCGTCCCGAGATCCGCGGGATGGCCCACACGGTCCGTCACCTGGTGACGGTTGAGGAGGTGGACTGATCATGGGCGAGAACCCGATCAAGATCCACAACCTGCGTCCCGCCCCGGGTGCCAAGACCGACAAGATCCGCGTGGGTCGTGGTGAGGCCTCCAAGGGTAAGACTGCCGGTCGTGGTACCAAGGGCACCAAGGCCCGCTACCAGGTTCCGCAGCGCTTCGAGGGTGGCCAGATGCCGCTCCACATGCGCCTGCCGAAGCTGAAGGGCTTCAAGAACCCGTTCAAGATCACGTTCCAGGTCGTCAACCTCGACAAGCTGGCCGAGCTCTACCCGCAGGGTGGAGAGGTCACCGTCGAGGACCTGGTCGCCAAGGGCGCGGTTCGCAAGAACTCCCTCGTCAAGGTGCTCGGCACCGGCGAGGTCTCGGTTGCGCTGCAGGTGACGGTCGACGCCGTCTCCGGCTCGGCCGCCGAGAAGATCAAGGCCGCCGGCGGTACGGTCAACGAGCTCATCTGAGCCCGCTGACACCCGGCTTCGAGCCCCGCACCTCCTTCGGGAGGTGCGGGGCTCGCGCCATTTTCCGGTCGTCCTTTTGTGTCGTTCTTTTGTGTGGCAAACCCGGGCATCCCGTACCCCGTGAGTGGGGGACGGGCCGTACGCGCTTCTTCGGAGTGGCCGCGCACTGTTAGAGTCCGTGGAGTTCCCTTGTAGGCTGCGCGTAGGCTCGCCTGTGCCGTCTGTACGGGGGCCCGAACCGCAAACTCCCCATTCAGGACCGACCCTCCCGCCGACGACGCGCGGGAGGCGCAGGAGGCACCGTGCTCAGTGCGTTCGCGCGGGCGTTCCAGACGCCCGACCTGCGCAAGAAGCTGCTGTTCACGCTGGGCATCATGGTGCTGTTCCGGCTGGGCTCGCACATTCCGATTCCTGGCGTGAGCTTCACTGCCGTGAACGAGTGCGTGAAGGAGACCAAGAACAGCGGCCTCTTCGGGCTCGTCAACCTGTTCAGCGGTGGCGCGCTCCTCCAGTTGACGATCTTCGCCCTCGGCATCATGCCGTACATCACGGCGAGCATCATCCTCCAGCTCCTCACCGTCGTGATCCCGCGACTGGAGATGCTGAAGAAGGAGGGCCAGGCCGGCCAGGCCAAGATCACCCAGTACACCCGCTACCTGACCATCGCGCTCGCCGTGCTCCAGGGCACCGGCATCGTGGCGACGGCCTCCAGCGGTGCGCTGTTCTCCGGCTGCCCGCTGGCCAACCAGATCGTCCCGGACACCGGCGTGTTCCGGATCGCCGTCATGGTCCTCACGATGACCGCCGGCACCACGGTCATCATGTGGCTGGGCGAGCTGATCACCGACCGCGGCATCGGCAACGGCATGTCGCTGCTGATCTTCACCTCGATCGCGGCCCAGTTCCCGTCCTCGATGTGGGCGATCAAGCAGTCCGGCACCATCGGTGACGGCTGGGTCGAGTTCCTGTCCGTGGTCGCGGTCGGCATCGTCGTCGTGATGCTGGTCATCTTCGTCGAGCAGGCCCAGCGCCGGATCCCGGTCCAGTACGCGAAGCGGATGATCGGCCGCCGGGCGTTCGGCGGCACCTCGACCTACATCCCGCTCAAGGTGAACCAGGCCGGTGTCATCCCGGTCATCTTCGCCTCGTCGCTGCTCTACATCCCCGCCCTGGTGGTCCAGCTGACCAACAGCCAGGCGGGCTGGGCCACTTGGATCCGGACGAACTTCGTCAAGGGTGACCACCCGATCTACATGGCCACCTACTTCCTGCTGATCGTCTTCTTCGCGTTCTTCTACGTCGCCATCTCCTTCAACCCCGAAGAAGTTGCCGACAATATGAAGAAGTATGGTGGGTTCATCCCGGGTATCCGGGCCGGCCGGCCGACGGCCGAGTACCTGAACTACGTGCTGACCCGAATCACGTGGCCGGGTTCGCTCTACCTGGGCCTGATCGCGTTGATCCCGATGATCGCCCTGGTCGCCTTCGGACAGCAGACCAACTTCCCGTTCGGCGGCACCAGCGTTCTCATCGTCGTCGGCGTCGGACTCGAAACTGTTAAGCAGATCGAGAGCCAGCTCCAGCAGCGCAATTACGAAGGGTTCCTCCGCTGATGCGTATCGTCCTCGTTGGTCCTCCCGGGGCCGGGAAGGGTACTCAGGCGCACCTGCTCGCCAAGACCCTGTCCATTCCCCACATCTCCACCGGCGACCTCTTCCGCGCCAACATCGGCCAGGGCACCCCGCTGGGGCTCGAGGCCAAGAGCTACATGGACGCGGGCCGTCTGGTACCGGACGAGGTCACCATCGGGATGGCCAAGGACCGCATGCTCCAGGAGGACGCCGCCAACGGCTTCCTGCTCGACGGCTTCCCCCGCAACCTGGGCCAGGCCAAGGCGCTGGACGAGTTCCTCGCCGAGCAGGGCATCACGCTGGACGGCGTGCTGGACCTGGAGGTCCCCGAGGACGAGGTCGTCCGCCGGATCGCCGGCCGCCGCCTGTGCCGCAACGACGGTGGCCACGTGTTCCACGTGGACTACAACCCGCCGAAGGCCGAGGGCGTCTGCGACGAGTGCGGCGGCGAGCTGTACCAGCGCTCGGACGACACCGAGGACAAGGTGCGTACGCGGCTGGAGGTCTACCACACGGAGACCGAGCCGATCATCGGTTACTACAAGGAGCAGGGTCTCCTGGTGACCATCCCGGCCCTCGGCAAGGTGGACGAGGTCACCGCCCGCGCGATCGAGGCGCTGAAGCAGGACAGCTGAGTCTCTCGGCGAACGTACGACGGTACGGCCGGGTCGCCCGCCCAGCGGGTGGCCCGGCCGTTTCGGCGTCGTACGGTTGTAGGCAGTGGTAATCCGGACTTGGAAGGCGTGACCAGATGGTGGAGATCAAGACCCCCGAGCAGATCGCGAAGATGCGAGCGGCCGGGCTGGTCGTCGCCGAGGCCCTCAAGGCCTGCCGCGAGGCGGTCGCTCCGGGGGTGACCACCCAGGAGCTCAACGACATCGCGGACAAGGTCATCACCGACCACGGCGCCACCTCGAACTTCCGCGCCCACCACGGCGGCCTGTGGTTCCCGGGCGTGATCTGCGCCTCGGTGAACAACGAGGTCGTGCACGGCATCCCGGGTGACCGGGCGCTGCAGGAGGGCGACATCATCTCGATCGACTGCGGCGCCATCCTGGACGGCTGGCACGGCGACTCGGCGATCACCGTGGCGGTCGGCGAGGTCCGCCCCGAGGTCGAGATGCTGAGCCGGGTCACCGAGGGCTCGATGTGGGCCGGCATCGCCCAGATGAAGAAGGGCAACCGCCTGGTCGACGTCTCCAAGGCGATCGAGGGCTTCATCCGCCGCCAGCCGCTGCCGCCGAAGGGCAAGTGGGGCATCACCGAGGGTTACGGCGGTCACGGCATCGGCACCGCGATGCACATGGAGCCGCACGTCCTGAACTACGTCGAGCGCGGCCGCGGCAAGGGCCCCAAGCTGGTCCCCGGCACCGTGCTGGCGATCGAGCCGATGGTCTCGCTGGGCACCCCGCACACCACCGTCCTGGACGACGAGTGGACGGTCGTCACCAACGACGGCACCTGGGCCTCGCACTGGGAGCACTCGGTGGCCGTGACCGAGCAGGGCCCGCTGGTCCTGACCGCCTTCGACGGCGGCAAGGCCGAACTGGCGAAGCTGGGCATCACCGCAGCTCCGGACCCGCTCGCGTAGTCGCGGCGACGCCGAACTGCCGCTGCTGACAAGGGATCAGAGCCCTGGAGGTTTGGACCTCCAGGGCTTTTGTCCTATTTTTATCGGCTGGCAGTGGTCAGCAGTATCGGCTTACGAGCGAGCAGGAGAGAGTACGTGCTCAAGGGATTCCGCGACTTCATGATGCGCGGCAACGTCGTCGACATGGCCGTCGGTGTGGTCATCGGTGCCGCGTTCACCGCGGTGGTGACCGGCTTCGTGTCCGCCTTCCTCACCCCGCTGGTGGGCGTGGTGGTCGGCGCGGCCGGCGACTTCAGCTCGTACAAGGCGACGGTGGCCGGGGTCACCTTCCCGTACGGCCAGTTCCTCAACGTGCTCATCGCCTTCGTGATGACCGCCGCGGTGCTCTACTTCTGCGTGGTGCTGCCGATCACCAAGGCGACCGAGCGCTACCTGCCGAAGAAGCCGAAGGCCCCGAAGCGCCCGTGCCCCGAATGCCTCACCGAGATCCCCCAGGCCGCCCGCCGCTGCTCGGCCTGCACCGCGCACGTCGAGCCGCTGACGGTGTCCGCCGGGGTCTGATGTAGCAGATGTGACGGGTACCGCTTTCCGGGACCCCCGTTTTGGTCCACCGGACGCGCTGGCGTAGGATGGACCGTCGGCTCACTCGTAGCGTGCTTCAGCGCGCCCTCTTCCCCTCGGGGACGGGGTGAACCCAGGTTCGCACGAGCGTTCCGCATACGGTAGCCGGTCCCGGAAGGTGGATCTCGCAGTTCATGGCTAAGAAGCAAGGCGCCATTGAGATCGAGGGCACCGTGATCGAGTCTCTTCCGAACGCGATGTTCAAGGTCGAGCTGCAGAACGGTCACAAGGTCCTCGCGCACATCAGTGGCAAGATGCGCATGCACTACATCCGCATCCTGCCGGACGACCGGGTCGTCGTGGAGCTCAGCCCCTACGACCTCACGCGCGGCCGGATCGTCTACCGCTACAAGTAAGAACGTCAGATCTAGACCCGGAGAACCTGAAGCATGAAGGTCAAGCCGAGCGTCAAGAAGATCTGCGACAAGTGCAAGGTGATCCGCCGTCACGGCCGGGTCATGGTGATCTGCGACAACCTGCGCCACAAGCAGCGCCAGGGCTGATCTCTCCCCAGCATTTCTCGTAGTACTTCGCGCGACGCGAAAACGTCATGAGCTGGCTACCCGATCCGTTCCGTCCGGAACGGACTGCCGCCCCCGGTCAGAGGCCGGGGCTCCCTCACCGTGAGGTGTCGGAGTAGGTAGCACGCAAGACCTCTGAAGAATCACAGGAGCCTTGAATGGCACGCCTCGCCGGCGTTGATCTCCCCCGTGAGAAGCGGATCGAGATCGCCCTCACCTACGTGTACGGCATCGGCCGTACCCGCGCCCAGCAGACCCTCGCCGAGACCGGCGTCAACCCGGATGTCCGCGTTCGCGACATCACCGAGGAAGACCTGGTCAAGCTGAGCCAGTACATCGACGCCAACTACACGGTCGAGGGTGACCTCCGCCGTGAGGTGGCCGCCGACATCCGCCGCAAGGTCGAGATCGGCTGCTACGAGGGTCTGCGTCACCGCCGTGGCCTGCCGGTCCGCGGCCAGCGCACCCACACCAACGCGCGTACCCGCAAGGGCCCGCGTCGCGCGATCGCCGGCAAGAAGAAGCCGGGCAAGAAGTAGTCCGTCCCGTAACCGGACATCCCTCCGGCCCGCGGGTCAGCGGACCGACCACCTCAGTAGGAGAACAGACTTATGCCCCCCAAGGGTCGTCAGGCTGCCGGCGCGAAGAAGATCCGCCGCAAGGAAAAGAAGAACGTCGCTCACGGCCACGCGCACATCAAGAGCACGTTCAACAACACCATCGTTTCGATCACCGACCCGGCGGGCAACGTGATCTCCTGGGCCTCCGCCGGCCACGTCGGCTTCAAGGGCTCGCGCAAGTCCACCCCGTTCGCCGCGCAGATGGCCGCCGAGGCCGCTGCCCGTCGCGCGCAGGAGCACGGCATGCGCAAGGTTGACGTCTTCGTGAAGGGTCCGGGCTCCGGCCGCGAGACCGCGATCCGTTCGCTCCAGGCCACCGGCCTGGAGGTCGGCTCGATCCAGGACGTCACCCCCACCCCGCACAACGGCTGCCGTCCGCCGAAGCGCCGCCGCGTCTGACGCAGCGCCTTCGGGCACTCGGTAGTACTGCTTGAAACCTCGTACGGGCTCCCACACACAGTGATTCGTCGCTTCCTGCGGGAGCCCGTACGCTTGGTCCTGTCGGCATCAAATAGTGGGTGCCGAAGACAACTGGAGGAACATCCCCCATGCTTATCGCTCAGCGTCCGTCGCTGACCGAAGAGGTCGTCGACGAGTTCCGCTCGCGGTTCGTGATCGAGCCGCTGGAGCCGGGCTTCGGCTACACCCTCGGCAACTCCCTGCGCCGCACGCTCCTGTCGTCGATCCCGGGTGCCGCTGTCACCAGCATCCGCATCGACGGCGTCCTGCACGAGTTCACCACCGTGCCGGGCGTCAAGGAGGACGTGACCGACCTCATCCTCAACATCAAGCAGCTGGTCGTCTCCTCGGAGCACGACGAGCCGGTCGTGATGTACCTGCGCAAGCAGGGTCCGGGTGTCGTCACCGCCGCCGACATCGCCCCGCCGGCGGGTGTCGAGGTGCACAACCCCGAGCTGGTCCTCGCCACCCTCAACGGCAAGGGCAAGCTGGAGATGGAGCTGACCGTCGAGCGCGGTCGCGGCTACGTCTCCGCCGTCCAGAACAAGGCCTCCGGCCAGGAGATCGGCCGCATCCCGGTCGACTCGATCTACAGCCCCGTGCTGAAGGTCACCTACAAGGTCGAGGCCACCCGTGTCGAGCAGCGGACCGACTTCGACAAGCTGATCGTCGACGTCGAGACCAAGCCCGCCATGCGTCCGCGTGACGCCATGGCCTCGGCCGGCAAGACCCTGGTGGAGCTGTTCGGTCTCGCTCGCGAGCTGAACATCGACGCCGAGGGCATCGACATGGGCCCGTCCCCGACGGACGCCGCCCTGGCCGCCGACCTGGCGCTGCCGATCGAGGAGCTGGAGCTCACGGTCCGCTCCTACAACTGCCTCAAGCGCGAGGGCATCCACACCGTGGGTGAGCTCGTCGCCCGCTCCGAGGCCGACCTGCTCGACATCCGCAACTTTGGTGCGAAGTCGATCGACGAGGTCAAGGCGAAGCTGGCCGGCATGGGCCTGGCCCTCAAGGACAGCCCGCCCGGGTTCGACCCGACCGCCGCCGCCGACGCCTTCGGCGCCGACGACCTGGACGACGCGGGTTACGCGGAGACCGAGCAGTACTGAGAGACTTGACCGCGGGGGCGGTTCCCCGGAACCGCCCCCGTCGTCGTGAAAGTCGTGCGGGCACAGTGCCCGTACGCCCGCTGCGGTACCTGGTACGGCCGCAGTCGGAGATTCGAGGAGTAAATCCATGCCGCGTCCCACCAAGGGTGCCCGCCTCGGCGGCGGCCCGCACCACGAGCCGCTGCTGCTCGCCGGTCTGTGCCGGGAGCTGTTCCAGTACGGCCGCATCACCACGACCGAGGCCAAGGCCCGTCGGATGCGCCCGCTGGCGGAGAAGCTGATCACCAAGGCGAAGAAGGGCGACATCCACAACCGTCGCCTGGTTCGCAAGACGATCACCGACATCGCCGTGCTGCACACCCTCTTCACCGAGATCGCGCCGCGCTACGAGAACCGCCCGGGTGGCTACACCCGCATCACCAAGATCGGTCCCCGTCGTGGCGACAACGCCCCGATGGCCGTGATCGAGCTGGTCGAGGCGCTGACCGTCGCGCAGACCGCCGTGGGTGAGGCTGAGGCCGCCACCAAGCGCGCGGTCAAGGAGGCCGACGAGGCCGCCGCCGTCGAGACCAAGGCCGACGAGGCCGAGGCCGCCGAGCAGGCCTGACACCTCTAGGTGTTCGCGGGCCCGCTCTCCCAGTGATGGGGGAGCGGGCCCGTTCCTGTCTTTCGAGGACCCCGGGAGAAGAGAAGCAGTGGTCAACGATTGCGCCGAGCAGCCGCCGGTGAAGGACGGCCCGGCCGACGGGTACGTCCGGGTCCGGCTCGACCTCGCCTACCAGGGCGCCGAGTTCTCCGGCTGGGCCCGCCAGAAGGGCGGCCGCCGGACGGTCCAGGAGGAGATCGAGAGCGCGCTGCAGATCGTCACCCGCAGCCCGGAGCTGTTCCCGCTGACCGTGGCCGGCCGCACCGACGCCGGGGTGCACGCCCGCGGCCAGGTCGCGCACGTCGACCTGCCGGCGGAGCTGTGGGAGGCCCACCGGGAGAAGCTGCTGCGCCGGCTGGCAGGACGGCTCCCCGGGGACGTCCGGATCTACCGGGTCGGCGAGGCGCCGGCCGGGTTCGACGCCCGCTTCTCGGCCGTCTGGCGCCGGTACGCGTACCGGGTCGCCGACCACCCGGGTGGCGTGGACCCGCTGCTGCGCGGCCACGTGCTCTGGCACGACCGCCCGCTGGACCTGGACCGGATGAACGCCGCGGCGCAACTGCTGCTCGGCGAGCACGACTTCGCGGCGTACTGCAAGAAGCGCGAGGGCGCCACCACCATCCGCACCCTGCTGGAGCTGCACTGGGACCGCGTCCCGGTGGACCCGTACGCCGCCCAGGAGGGCTCGCTCGCGGTCGCCACCGTCCGGGCCGACGCCTTCTGCCACAACATGGTCCGGGCGCTGGTCGGCGCCATGCTGCTGGTCGGCGACGGGCACCGGCCGGTGGAGTTCCCCGGCGAGGTGCTGGCGGGCGGGGTGCGCAACTCGGCCGTGAACGTGATCCGGCCGTACGGGCTGACGCTGGAGGAGGTGGGCTACCCGCCGGACGACCAGCTGGCCGAGCGCAACCGGGCGGCCCGGCGGATGCGCACCCTCCCGGGACAGCCCGCTGTGACGTAATCCGTTTTGGCCGGGGGCGTCCGCTTGGGACAATCCTCCTCATGGGACACGTCGAGATTTCGCACCTTGAGTACTACCTGCCGGACGGGCGGGTGCTTTTCGACGACGCGTCCTTCCGGGTCGGCGAGGGCGCCGCGGTCGCGCTGGTCGGCGCCAACGGCGCCGGCAAGACCACCCTGCTGCGGATGATCGCGGGGGACATCCAGCCGCACGGCGGCTCGGTGACGATCAGCGGCGGGCTCGGCGTGATGCGCCAGTTCGTCGGCACCACCGGCCGCGAGGACCAGCAGGCCACCCCGGGCGCGCTGCCCGCCGACGCCTCCGTCCGCGACCTGCTGGTGTCCGTCGCCCCCGAGCGGATCGCCGTCGCCGCCCGCGCGGTGGACGCCGCCGAGCTGGCGATGATCGCCCAGGACGACGAGAAGACCCAGATGGCCTACGCCCAGGCGCTCTCCGACTGGGCCGACGTCGGCGGCTACGACTACGAGACCGACTGGGACGTCTGCACCATGGCGGCCCTCGGCGTGCCCTTCGACAAGGCCCAGTGGCGCGGCCTGAACACCCTCTCCGGTGGTGAGCAGAAGCGGCTCGTCCTGGAGACGCTGCTGCGCGGGCCCGAGGAGGTGCTGCTCCTCGACGAGCCCGACAACTACCTGGACGTCCCCGGCAAGCGCTGGCTGGAGGAGGCCATCAAGGCCACCTCGAAGACGGTGTTGTACATCTCACACGACCGCGAGCTGCTCTCCCGCACCGCCGAGAAGATCATCAGCGTCGAGTCCGGTGCCGCCGGAAGCAGCGTCTGGGTGCACGGCGGCGGCTTCGACTCCTTCCACGAGGCCCGCAAGGACCGGTTCGCGCGCTTCGAGGAACTGGGCCGGCGGTGGGACGAGGAGCACGCCAAGCTCAAGAAGCTGGTCGTCACCCTGCGCCAGGCCGCGTCGGTCAGCCACGCCCTGGCCACCCGCTACGCCGCCGCGCAGACCCGGCTGAAGAAGTTCGAGGAGGCCGGCCGGCCGGAGGAGCCCCCGCGCGAGCAGTCCATCACCATGCGGCTCAAGGGCGGTCGCACCGGCATGCGCGCCTTCACCATGGAGCGGCTGGAGCTCACCGGCCTGATGCAGCCCTTCGACCTGGAGGTCTTCTACGGCGAGCGGATCGGGGTACTGGGCGCCAACGGGGCCGGCAAGTCGCACCTCCTGCGGCTGCTGGCCGGCGACACGACGGTCGCGCACACCGGCGACTGGAAGCTCGGCGCCCGGGTCGTCCCCGGCCACTTCCGGCAGACCCACGCCCACCCGGAGCTGTTCGGCCGGACCGTCCGCTCGATCGTCGAGGAGGAGCACGCGCTCAGCCGCGGCGCCGCGATGGGCGCGCTGCGACGGTACGAGCTGGACCGCCAGGAGGAGCAGAAGTTCGAGTCGCTGTCCGGCGGACAGCAGGCCCGGCTGATGATCCTCAAGCTCGAACTCTCCGGTGTGACGGCCCTGTTGCTCGACGAGCCGACCGACAACCTGGACCTGGAGAGCGCCGAGGCGCTGCAGGCCGGGCTGGAGGCCTTCGAGGGCACCGTGCTGTGCGTGACCCACGACCGCTGGTTCGCCAAGACCTTCGACCGCTTCCTGGTCTTCGGGGCCGACGGCCGGGTGTTCGAGTCGTCGGAGCCGGTCTGGGACGTGACCCGGGTGGAGCGCGAACGCTGAGTGACGGCCAGGGGGGTTCACGGCGAGTTTTGACCCCTTCGGATCGTGCCGGTAACCTGGACGCTTGATGTGCGTATTGGCTCGCTCTATCTCACGTGAGAGGTCGGTACGCCGGAGACATCAGGTCGACGACCAGCGGTCCACCTTGAATTGCGTCCAAGGTTGGCCAGGCTGCTCTTCCGTCCGGGTGCTCCTGTCAGGACTCACTCACTGAAAAGCGAAGGCTACGACCGTGCGTACGTACAGCCCCAAGCCCGGCGACGTCCAGCGTCAGTGGCACGTCATCGACGCGACCGACGTCGTGCTGGGCCGCCTGGCTTCCCAGGCCGCCAACCTCCTCCGGGGCAAGCACAAGGCGATCTACGCGCCGCACGTTGACACTGGTGACTTCGTCATCATCATCAACGCCGACAAGGTGCACCTGTCCGGTAACAAGAAGACCCAGAAGCTGGCCTACCGCCACTCGGGCTTCCCGGGCGGTCTGCGCTCGGTGCGCTACGACGACCTGCTGGCGAACAACCCGGAGAAGGCCGTCGAGAAGGCCATCAAGGGCATGATCCCCAAGAACAGCCTGGGCCGCCAGATGCTCTCGAAGCTGAAGGTCTACTCGGGCGACCAGCACCCGCACGCTGCCCAGCAGCCGGTGCCGTTCGAGATCACCCAGGTCGCGCAGTAATTCGGCCACCAAGCCCCCCAACACTGAAAAGAGCTGAGGAACACCGTGGCCGAGACCACTGAAACCCTTGAGGTCGACTTCGACGAGACCGTCGTCGAGGGCGAGTACACCTCCGAGGAGAGCTACACCTCCGAGTCGCTGGCCGGCCGCTTCGGCGAGGCCGTCCCCGGCGCCGGCCTGGGCCGTCGCAAGGAGGCGATCGCCCGCGTGCGCATCGTCCCCGGCACCGGCCAGTGGAAGATCAACGGTCGCACCCTCGAGGGCTACTTCCCCAACAAGGTGCACCAGCAGACCGTGAACGAGCCCTTCAAGCTCCTGGAGCTGGACGGCCGTTACGACGTCGTCGCCCGCATCAGCGGTGGCGGCGTGTCCGGCCAGGCCTACGCGCTGCGCCTCGGCGTCGCCCGTGCCCTGAACGAGGCCGACGTGGACAACAACCGCGGCGCGCTGAAGAAGGCCGGCTTCCTGACCCGTGACGCCCGCGCCGTCGAGCGCAAGAAGGCCGGTCTGAAGAAGGCCCGCAAGGCGCCGCAGTACAGCAAGCGCTAATCGCGTCCCAGGGGGTGCGGTCCGCCCTGGCGGCGCACCCCCTGGATGCGCAACAACCGTCGCCCCGGAGTACCACGCGTACTCCGGGGCGACGTGTTCCCCGGCTACTGTGCGGCGGCCGGGATCATCGGTTGGTTCCGAGCAGTGGTGATGGAGGACGGGACAGTGGGACGACTCTTCGGTACGGACGGCGTACGCGGGGTGGCCAACGAGGGACTGACGGCGGAGCTCGCGCTCGGGCTGTCCGTCGCGGCGGCGCACGTGCTCGGCGAGGCCGGCGCCTTCGACGGCCACCGGCCGGTCGCGGTGGTCGGCCGTGACCCGCGTGCCTCGGGCGAGTTCCTGGAGGCCGCCGTCATCGCCGGTCTGGCGAGCGCCGGAGTCGACGTCCTGCGGGTCGGCGTCCTGCCCACCCCCGCCGTGGCCTACCTCACCGGCGCGCTCGGCGCCGACTTCGGCGTGATGCTGTCCGCCAGCCACAACGCCATGCCGGACAACGGCATCAAGTTCCTCGCCCGGGGCGGCCACAAGCTGGACGACCGGATCGAGGACGCGATCGAGGCCCACTACCGCAAGCACACGCTCGGCGAGGAGGACTGGAAGCGCCCGACCGGCGCCGCCGTCGGCCGGGTCCGCGAGTACACGGAGGGCTTCGACAAGTACGTCGCCCACCTGATCGGCGTGCTGCCCAACCGCCTGGACGGCGTCAAGGTCGTCATCGACGGCGCCCACGGCGCGGCCGCCTACGTCGCCCCCGAGGCCTTCGCCCGGGCCGGCGCCGAGGTCGTCCACACCCTGGGGGCCGAGCCCACCGGCCTCAACATCAACGACGGTGTCGGCTCCACCCACCTGGACCGGCTGCGCACCGCGATGAAGGAGCACCAGGCCGACCTCGGCATCGCCCTGGACGGCGACGCCGACCGCTGCCTGGCCGCCGACGCCGACGGCAACGAGGTGGACGGCGACCAGATCATCGCCATCCTCGCCGTGGCCATGAAGGAGGCCGGCACCCTGCGCGGCAACACCACGGTGGCCACCGTGATGTCCAACCTCGGCTTCAAGCTGGCGATGGAGCGCGAGGGCGTCGAGCTGGTGGAGACCGCCGTCGGCGACCGCTACGTGCTGGAGGCCATGAAGGAGCACGGCTTCGCGCTGGGCGGCGAGCAGTCCGGCCACGTCATCCTGCTGGACCACGCCACCACCGGCGACGGCACCCTGACCGGCCTGATGCTGGGCGCCCGCCTGGCCGCCACCAAGCAGCCGCTGGCCGACCTGGCCGCCGTGATGACCCGGCTGCCGCAGGTCCTGATCAACGTCAAGGGCGTCGACAAGTCCCGGGCGGGGACCAGCACCGAGCTGGCCGCCGCGGTCGCCGGGGCCGAGGCCGAGCTGGGCGCCACCGGCCGGGTGCTGCTGCGCCCGTCGGGCACCGAGCCGCTGGTCCGGGTGATGGTCGAGGCCGCCGACCCGGTGCAGGCCGAGGCGGTCGCGCAGACCCTGGCCGAGGCGGTGCGCACCCACCTGGGCTGAGCCCGGACGCGAGGAGGGCCCCCGCCGCACCGGCGGGGGCCCTCCTCCGTGCGCTCAGAGCTTGCGCAGCAGCGCCCGGCGGACCTTGTGGTCCTGGCCCTTCTGCAGGATCAGGGTGGCCCGGCCCCGGGTCGGCAGCACGTTCTCCAGCAGGTTGGGCTTGTTGATGGTGCGCCAGACCTGCCGGCCGTACTCCATCGCCTCCTCCTCCGGCACCTCGGTGAAGCGGCGGAAGTAGGAGTTCGGGTCCTGGAAGGCGGTCTGCCGCAGCTTGCGGAAGCGGTCCAGGTACCAGTGCTCGATGTCGTCGGTCCGGGCGTCGACGTAGATCGAGAAGTCGAAGTAGTCGGCCACCGCGAGGCGGGTGCGGCCGTCGGTGCCGGGCAGGGCCGGCTGGAGCACGTTCAGGCCCTCGACGATCAGGATGTCCGGGCGCTCCACGGTCAGCCGCTCGTCCTGCACGATGTCGTACACCAGGTGCGAGTAGACCGGCGCGCTGACGCGCTCCTTGCCCGCCTTCACGTCCGCGACGAAGCGCATCAGCGCCCGGCGGTCGTACGACTCGGGGAAGCCCTTCCGGGCCATCAGGCCGCGGCGGCGCAGCTCGGCGTTGGGGAGCAGGAAGCCGTCGGTGGTGACCAGTTCGACCCGGGGGTGCTCGGGCCAGCGGGCGAGCAGCGCCTGGAGGAGGCGCGCGGTGGTCGACTTGCCGACCGCGACCGATCCGGCCACCCCGATGATGAACGGGGTCCGGGTGCGTTCGGTGTCCGGCGTGTCCAGGAAGGTGCCGACGGCACCGCGCAGTTCGTGCGTGGCGTGGATGTACAGGTTCAGCAGCCGCGACAGCGGCAGGTAGACGTCACGCACCTCGTCGAGGTCGAGGGCGGTGCCGAGGCCGCGCAGCTGCTCCACCTCCTCGGCGGTCAGCGGCAGCGGCGTACGCTCGCGCAGCGCGCTCCACTCGGCCCGGCTGAGATCCACGTAGGGGGACGGGGACGGGCCGGGCGTGGCGGCGCCCCGCGTACAGAGTTCGGTCAGCACATGCTCCATTGTGAGCCGTAGCGGCGTTCACGGTGGTTGTGGTGTCGGTCACGCAGCGTTCGCGCGAGACGGGAATACGGCCACAGAACCGCCCTTATGCTGGCACGCATGTGCGGAATTGTTGGATACGTGGGCGCGCAGTCCGCCCTCGACGTAGTAATCGCAGGCCTGCAGCGCCTGGAGTACCGGGGTTACGACTCGGCCGGTGTCGCGGTGCAGGTTCAGGACTCCGACGGGCAGTGGAGCCTGTCCACCGACAAGCGGGCCGGGAAGCTCGCCAACCTGGAGAAGTCGCTCGCCGAGGCCCCTCTGCCCGGCGGCACCACCGGCATCGGCCACACCCGGTGGGCCACCCACGGCGGCCCGACGGACGCCAATGCCCACCCCCACCTGGACGACGACCTGCGGGTCGCCGTGGTGCACAACGGGATCATCGAGAACTTCGCCCAGCTGCGTGCCGAGATCGCCGAGCGCGGCCACACCCTCCGGTCCGAGACCGACACCGAGGTCGTCGCCCACCTGCTGGGCGAGGCCTACCAGGGCGACCTCGCCGAGGCCATGCGGGCGGTCTGCGGTCGGCTGGAGGGTGCCTTCACCCTGGTCGCCGTGCACGCCGACGCGCCGGACGTCGTCGTGGGCGCCCGTCGCAACTCGCCGCTGGTCGTCGGCCGCGGCGAGGGCGAGAACTTCCTCGCCTCGGACGTCGCCGCCTTCATCGCGCACACCCGCGAGGCGATCGAGCTGGGCCAGGACCAGGTCGTCGAGCTGCGCCGGGACGGCGTGACCGTCACGAACTTCGACGGCACCCCGGCTGACGTGCGCGAGTACCACGTCGACTGGGACGCCTCCGCCGCCGAGAAGGGCGGCTACGACTACTTCATGCTCAAGGAGATCGCCGAGCAGCCGAAGGCCGTCGCCGACACCCTGCTCGGCCGGATCGGCACCGACGGCCGGCTCACCCTCGACGAGCTGCGGATCTCCGATGCCGACCTGCGGTCGGTCGACAAGGTCGTCATCGTCGCCTGCGGCACCGCGTTCCACGCGGGCATGATCGCCAAGTACGCGATCGAGCACTGGACCCGCATCCCCTGCGAGGTCGAGGTCGCCTCCGAGTTCCGCTACCGCGACCCGATCATGGGCCCCGGCACGCTGGTCATCGCCATCTCGCAGTCCGGCGAGACCATGGACACCCTGATGGCCCTGCGGCACGCCCGTGAGCAGGGCGCCAAGGTGCTGGCGATCTGCAACACCAACGGCTCCACCATCCCGCGCGAGTCGGACGCCGTGCTGTACACGCACGCCGGTCCGGAGGTCGCGGTCGCCTCCACCAAGGCGTTCCTGACCCAGCTGGTCGCCTGCTACCTGGTCGCCCTGTACCTGGGCCAGGTGCGCGGCACCAAGTGGGGCGACGAGATCTTCGCCGTCATCAAGGAGCTCGGCGACGCGCCGAAGCAGCTCGAGCAGGTCCTGGAGACCATGGAGCCGGTGCGCGAGCTGGCCCGCTCGCTGGCCGACGCCCGCTCGGTGCTGTTCCTCGGCCGTCACGTCGGCTTCCCGGTGGCCCTGGAGGGCGCGCTCAAGCTCAAGGAGCTGGCGTACATGCACGCCGAGGGCTTCGCGGCGGGCGAGCTCAAGCACGGCCCGATCGCGCTGATCGAGGAGGGGCTGCCGGTCGTGGTGGTCGTGCCCTCGCCGCGCGGGCGGTCGATCCTGCACGACAAGATCGTCTCCAACATCCAGGAGATCCGGGCCCGCGGCGCCCGCACGATCGTGATCGCCGAGGAGGGCGACGAGGCCGTCGTGCCGTACGCGGACCACCTGATCCGCATCCCGGTCACGCCGACCCTGCTCCAGCCGCTGGTCTCCACCGTCCCGCTCCAGGTCTTCGCCTGCGAGCTGGCCACGGCCAAGGGCCACGAGGTCGACCAGCCGCGCAACCTGGCGAAGTCGGTCACCGTCGAGTAAGTCCGCGCTCGTCGGCAACGGCGCCCCTGCGGTGGCTGCGTCCTACCGCAGGGGCGCCGTGTCGAGCGTGAAGGAGAACGGGGCGGGGAGGTCGATCGTCTTGCCGAACTCGACCTGCGTCCGGGTGATGTAGTCCTCGCCCTCGGGGCCGGTGAACAACGTGACCATGCCGTCGCCGCGGTCGATCAGCAGGTAGCACGGGATACCGGCGGCGGCATAGCCGCGACGCTTGGATTCGCGGTCCTTGTGCGGGTTGGTCGACGTGATCTCGAAGACCAGCAGGACGCCTTCTGCCGAGGCCCACGAATCGGCGTGCTCGAAATGGCCG
The DNA here is from genome assembly GCF_040302665.1 of Kitasatospora sp. NPDC097691. NCBI lineage: Bacteria > Bacillati > Actinomycetota > Actinomycetes > Kitasatosporales > Streptomycetaceae > Kitasatospora > Kitasatospora sp. NPDC097691. The sequence continues at coordinate 99,456 of NZ_JBEORY010000005.1, read as the reverse complement.
ACCGGGCTCAGGGTGCCGTCGGGGATGAACCGTCCCTTGGGCGTGACCAGCCCCTTGTTGCCCGAGAGGTCCAGATCGGCCTCCACCTTGCGCATGAACTGGCGGGTGAGCAGCGAGAACGCGGTCTCGTGGGCCCCGTCCGGCGGCGGCGTCACAACGATCTCCCCTTCGATGAGTTCGGCCTTGAATCCCAGTGGGGTGTCCAGCTCCAGAAACGCCTGGAGGAGGCTGTCCTCGCCCAGCGGGTGCTCGATTGCCGGCATGGCGACCATGGCCCTTCTCCCTCCTGTGGGTCCGTGCCGGGCCACAACGTAGGCGCACGGACCGACACCGGTGGGGGATCGACGTGGGTGTCACTCGAAAGTGTGCCGCAGGCCCGGCTCCCGCGGGGCGGTGACGCGGGCTAGCGTCGTCCGTACGTCCCGACGGCCGGAGGAGCCCCGCCATGCGTCATGCACACCCTGTGGAAACCGTCCGGGCCGCCGAGGGCGCGTTGATGGCGCGGCTGCCCGAGGGCACCTTGATGCAGCGGGCCGCCGCGGGGCTGGCGGTGACGTGCGCGCGGCTGCTGACCGGGCGTCGGGGGCGGGTGTACGGCAGCCGGGTCGTGGTGCTGGCGGGCAGCGGGGACAACGGGGGTGACGCGTTGTACGCCGGGACCGCGCTGGCCCGGCGCGGGGCGCGGGTGACGGCGGTGCTGCTCGCGCCGGAGCGGGCGCACGCGGGCGGGCTGGCCGCGCTGCGGGCGTCCGGCGGACGGGTGACGGCGGAGCAGGACGTCGGCCTGGCCGACTTCTCGGGCGCGGACCTGGTGCTGGACGGGATCGTCGGCATCGGCGGCCGGGGCGGGCTGCGCCCAGAGGCCCGGCCGTACGCGGAGGCCGGGCGGCGCGGGGTGGTGGTCGCGGTCGACCTGCCCAGCGGGGTGGACGCCGACACCGGCGAGGTGCCGGGCGCGGCGCTGCGCGCGGACGTCACGGTCTGCTTCGGCACCCACAAGCCCGGCCTGCTGGTCGACCCGGGGGCCTCGTACGCGGGCGCCGTGCAGCTGGTCGGCATCGGGCTGGAGCTGCCGGAGGCGGACGTGACGGCCCTGCAGCACGCGGACGTGGCGGCGCTGCTGCCGCGGCCGGGCGCGGAGAGCGACAAGTACCGGCGCGGTGTGGTCGGCGTGGCGGCCGGCTCGGTGACCTACCCGGGGGCGGCGCTGCTGGCGGTCGCCGGGGCGCTGCGCGGCGGTGCCGGTGCCGTCCGGTACGTGGGCGCGGCGGCCGAGGAGGTGGTGCGGCGCTTCCCGGAGACGCTGGTCACCGAGGGCGGGCCGGCCGGGGCCGGGCGGGTGCAGGCCTGGGTGGTCGGGCCGGGCGGCGGCGAGGGCGCGCGGCAGGCGCTGGCCGAGGCGCTGGCCGGCGACGTCCCGGTGCTGGTGGACGCGGACGGGCTGACCGAGCTGGGCCGACTCGGTCCGCAGGCGCTGGCCGGCCGCACCGCGCCCACCCTGCTGACCCCGCACACCGGCGAGGCCGCCCGGCTGCTCGCCGGCGCCGAGGGCACCGCGCCGCCGGCCGCCGACGACCTGGCCGCCGGCCGGCTCGCCACCGCCCGCCGGCTGGCGGCGGCCTACCGCGCGACCGTCCTGCTCAAGGGCTCCACCACGGTGGTCGCCGACCCGGGCGGCGCCGTCCGGGTGAACCCCACCGGCACCTCCTGGCTGGCCACCGCGGGCAGCGGCGACGTCCTGGCCGGACTGGCGGGCTCGCTGCTGGCGGCGGGCCTCCCGCCCCTGGACGCCGCGTCGGTGGCCGCCTACCTGCACGGCCTGGCCGGCCGCGAGGCGGCGGGCGAGCCGGGCGCGCCGGTGACGGCCCTGGCGGTGGCGGAGGCGCTGCCGGCGGTGTGGCGGGCGGTCCGCCAGGCGTAGCGGGGCGCGGCCGGGAGCGGAACCGAAGGCTCCGCCGGCCGCGTCCGAGAGGGCGGTGACGAGCGGTTCGCCGCGGGGTGGTGCGGCGGGCGGGGCCCGGTCGTCGGCCGCCGCGCCGATGGGCCGTTCGGCGAGGACTCCGGGACGTCTGGGAGACTGACCCTGATGACAACTGCGAACACGATCGGCACCGCCCCTCCGACCGAGGGCGTACGGGCCGAGGCGACCATCGATCTCGGCGCTCTGCGCGGCAACCTCGCGGCACTGCGCGAGCGCGTCGGCGGCGCGGCGGTGATGCTCGCGGTCAAGGCGAACGCCTATGGCCACGGCGCGGTCGAGTGCGCCCGCGAGGCGGTCGCCAACGGGGTCGGCTGGCTCGGCTGCGCGACGCCCGACGAGGCGCTGGCGCTGCGGGCCGCGGGCATCCGCCCGGAGCACGCCCGCATCCTGTGCTGGCTGTGGACGCCCGGCGGGCCGTGGCGCGAGGCGCTCCGCGCGGGCCTGGACATCTCGGTCAGCGGCCAGTGGGCGCTGGACGAACTGCTCCCGGCCGTGCGCGAGACCGGCATCCCGGCACGCGTGCACCTGAAGGCCGACACCGGCCTCGGCCGCAACGGCTGCCAGCCGCACGACTGGCCCCGGCTGGTGGCCGCCGCCCGGCGCGCCGAGGCCGAGGGGCTGCTCACCGTGGTCGGCGTCTGGTCGCACTTCGCGGCCGCCGACGAGCCCGGACACCCGTCGATCCAGGCCCAGCTGGACTCCTACCGCACCGCCCTGGCCGAGGCCGAGGCGGCCGGGCTGCGCCCCGAGGTGCGGCACCTCGCGAACTCGCCGGCCGCCCTGCTGCTGCCCGAGTCGCACTTCGACCTGGTCCGCACCGGGCTGGCCGCGTACGGGCTGTCGCCGGTGCCCGAGGTGGGCTCGCCGGCCGACTTCGGGCTGCGCCCGGTGATGTCGCTGGCCGCGCGGCTGGCGCTGGTCAAGGAGGTCCCCGGCGGGCACGGGGTCAGCTACGGCCACCACTACACGACGCCCGGCCCGACCACCCTGGGCCTGGTCCCGATCGGCTACGGCGACGGCGTCCCGCGGCACGCCAGCGGCACCGGCCCGGTGCAGATCGGCGGCAAGTGGCGCACGGTGGCCGGCCGGGTCGCGATGGACCAGTTCGTCGTGGACCTCGGCGGGGACACCCCCGCGATCGGCGACCAGGCGCTGCTGTTCGGCAGCGGCGAGCGCGGCGAGCCGACCGCCGAGGACTGGGCCCGCGCCTGCGGGACCATCGCGTACGAGATCGTCACCAGGATCGGCGCCCGGGTGCCGCGCCGCTACCTGGGCGGCAGTCACACCGAGGACGCGCCGGCATGACCGACGCGCCGACCGGGGACGGAACGGTCGCGGCGGTCGCCAAGGCGGCCGGCGCGGCCTCCGGGGTGAGCCGGGCGGGCGTGATCGGGATCTCGGTCGGTGTGCTGGCGGCGGGGGCCGCCGCCGGCGTGGCGATCGAGCGGCTGACCGTCGGGCGGGCGATGCGCCGCCGGGCCCGGGCCGAGCTGGACGCGAGCGCCCCGTACGGCTCGCTGCGCGGGCGTCCGAGGACGGTGGCCGCCCCGGACGGCACCGAGCTGTACGTGGAGCTGGACGGCACCGGCTGGGCCGAGCCGGACCGCGACGGCTCCGGCGCCGAGCCGCTGACCGTGGTGTTCTGCCACGGCTACTGCCTCAACCAGGACAGCTGGCACTTCCAGCGGGCCGCGCTGCGCGAGGGCATGCGGCTGGTCTTCTGGGACCAGCGCAGCCACGGTCGTTCCGAGCGGTCCCGCTCGTACCTGGCGGGCGAGCCGGCCGGCATCGACCAGCTGGGCGGCGACCTCAAGGCGGTGATCGACGCCGTCGCGCCGACCGGGCCGCTGGTGCTGGTGGGCCACTCGATGGGCGGCATGACGGTGATGGCGCTGGCCGACCAGCAGCCGGAGCTGTTCCGGGAGAGGGTCGCCGGGGTCGCCCTGATCGGCACGCTCGCGGGCGACTGGGACGACGTCAGCCTTGGCCTGCCGAAGGCCGGCGCGAAGCTGTTCAAGAAGGTCGCGCCCGGGATGGTGAAGCTGCTGGGACGTCAGGTCGATCTGGTGGAGGCCACCAGGCGGCTGGGTTCGGACGTGACCGCCGTCTTCTACCGGAAGTTCTCCTTCGGGGGCCGGGACGTCGACCCCGGAGTGGTGCGCTTCGCCGAGCAGCTGCTGGACGCCACCCCGATCGACGTGGTCGCCGAGTTCTACCCGGTGTTCGGCGCGCACGAGAAGTACGAGGCGCTGGCCGCCCTGCGCGGCCTGCCCGCCCTGGTGCTGGCCGGGACGAAGGACCTGCTGACGCCCTCGGCGCACAGCGAGGCGATGGCCGAGCGGCTGCCGGGCGCCGAACTGGTGCTGGCCGAGGGCGCCGGGCACCTGGTGATGCTGGAGCGGCCGGAGTCGGTCGACCGCGAGCTGGCGCTGCTGCTGCGCCGGGCCGCCGACTTCGCGGGCGCCGCGCCGCTGCCCGCGGCCGTCCTCGACCTGACCCGGGATCCGGCCGCGGGGGTGGCCACCGGGCCGGCCGTCGAACCGGCCGTCGACCCCGCCTGACGCCCCGCCTGAACCCCGCTGACGTCCCGCCCGGCGCCCCGCTGACACCCGGCCCGGCACCCGCCCGGCGCACCCGGGGGCGGCGATGTGGCACGGTAGCGGTGGCGGCCGGTGGTCGGCGCGCCGGTACGGACCGAAGGGCAAGACACGCGCATGGGCTCGCACGCCACTCTCACCGTCCCCACCCCGGAGCGGATGGGCCGGCTCGGCCGGGAGCTGGCCGCGCTGCTGCGGCCGGGGGACCTGGTGCTGCTCTCCGGCGAGCTGGGGGCGGGGAAGACCACGCTGACCCGGGGCCTGGGGGAGGGGTTGCAGGTCCGCGGGGCGGTGACCTCGCCGACCTTCGTGATCGCCCGGGTGCACCCCTCGCTGGTCGGCGGCCCGGCGCTGGTGCACGTGGACGCGTACCGGCTGGGCGGTGACCTGGACGAGATGGAGGACCTCGACCTGGACGTCTCGCTGCCGGAGTCGGTGGTCGTGGTCGAGTGGGGCGAGGGCAAGGTCGAGCGGCTGTCGGAGGACCGGCTGGAGGTCCGGATCGAGCGCGCCCTGGGCGACACCGCCGACGGGGACGACCACGATCCGCGCCGGGTGCTGCTGACCGGCATCGGTCCGCGCTGGACGGACGTCGAGCTGGCGAAGCTGGCGGGGCAGGAGTAGCGGCGGGTCGCGACGACTTGCCGACAGGGTGTCGGCAAGATGTTGCGGGCGGAGTACCGGGCGTGGTGGGATGGGTGCTGCGGTTAGGTCTGCCTAACTAGGGAGGCGCCATGTCGAGCACCACCCCCGCCCCGGAGCGCGCCGTCCGCGCCGCCGGGGCCGGAGAGCCCGCCCGCTGCGCTCCGGGGGAGCCGATGCGGGCACTGCTGGCCGCCCGCGCGGCCGCCGAGGCGGTGTCCACCCCGCCCGAACCGGAACCGAGGCAGGCCGAGGAGCCCGAGGCGCGGACGCCCCGGGCCGCGTGAGGCCGCCTCAGGCGACCACGACCACCTTGGTGTCCTTCGGCGCGAAGTCCCAGAGCAGCTGCCCGTCGGTGCGGCCGCTGCGGATGCCGCCGGTCTTGGCCTTCGGGTCGGCCGTCGCGGTCGCGCCGTCCACCGCCGCGCTGAAGCCGAACACCACGCCGCTCTGCTGCGCGAACCGCACCACGTGCTCGATCTGCCGGCCGTCCGTGCCGGTGGCCGTCGGCGTGCGGCTGTACACCGCGTAGCTGCCCGGGGCGGGCTCGACCGTGCCCGGGGTGACCGGGAAGGCCGCCGCGACCTGCGGGTTCTTCTTCGGGTCGATCAGCCAGACGTAGTGGCTGCTCACCGAGTAGACCACCCGCGGGCCGGTGCCCGAGGTGGCCGGCAGCGGCGGGACGGTCGGGGTGGCCGAGGCGGTCGGCGCCGCCGCGGTGGCCGTGCCCGTGCCCGTCGCCGTGATGGTGGGGGTGGGCTTGGCACCGCCGGCCCGGTCCTGGGCGCCGTTGGCCTGGAAGGCCAGCAGGCTCACCACCGCCAGGGCCCCCAGGGTCAGCCCCGTGACCACCACTCCAGGACCCATCTTCGCCACGTGCCGCTCCCGCTGCCGTCCCTTTTCGTACGGGCTTATCGTGCCAGGTCCGTCCGTCCGGGTCGCAGCGCCTCGGATGTGTGTTCCCGGTTGGCACATCCTGCCGATCGGCCGGTCGGCCCAACGTCGGTCTAACCTTGACCCGTGCTGCTGCTCGCGTTCGACACCGCTACCCCCGCCGTCACCGCCGCCGTCCACGACGGAACCGACGTCCTGGCCGAGACCCACCAGGTCGACGCCCGGCGCCACGGCGAACTGCTGCTGCCCGCGATCGACCGCGCGCTGCGGACGGCCGGGGTGGACAAGCACCGGCTGACCGGCATCGCCGTCGGCGTCGGCCCGGGCCCGTACACCGGCCTGCGGGTCGGCCTGGTGACCGCCGCCGCGCTCGGCCACGCCCTCGGACTGCCGGTGCACGGCGTCTGCACTCTGGACGCGATCGCCTTCCAGGCCCGCGCCGAGGGGCTGGAGGGGCAGCCGTTCACGGTGGCCACCGACGCGCGCCGCAAGGAGGTCTACTGGGCCTCGTACGACGCCGAGGGCCGCCGCACCGAGGGCCCGGGCGTGGACCGCCCGGCCGAGCTGACCGCGCAGCCGCGCTCGGTCGGCGCCGGCGCGCTGCTCTACCCGGACGCCTTCCCGGGCGCGCACGGCCCGGAGCACGTGTCGGCCGGGGCCCTGGCCGGCTTCGCCGCCGCCGAGCTGGCCGCCGGGCGCGAGCTGCTGCCGAACGTGCCGCTGTACCTGCGCCGCCCGGACGCCCAGGTCCCCGCTGCCTACAAGACCGTTCTAGGGGGCAAGGCGGTGCTCCCGGCGTGAACCACGGCACCACCCTGCGCCCGATGCGCTGGTGGGACATCGCGCCGGTGATGGAGCTGGAGCAGCGGCTGTTCCCCGAGGACGCCTGGTCGACCGGGATGTTCTGGTCCGAGCTGGCCGAGGCCCACCCCGGCGGCACCCGCCACTACACCGTCGCCACCGCCGCCGACGGCGCGATCGTCGGCTACGCCGGCCTGATGGCGATCGCCGGCGAGGGCGACGTCCAGACCATCGCCGTCGACGACCGGCAGCAGGGCGCCGGCCTCGGCACGGCGCTGCTCACCGACCTGATCCGGGAGTCCGCCAGGCGCGGCTGCGCCGAGCTGCTGCTGGAGGTGCGGGTGGACAACCCGCGAGCCCAGCGGCTGTACGAGCGCCACGGTTTCGAACCGGTGGGCATCCGGCGCGGCTACTACCAGCCCGCCAACGTCGACGCGCTGGTGATGCGCCTCGACCACCCGAGCACTGACAGCACTGACCCGAAGGACATTGAGGACACCCGCCATGGCTGACGAACCGCTCGTCCTCGGCATCGAGACCTCCTGCGACGAGACCGGCGTCGGCATCGTTCGCGGCACCACGCTGCTGGCCGACGCGGTCGCCTCCAGCGTCAACGACCACGCCCGCTTCGGCGGCGTCGTCCCGGAGATCGCCAGTCGCGCCCACCTGGAGGCGATGGTCCCGACCATCCAGCGTGCCCTGGACACCGCCGGGATCAAGGCGAGCGACCTGGACGGCATCGCCGTCACCGCGGGCCCCGGCCTGGCCGGCGCGCTGCTGGTCGGCGTCAGCGCCGCGAAGGCGTACGCCTGGGCGCTGGACAAGCCGCTGTACGGGGTCAACCACCTCGCCTCGCACATCTGCGTCGACCAGCTGGAGCACGGCCGGCTGCCCTCGCCGACGATGGCCCTGCTGGTCTCCGGCGGGCACTCCTCGCTGCTGCTCAGCGAGGACATCACCAGCGACGTCCGCCCGCTCGGCGCGACCATCGACGACGCGGCCGGCGAGGCCTTCGACAAGGTCGCCCGGGTGCTCGGCCTGGGCTTCCCCGGCGGCCCGGTGGTCGACCGGACGGCCCGCGAGGGCGACCCCAAGGCGATCGCCTTCCCGCGCGGCCTGAGCGGCCGGAACGACCCCGCGTACGACTTCTCCTTCTCCGGGCTGAAGACCGCCGTCGCCCGCTGGGTGGAGGCCAAGCGCCGGGCCGGCGAGGAGGTGCCGATCGCCGACGTGGCGGCGTCCTTCCAGGAGGCGGTCACCGACGTGCTCACCCGTAAGGCCGTCAAGGCGTGCAAGGACAACGGCGTCGACCACCTGATGATCGGCGGCGGCGTGGCGGCCAACTCGCGGCTGCGCGAGATGGCCCAGCAGCGCTGCGACCGGGCCGGCATCCGACTGCGGGTGCCCCGGCCGGGCCTGTGCACCGACAACGGCGCGATGGTGGCGGCGCTGGGCGCCGAGATGGTGTGGCGTGACCGCGCGCCGTCCGCCTTCGAGCTGTCCGCCGACTCCTCGCTGCCGGTGACCGAGGTCCACGTGCCGGCCGCGGGCTTCGGGCACGGGGACGTCCACGGCCAGGCCTACGACGCCCTCGGCGGCGGCGCCGGATGACCGTCGCCGCGATGTGGGAGGCCCGGGCGGCGGACGGCCGCGGGGCCGAACTCGCCGCCTGGGTGCGGGAATCGGTGCTGCCCGCGGTGCGCGGCGCGGCCGGTCTCGAGCGCCTCGAACTGTTCTCCGCCCCAGGCGAGAGGGTGCTCCTGATCACCTGGTGGAGCGGTGCGCCGGTGCCGGTGGCCGACCCGCCGGCCGAGTTGCTCGGCCGGCCGGTGCACCGTTGGTCCTTCGCCAGCGAGCACGTCGAATAGTCCGTCATCGGGAACCGCGACCCCGGCCGCTACCGTGAATCAGCTGATAGAAAGCTGAACGGAAACCGGGAGCGCGGTGCGGTGAGCAGGGACGGGCGGAGCAGGACCAGGACGTACGCGGCGGGGGCACTGGCCCTGCTGGCCTTCGCCACGGCATGCGGCGACAACGGAGGCGGTGGCACGGCCGCCCCGGCCGGCACCACGGCGGCGTCGGGCGCGCCCCAGCCGAGCGCGGCCGCCCCGACCAGCGCGGCCGCCACCCCCGGTGCCGCCCCGGCGGGCGCGAACGCGGCGGCCTGGGCGAAGTGGAACCTCACCCCGCTCCCGCCCGCCCCGGCGCCGCCCGCCGACAAGCCCGTCAAGCTCGAACGGACCGGCCCGGTACCGGTGTTCAGCGACGTGAAGACGACCGACAAGGTGGTCTTCATCACCATCGACGACGGCGCCGAGAAGGACCCGAAGTTCGTCGAGATGCTGACCGACCTCAAGGTGCCGATCTCGATGTTCCTGACCAAGGACATCGTCAGGAACGACTACGGCTACTTCAAGCCGCTCCAGGCGCTGGGCAACCACATCCAGAACCACACCGTGGACCACCCGGTGATGAGCAAGCTGTCGCCGGACAAGCAGAAGTCCGAGGTCTGCGACGACCAGGCCGCGCTCACCCAGCAGTACGGCACCGCGCCGCTGTTGTTCCGCCCGCCGTTCGGCGACGGCGCCAACACCCCGACCCTCAACACCTCGGTGCAGCAGTGCGGCCCGCGCGCGATCGTGCTGTGGCGCGAGTCGATGCAGATCCACGACATGCAGTACCAGGCGGGGGACAAGAAGCTGAAGCCGGGCGACATCATCCTGGCGCACTTCCGCGGCCCCAAGGAGCTCAAGGGCGCCACGATGACCCAGATGTTCGGCGACCTGCTGGCCCGGATCCAGGAGCAGGGCTTCTCGGTGGCCCGGCTGGAGGACTACATCCAGCCCCCGGCCTCCTAGGGCGCCCGGGCTAGGACGCCCGGACCGGCTGCCCCAGCATCATCAGCGGGCCGTGGTCGGTGCGGCTGAGGATCACCGTGACGGTGTTCGGCCCGGAGGGCTTGAGCTGGCGGCGCAGCTCCTCCGGGGTGATCGCCATCCCGCGCTTCTTGATCACCACCGTGCCGACCCGGCGCTCGCGCAGCAGCGCCTTCAGCTTCTTGATGTGGAAGGGCATCACGTCGGTGAGCTCGAAGGCGTGCGCGTACGGGGTGGCGATCAGCTCGTCCGAGGTCAGGTAGGCGATCTTCGGGTCGATCAGCCGGCCGCCGACCTGCTCGGCCACCTCGGCCACCAGGTGCGCCCGGATCACCGCGCCGTCCGGCTCGTACAGGTAGCGCCCGACCGGGCCGGCCGGCGGGTCGGGCAGGTCGCCGCCGGTGAGGCTGTCGCCGTGCGGCAGCAGGGTGGCGCGGTGCGGGCTCGCGGCCTTGGTGCCGAACCAGAGCACCGCCTCCTTGACGTCGCCGTGGTCGGAGACCCACTCGGCCTCGGCGTCCGCCGGGACGGCCTCGTGGGGGATGCCCGGCGCGACCTTCAGCGCCCCGATCGGGGTCCGCCGGCCGGCCTCGATCGCCCAGGAGAGCGGCGGGGCGTACGCCTCGGGGTCGAACACCCGGCCGCGCGAGGTCCGTCGGGCCGGGTCGGTGAACACCGCGTCGTAGCCGGTGACGTCCACCTCGGCGACGTCCGCGCAGCGCACCTCCACCAGCTCGGCCAGGCCCAGTGCGGCGGCGTTCGCGGCGGTGGCGGCACAGGCCGCCGGGTCCTTGTCGACGGCCAGCACCTCGATGCCCGCCCGGGCCAGCGCCAGCACGTCCCCGCCGATGCCGCAGCACAGGTCCGCCAGCCGCCGTACGCCCAGCTCGGCGAACCGGCGCGCCCGCCACTCGGCCACGCTGCGGCGGGTGGACTGCTCGACCCCGTTGGGCGTGAAGTACATCAGGTCGGCGTCCGACCCGAACTTCGCGCGCGCCCGCTGCCGCAGCCGTGCCTGCCCGAAGGCCGCCGAGACCAGCTCCGCCGGGTGCTCCCGCCGCAGCCGGGTGGCCAGCGCGAGCTCCTCCTCGGGGGTGAACTCGCGCAGCTCGGCGAGCAGGGCCTGGCCCTCGGGTGTCAGCAGGGGCTGGAGGTTCTCGGTGTCCACGGGGCCATTCTCGCCGGTCGGCGCAGCGCCGTGCCCGGGACGGGCGCGAGCGGGCGGAGCAGGGCCGGGGCCGTGGAGAGGGCCGGCGGCGCGCTCATCCGAAGGCGCCCAGGCAGAGCAGGACGGGCAGGGTGATCGGGGCGATCGTGGCGGCGATCGGCAGCAGCCGGTAGCCGGCCCGCTCGCTGCGCACGGCGACGGCGATGGGCACGCCCCAGCCGACGAACAGGGCGCAGAGTGCGCCGTAGGCGACGTCGCCGCCCGTGTCGGAGCCGGCGGCCTCGGCCGCCGCACCGCCCAGCCAGAAGGCGACGAGCGGGAGGGCGGCCAGCACCGGCAGGAGTGCCAGCGCGAGCACGGCGTCCTTCGCGTCGGACGGGTCGAGGCGTACCGGGGTGTCGGTCATGGCACGAGTGTCCCGAGGGGGCCGACGGTCGCACATGAGTACGGGTACTCATCCGTCATCCGGGACTGTCCGGGGCGCGCCGTTGGCACTCTGGTTGACTGAGTGCTAACACGGGCCTATGGTCGTCCTTGGCACTCCCCACCGGGGGAGTGCTAACGCGAAAACGTGTGTCTGACCCCCGCGACGGCAGACTCGCAGGCTCGCCCCTACCCGTTAGAAAACCCCGTAATCTCCGAAGGGGAGCTCGGACGTGACCACCAGCAGCAAGGTTGCCATCAAGCCGCTTGAGGACCGCATCGTGGTCCAGCCGCTCGACGCCGAGACGACCACGGCCTCCGGCCTGGTCATCCCGGACACCGCCAAGGAGAAGCCCCAGGAGGGCGTCGTCCTGGCCGTCGGCCCGGGCCGCTTCGAGGACGGCCAGCGTCTGCCGCTCGACGTCGCCGTCGGTGACATCGTCCTGTACTCGAAGTACGGCGGCACCGAGGTGAAGTACCAGGGCGAGGAGTACCTCGTCCTCTCGGCTCGTGACGTTCTCGCCATCATCGAGAAGTAAACGCAGCATCGAGAAGTAAGTCGTTCCGACCCGCCCCGGATCCGTGTCCCAAGTGACAGGGGCCCGGGGCGTGGTTGTTGGTTCACGTAGTTCGGCGGCCGGTGGGCCGGCCGCAGCCCCGAGGGAATAGGGAACATGGCGAAGATCCTGCAGTTCGACGAGGACGCCCGCCGCTCGCTGGAGCGCGGTGTCAACAAGCTGGCCGACACCGTCAAGGTGACCATCGGCCCCAAGGGCCGCAACGTCGTCATCGACAAGAAGTTCGGCGCCCCGACCATCACCAACGACGGTGTCACCATCGCCCGCGAGGTCGAGCTGGACGACCCGTACGAGAACCTTGGCGCGCAGCTCGTCAAGGAGGTCGCCACCAAGACCAACGACGTCGCGGGTGACGGCACCACCACCGCCACCGTGCTGGCCCAGGCCCTGGTCAACGAGGGCCTGCGCAACGTCGCCGCCGGCGCCGGCCCGGCCGCCCTGAAGAAGGGCATCGACAAGGCCGTCGCCGCCGTCTCCGAGCACCTGCTCTCCGTCGCCCGCGAGATCGAGGGCAAGGACGACGTCGCCGCCGTCGCGTCCCTCTCCGCGCAGGACACCCAGGTCGGCGAGCTGATCGCCGAGGCGATCGACAAGGTCGGCAAGGACGGTGTCATCACCGTCGAGGAGTCGAACACCTTCGGCGTGGAGCTGGACTTCACCGAGGGCATGCAGTTCGACAAGGGCTACCTGTCGCCGTACTTCGTCACCGACGCGGAGCGGCAGGAGGCGGTCCTGGAGGACCCGTACATCCTGATCAACCAGGGCAAGATCTCCTCCATCCAGGAGCTGCTGCCGCTGCTGGAGAAGATCCTGCAGGGCGGTGCCACCAAGCCGCTGCTGATCATCGCCGAGGACGTCGACGGCGAGGCGCTGTCGACCCTGGTCGTGAACAAGATCCGCGGCACCTTCAACGCCGTCGCCGTCAAGGCCCCGGGCTTCGGTGACCGCCGCAAGGCGATCCTGGGCGACCTGGCCACCCTGACCGGCGGCACGGTCATCTCCGAGGAGGTCGGCCTCAAGCTCGACCAGGTCGGCCTGGACGTGCTGGGCACCGCCCGCCGCGTGACCATCACCAAGGACGAGACCACCGTCGTCGACGGTGCCGGTGACGCCGAGGCCGTGGCCGGCCGCGTCGCCCAGATCAAGGGTGAGATCGCCGCCACCGACTCCGACTGGGACCGCGAGAAGCTGCAGGAGCGCCTGGCCAAGCTGGCCGGCGGCGTCTGCGTCATCAAGGTCGGCGCCGCCACCGAGGTGGAGCTGAAGGAGCGCAAGCACCGCCTGGAGGACGCCATCTCGGCGACCCGCGCCGCGGTCGAGGAGGGCATCGTCGCCGGCGGTGGCGCCTCCCTCGTCCACGCCGCCAAGGTGCTGGAGGACGGCCTGGGCCTGTCGGGCGACGAGGCGACCGGTGTCGCGGTCGTCCGCAAGGCGCTGCACGAGCCGCTGCGCTGGATCGCCCAGAACGCCGGCCTCGAGGGCTACGTCATCACCCACAAGGTCGCCGAGCTGGAGACCGGCCACGGTTACAACGCGGCCACGGGCGAGTACGGCGACCTGCTGAAGGCCGGCGTCATCGACCCGGTCAAGGTCACCCGCTCCGCCCTGGAGAACGCCGCCTCGATCGCCTCCCTGCTGCTCACCACCGAGACCCTCGTGGTGGAGAAGAAGGAGGAGGAGGCCGACAACGGTCACGGCCACTCCCACGGTCACGGCCACTCGCACTGAGGCCGGAACCACTGACCGGAGGCCCGGTCCGCACCCCGCAAGGGGAGGCGGGCCGGGCCTCCGGCTGTCGCCCGCCGGCTCGCCGCTGAGCCGTGGCCGTTTAAATCATCAGTAGAATTTTGCAGAACGCAAAGATTGCCTTATAACTAAGGCATGATCGAGGCCCGCCACCTGCGCGTCCTGCGTGCCGTCGCCCGCACCGGTTCCTTCTCCGCCGCCGCTCGTGAGCTGGGGTGTACGCAGCCTGCCATCAGCCAGCAGATGAAGGCGCTGGAGAAGTCCGTGGACACCCCGCTGGTGGTCCGCTCGGGCCGCGGGATGCAGCTCAGCGAGGCCGGGCGGGTCCTGCTCAAGCATGCCACCGGGATCCTGGCCGGGCTCTCCGCCGCCGAGGAGGAGGTGGCCGCGATCGCCGGGCTGCGGGCCGGCCGGGTGCGGCTGGTGTCCTTCCCGACCGCGAGTTCCACCCTGGTGCCGCCCGCGGTCGCCCGGCTGCGGGACGGCCATCCGGGGGTGCGCGTGTCGCTGGTCGAGGCGGAGCCGCCGGAGTCGCTGGCGATGCTGCGCGGCGGCGAGTGCGAGATCGCGCTGGCCTTCCGCTACCCGCAGTCCGACGGCGCCGCCGTGCTGCCGGCGCCGACGCACGGCACGCCGCGCGAGGCGCGGGCCGAGGCCAACCTGGAGGCCCAGCAGCTGTCCGCCGGGACCGACTGGTCCGATCTGGTGGTCACCCCGCTGCTGGACGACCCGCTGGTGGGCCTGCTGCCCGCCGCCCACCCGCTGGCCGGGCGGGGCGGGCCGGTGGAACTTGCCGAGCTGGCGGGGGAGCAGTGGATCGCCGGCTGCCCGCAGTGCCGGGGGCACCTGGTGGAGCTGTGTGCGGGAGCGGGCTTCGAGCCCCGGATCGACTTCGCGACGGACGACTACCCGGCGGTGGTCGGCCTGGTGGCGGCCGGGCTGGGAGTGGCGGTGCTGCCGAGGCTGGCGCTGCAGTCGGTGCGCCCTGACGGCGTGTCGACGGTGCCGGTGCGGACGGCCTCGGGGGCGCCGGCGGTGCGCCGGGTGGTCGCGCTGACCCTGCCGGACCTGGCCGAGGTGCCGGCCGTGGCCCTGATGCTGGAGCGGCTGGCGGGGGCGGCGGGCGCCCGCTGACGGTGGGTGACGGAACTCCCGCTGGTCCCGTACCGGCCGTGACCGGCCTGATGCGCCGCGAAGAAACGTTTCTTCACGGCGCGTCGCGGAGGCGGGTCTAGTGCTGCGCGACCGCCGGCGGGGTCAGCGGGACCTCCACCAGCCGGTGCCGCGAGCGTCCCAGCATCTCCTCGCGCTCGTCCTCGGTCATCCCGCCCCAGACGCCGTACGGTTCGCGGACCGCCAGCGCGTGCGCGGCGCACTCGGCGATCACCGGGCAGCGCATGCAGACCTCCTTGGCGCTGGCCTCGCGCGAACTGCGCGCGGCCCCGCGCTCGCCCTCGGGGTGGAAGAAGAGCGAGCTGTCCACGCCACGGCAGGCTGCGGAGAGCTGCCAGTCCCAGAGGTCCGCGTTGGGACCGGGGAGGCGGGAGAAATCTGCCATGGCTCATTCCCTTCAGAGGCCGTCGGCCGTCGACCGGGCGCTCGGCGGGCTGCTGCCGAGCGGTACGGCGGGGCTTCGATGCACTGGTGTGGACACCTGGAAATATGACTTAAGGCAACTCCATGGACAAGTCACCCACACACTGGCACAACAGTCAATGACCATACGAAAGCTATAAAAACGGGCAAAGTGGGCAAGGGTCTTCGGCGGGCGCGGGCGTGGCAATCGGGTGGCCGACGGGCGCGCGACATGCCGAATCGGTGTGCGGGTCGTACGCCCACCGCGCGCGAGCTGCGGAAAAGTGCGGCGTGTGCACCGCGATGCGGCTGATCGGTAATGGGTTGGCCACGTACAGTGGTGGAGATGGCCCCGAAGGCCGTAACTCATTCGAGTGACGGTCGTTGGAAGTGCGGAGGCGGTTAGCGGGCGCCGGACGTCGGGAACGATCGCGGGCAGGTTGGGGCGATCAGCACGGAGTCCGTCGCCGATCGGCCGTGTCGGAGAGGTTCGTACCAGCCAGGAGGCTCAACGTGACGCGGATCAGCTGCGGAGGACGACGGTCATGACTTCCGTTCTCGTTTGCGACGATTCCCCGCTCGCCCGCGAGGCGCTTCGCCGCGCGGTCGCGACCGTACCCGGTGTGGACCGGGTCACCACCGCGACGAACGGGGAGGAGGTCCTCCGCCGCTGGGTGGCCGACCGCTCCGATCTCGTTCTGATGGACGTCCGGATGCCCGGCCTCGGCGGGGTCGAGACGGTCCGGCGACTGCTGTCCGCCGACCCGGGCGCGCGGATCATCATGCTCACCGTCGCCGAGGACCTCGACGGCGTCGCGCTCGCGGTGGCCGCGGGCGCCCGCGGGTACCTGCACAAGGACGCCTCGCGCGCCGAGCTGCGGGCCACCGTCACCCAGGCCCTCGCCGACCCGACCTGGCGGCTCGCCCCGCGCCGGCTGCGCAGCCCCGACATGGGTGCCGCGCCGACCTTGACGGCGCGTGAGATCCAGGTGCTGGAGGGCATGAGCCACGGCCGCAGCAACGCCGAGATCGGGCGCGAGCTCTTCCTGTCCGAGGACACCGTCAAGACCCACGCCCGACGGCTGTTCAAGAAGCTCGGGGCCTCCGACCGCGCGCACGCGGTGGCGCTGGGCTTCCGCTGGGGCCTGGTCCGCTGACCACCGGCGGCGCCGCCGGGTGCGGCGCGCCACCGGTGATCCCCGGGGCGGGTACCGCACAGGCGTGTGACGTTGCGGTCCCGAGGTTGCACCATGGAGGAGTGGAGCACCTCGGGGACCAGCGGACAGGCACTGCGGCGAACCGCGCGGCCGCAGGACACTCGGCGGACGGCGCGACGGACGGGACCACCGACGGCGGGGCGGGAGGCGGCACGGTGCAGGAGGGGCCGGTGGTGCGCGGCACGCCCCACGGTGCGGCAGCGCATAACGTTCCGGTGCACAACTCCGGACGCGGTGCCGCGTTTTCCCGCTCGACCAGGCACCATGGACCGATGCGCGACGACGTCGCCGGCGCGGCCGGCCAGGCGGACCCGGTGGAGGCCGAGCCCTCCGGCCCGGGTCACGATCCGTCGTACGCCGATCCCGGCGGTCCGGACGGTTCCGTCGCCGACGCCGGACCGGGCCGCCCGCCGGTGCTCGGTACGGGCGGCTCGCCGCTGGTGGGCGAGCTGGTCGTGGCCGCCGTGCGCGGCGAGGGCCCGGCGATCGACGCCCTGCTCGCCTACGTCCACCCACTGGCGTTGCGGTACTGCCGCGCCAGGCTGGTGCGACTGCCCGGCGGGGCCCGGCACCACGTGGACGACGTCGCGCAGGAGGTCTGCGTCGCGGTGCTCTGCGCGCTGCCCCGGTACAAGGACCAGGGGCGGCCGTTCGAAGCCTTCGTGTACGGCATCGCCGCGCACAAGATCGCCGATCTGCAGCGGGCCGCGATGCGCGGGCCGGGGTCGACCGTCGTTCCGCAGGACGACCTGCCGGAGGTGCCGGACGAGGCGCTCGGCCCGGAGGAGCAGGCGCTGCTGAGCAGCGACGCGGCCTGGGCGAAGGAGCTGCTGTCCAACCTGCCGGCCCGTCAGCGCGAGCTGGTGCTGCTGAGGGTGGCCGCCGGGTTGTCGGCGGAGGAGACCGGCGAGGTGCTCGGGATGTCCCCGGGCGCCGTCAGGGTGGCCCAGCACCGGGCGCTCAGCCGGCTGCGGGCGCTCGCGGAGGAGTCCTCCTGACCCTGACCTCGGCCGTTGCGGGGGTGCGCCTCCTCGGCGGGGCTTCACGGGCGGGGCGGAATGTGGCAACGGGCGGGGTTGTTGTCAAGGGCACACGAGGACACATTCCCGGTGCCAGTACCATGGGGTATCGGCGCCTGGGCGGGTTGCCAAAGTTTCACGGGTGCGCGCGGGGTTCCCTTGGAGGATCCTCCTATTGCGCCCCGGCTTCGGCGGTCTGCGCGAGTGAGCGATGAATGCGCCCCCACCCTCAGGGCGTGAGCGGATAAGGCCGGCCACGGAAGGTACCCCCCAAATGTCTTACAACGCCGCAGGCGTACCCGAGAAGTTCGCCATGCTCGGGCTCACGTTCGATGACGTCCTGCTGCTGCCCGGGGCCTCCGAGGTGCTGCCGAACCAGGTCGACACCTCCTCGCGGGTCTCCCGGAACGTCCGCGTCAACATCCCGCTGCTCTCCGCGGCGATGGACAAGGTGACCGAGTCGCGGATGGCCATCGCGATGGCGCGCCAGGGCGGCGTCGGCGTGCTGCACCGCAACCTGTCCGTCGAGGACCAGGCCAACCAGGTCGACCTGGTGAAGCGCTCCGAGTCCGGCATGGTCACCGACCCGATCACGGTCGGCCCGGACACCACGCTGGCCGAGGCCGACGCGCTGTGCGCCAAGTTCCGCATCTCCGGCGTTCCGATCGCCGACGAGGCGGGCAAGCTGCTCGGCATCGTCACCAACCGCGACATGGCCTTCGAGTCGGACCGCAGCCGCCAGGTCCGCGAGATCATGACCCCGATGCCGCTGATCACCGGCAAGGTCGGCATCTCCGGCGTCGACGCGATGGCGCTGCTGCGCCGCCACAAGATCGAGAAGCTGCCGCTGGTCGACGACGAGGGCCGGATCAAGGGCCTCATCACCGTCAAGGACTTCGTCAAGGCCGAGCAGTACCCGAACGCCGCCAAAGACGCCGAGGGCCGGCTGCTGGTCGGTGCCGCCGTCGGCGCCAGCGCCGAGGCGTTCGACCGGGCCCAGGCCCTGGTCGAGGCCGGCGTGGACTTCCTGGTGGTCGACACCTCGCACGGCCACAGCCACAACGCGCTGGCCTGGATCGCCAAGATCAAGTCGGCCGTGGGGGTCGACGTGGTCGGCGGCAACGTCGCCACCCGCGACGGCGCCCAGGCGCTGATCGACGCCGGCGTGGACGGCGTCAAGGTCGGCGTCGGCCCCGGCTCCATCTGCACCACCCGTGTGGTCGCCGGCATCGGCGTCCCGCAGATCACCGCCATCTACGAGGCCGCCCAGGCGTGCCGGGCGGCCGGCGTGCCGGTCATCGGCGACGGCGGCCTGCAGTACTCGGGCGACATCGGCAAGGCGCTCGCCGCCGGTGCCGACACCGTGATGCTCGGCTCGCTGCTGGCCGGCTGCGAGGAGTCCCCGGGCGAGCTGCTGTTCATCAACGGCAAGCAGTTCAAGTCCTACCGCGGCATGGGTTCGCTGGGCGCCATGCAGTCCCGCGGCCAGGGCCGCTCGTACTCCAAGGACCGCTACTTCCAGGCCGAGGTGGCCTCGGACGACAAGCTCGTCCCCGAGGGCATCGAGGGCCAGGTGCAGTACCGCGGCCCGCTGTCGGCCGTGCTGCACCAGCTGGTCGGCGGCCTGCGCCAGACCATGGGCTACGTCGGCGCCGGCACCATCGGCGAGATGGAGAGCAAGGGCCGCTTCGTCCGGATCACCTCGGCGGGCCTCAAGGAGAGCCACCCGCACGACATCCAGATGACCGTCGAGGCGCCGAACTACTCGACCCGCTGACCGGTCCGCACCACCCGAGCCACCCGAGGGGCCCCTCGCTGCAGCGCAGCGGCGGGCCCCTCCGGCACGTCCGGGGAGCGGGCCGTCGGGGCGCTGCCGCCGGCAGTACGGGATACTGGGGTGCGGCCGGGGTGACCCGGACGGCATGAGCAACACAGCAGAAGGGCTCGAAGTGACCGAGATCGAGATCGGGCGAGGCAAGCGCGGCCGCCGGGCGTACGCCTTCGACGACATCGCCGTCGTCCCCAGCCGCCGTACCCGGGACCCGAAGGAGGTCTCGATCGCCTGGCAGATCGACGCCTACCGCTTCGAGCTGCCGTTCCTGGCCGCCCCGATGGACAGCGTGGTCTCGCCCCAGCAGGCCATCGCCATCGGCCGCCTCGGCGGCCTGGGCGTGCTGAACCTCGAAGGCCTCTGGACCCGCTACGAGGACCCGCAGCCGCTGCTCGACGAGATCGCCTCGATCACCGACGAGGCCACCGCGACCCGTCGGCTGCAGGAGGTCTACGCCGCGCCCATCCGCGCCGAGCTGATCAAGCAGCGGATCCAGGAGGTTCGCGAGTCCGGCGTGGTCACCGCCGCCGCGCTCTCCCCGCAGCGCACCGCCGAGTTCTCCAAGACCGTGGTGGACGCCGGCGTCGACGTCTTCGTCATCCGCGGCACCACCGTCTCGGCCGAGCACGTCTCCAGCGCCGCCGAGCCGCTCAACCTCAAGCAGTTCATCTACGAGCTGGACGTCCCGGTGATCGTCGGCGGCTGCGCCACGTACACCGCGGCGCTGCACCTGATGCGGACCGGCGCGGCCGGCGTGCTCGTGGGCTTCGGCGGCGGTGCCGCCCACACCACCCGCAACGTGCTCGGCATCCAGGTGCCGATGGCCACCGCCGTCGCCGACGTGGCGGCCGCGCGCCGCGACTACATGGACGAGTCCGGCGGCCGCTACGTGCACGTGATCGCGGACGGTGGCGTCGGCTACAGCGGCGACATCCCGAAGGCCGTCGCCTGCGGCGCCGACGCGGTGATGATCGGTGCCGCGCTGGCCCGCGCCACCGACGCCCCGGGCAAGGGCTTCCACTGGGGCATGGAGGCCGTCCACGAGGAGCTGCCGCGCGGCAAGCGGGTGGACCTCGGCACGGTCGGCACCACCGAGGAGATCCTGACCGGTCCGTCGCACACCCCGGACGGCACCATGAACCTGTTCGGTGCGCTGCGCCGCGCGATGGCCACCACGGGCTACACGGAGCTCAAGGAGTTCCAGCGCGTCGAGGTGACGGTCAACCCGGCGCTCGACCACCGCTGAGCCGTTCGCTGACGAAGGCCCCCGCCGAGCACGGAGGGGGCCTTCGGGCTGTCCGGGGGCTTCCCGGTTGTCCGCAGGGCGTCAGTTTCGGTCGGCCGTGCGGCGGGTGAGGAGGAAGCCGCCGATGAGGGCGATGGCGTAGAAGGCGGCGTCGAGCGGGCGCAGGTCGGCGCGCCAGCCGGCCAGGGTGCCGTGCAGGAGGCCGCGGGGGCCGGGGCCGTCGGCGCGCACCAGGCGGAGGTGTTCGGTCAGCTGGCCGAGGAGGAGCGCGCCGGCCGCGAGGAGGGCGCCGAGCGGCGGGAGCAGCCGGTTCCGGCCGCCGAGGCGGCCGAGCGGGAGGGCGACCAGGCCGGCCTGGGCGATGGCCAGCCAGCCGAGGCTGTCGGCGGCCCGCAGCGGGGCGCAGCCGTAGGCCAGGCCGCCGAGCAGCACGGCGAGGACGGCGAGGGCGACGGCTGCGGCGGTGCGGCGGCGGGGGGTGGTCCGGGGCGCGGGGGTGACGGGGTCGTACCCGGTCACCGGGGCGCCGGGCATGCCGGGCACCACGTAGCCTTCGGGGGAGGCCGGGGCGGGTGCGACCGAGTAGTGCTGGGCGGTGTGCGGCCGGGTCGATGGGCCGTCAGCGCCCGGTGCGGGTGCGGTCATGGGCGTCGAATCCCCCCGGAAAAGACGATGAGCTGCCGAACGGTAGCAGTGATTCGAACGGATCTTGGCGAGTTTTCGATCACAGATCGGGCACGGAGCGCCGCACCGGTTCCGGTTCGTCCCGGCTTGGGATGGGGGGCGGGTGGTCCCGAGCCCCCGGGACAGGGGATGATGGAGGCTTGGGCGTTCGGGCCCGGCCGGTCCGACACGCCGTCACCACGACCGCCAGCAGCACATGGGGGAACGTTCCGAATGACCCAGGCGCAGGGTTCCACCGGCCGCCTCCTGGCCGGCCGCTACCGCCTGAACGGCGTGCTCGGACGCGGTGGCATGGGCACCGTCTGGCGCGCCGAGGACGAGATGCTGGGCCGCACCGTCGCGGTCAAGGAACTGCGGATGAACGCCAGCGTCGAGGAGGAGGAGAAGCACCGGCTGATCGTCCGGACGCTGCGCGAGGCCAAGGCGACCGCTCGGATCCGGCACAGTTCCGCGGTGACCGTCTTCGACGTGGTCGACGAGGACGACCGGCCGTGGATCGTCATGGAGCTGGTCGAGTCCCGCTCGCTGGCCGACGTGATCCGCGAGGACGGGCCGCTCGCGCCCGGCCGGGCCGCCGAGATCGCGCTCGACGTGCTGGGCGTGCTGATCGCCGCGCACGCGCTGGGCATCCTGCACCGGGACGTCAAGCCGTCCAACGTGCTGATCGGCGAGGACGGCCGGGTCGTCCTGACCGATTTCGGCATCGCCAGTGTGGAGGGCGACGCCTCCGTCACCTCCACCGGCATGCTGGTCGGCGCGCCCTCGTACATATCCCCGGAGCGGGCCCGCGGGCAGAAGCCCGGGCCGCCGGCCGACCTGTGGTCGCTGGGCGGCACGCTGTACGCGATGGTCGAGGGGCGGCCGCCGTACGACCGCGGCTCGGCCCTGGCCACGCTGACCGCGGTGATGACCGAGGACCTGGCCACGCCGGTGAACGCCGGGGCGCTGCTGCCGGTGATCGAGGGGCTGCTGGAGAAGGACCCGGCCGAGCGGCTGGACGCCACGCAGACCCGGTCGATGCTCAAGCGGGTGGTCGCGGAGGCGACCGTGAAGGCCGAGTCGACCACCGAGCACGCGATGCCGGTGGAGCAGCCGGCCGTCGCGCCGGGGCCGAAGTCCGGGGCGGCGGCCGGGGCCGGGGCGACGACCGAACCGAAGGTCGTACCCGGGACCGAGTCCGAGTCCGAGCTCGGGTCCGGGTCCGGGTCCGGGACAGAGTCGAAGCCGGCGCCGGAGAAGCCCGAGGGCGGCCGGAAGCGGCCCGTGGGCGGGCTGCTGGGGACGGTCCGGGTGGGCAGCCGGGTCCGGGACGAGGAGCCGCCCGCGGCCGCCGTGGCGGAGCCCGCCGCGAAGGCGGCGGAGCCGGCGCCCGATCCGATCCGGCCGGTGACCAGCGAGTGGACGATGGGCGCGACGCAGGCTGCCGGGGCGAACCCGCGCACCGGCCGGCGGCGGCTGGCCATCGCCACCGTGATCGTGGTGCTGCTGCTGATCGCGGGAGTGGTCGCGGTGCTCCAGGCCGTCGGCGGGGACGGCAAGGCGAAGGGCGCGTCCACCCACGGCGCGGGCTCCGGTTCGCCGGTGGCGACGACCACGGACGCCACGCCGAGTCAGAGCGCGGAGCCGCCCGCGCCGGCACCCGCGCCCGCCGCCACGGCCACCGGTACGCCGGGCGCCGAGGCCACCACGCCGCCCGCGCAGCCCGCCGCCACCACGCCGGCGGCTCCGGCCCCGGCGCAGCCTCAGGTATCCGCCCCGGCCCCGGCCCCGGCGCAGCCCGCTCCGGGCGGCACGGTGCCGGCCGGGTACCACGAGTACAAGGACCCGAGCGGCTTCTCGGTCGTCCTGCCGGACTGGCTGCAGCCGAGCGGGTCCGACGCCAACCGACGGATCTTCAAGAACGCCGCCGACGGCAGCCAGCTGCGGATCGAGTGGACGACCTCGCCGGGCGACAGCGCCGTCGCGGACTGGCAGGAGTCCGAGCCCAACGTGCGCGGCCAGGTCACCAACTACCAGCGGCTGAACCTGTCGGCGATCGTCTACCGGCAGTGGACCAACGCGGCGGACTGGGAGTGGACCAACGGCACGCCCAGGATGCACTCGCTCAACCGCGGCTTCGTGACCGGGACTCCGGCCAAGTACGGCTACTCGATCTACTGGATCGTCCCGGACGCGGAGTGGGCCGCGCAGGCCCCGGTCCGGGACGTCGTCTTCAACAGCTTCCAGCCCGCGCCGTAGCGCACGGGGAGGCGGGTTCAGCCGATCAGGCGCTGCTTGGCCCGGCTGAACTCGTCCTCGGTGAGCATCCCGGAGGCGCGCAGCGCGGCCAACCGCTCCAGCCGGTCGATGAGTTGCTCGCCGTCGGAGGGCGCGGCAGCGGCCTGCTTCGCCGGTGCCGGGGCGGTGCGGGCGAGCCGGGCGGACGCCCGGACCCGCTCGGCGAAGACGTCGGCCTTGACCACGTCCTCGAAGCGGTGCGAGCCGGTCAGCGCGACGACCGTCAGCACCTCGCCGTTGAGCTTGGTGCGGTTCACCGTGGCGTCGGTGACGGCGGTGAGCGGAACCGGTACCGGCGGCTTCCCGTCCTTCAGGAAGAGCAGCCGGTGCGTGGTCAGGACGAGCACTCCCTTGCGGAAGTGGTCGGGGTGGCGACCGGCGGTGGAGGCGACCGGCTCCTCGCCGTCGATGACGGCCGCCTCGACCGTGCGGACGGCCTCGGCGCGCTTGGCCCGGTCGTTGTTCCCCGCCACCGTGAAGGCGGTGTCGATCAGATCGGTCCAGTCCATGGGACCGAGCGTAGGGGAGCCGCTCAGTAGGCTGCTCGGTGAGCGAGAGGAACTGGCATGCGAGGCGGCCCCGGGCAGTTGCTGGCGGGACGGTACCGGCTGACGGACCGTCCCGAACCCTTCCGCGCCCATGCGGTGGACGAGCGGACCGGTGAATCGGTGCTGCTGCGCGCCCTGGAGCTGCCCGCCCTGCTGACCGCAGGTCAGGACCCGGAGGACGCCGTGCCCGCCCAGGCGGACCGCCTGGTGCGGCGGGTGGCGGCGGTCGGCTCGGTCGCGCCGGCCGCGCACCCGCGGCTGCTGCGCGGGGTCGGGGCCTTCGTCGACGGCGAGTCGCTGTGGACGGCCGAGGAGCGGCCGGCCGGGCTGACGGTGGCCGAACTGCTGGTCGGCGGGCCGGTACCGCCGTACCGGGCGGCCGAGTTGGCGGCGGACCTGGCCGGCGCGCTGCGGGCGCTGCACGCGGCCGGGCTCACCCACGGCAACGTGACCGCCGAGTCGGTGCTGGTCTGCGAGGACGGCGCGGCGATGCTCGGCGGGCTGCTCACCGGGGTGGCGGACGAGGGGCTGGCCGAGGAGCTCGGTGGGCCGGGCGGGCGGCGCCGGTACGACGTCCGGGCCACCCTGGTCGGCCCGGTGGCGGAACGTTGGCCGCTGGACGGCGGCCCGGCGGGCGACTGCTGGGCGCTCGGCGTGCTGGTGCACCGGCTGGTCACCGGCCGCGCGCCGTACCCGGAGGGCAACGTGCCGGAGCTGGTGACCGCGGTGCGGGACGGGCGGCGCGAGCACTCGGCGGTCTGCGGGCCGCTGGGGCCGCTGGTCGAGCGGCTGCTGCAGCCCGATCCGGTGCTGCGGCCGACCGCGGAGGCGGTGTGGCGCGAGCTGGCGGAGCTGCTGGCGGGCGCGCCGGAGCCGGTGGACGAGGAACGGGCGGCGCGCGCGGTGACCCTGAAGCCGGAGGCGCCGCTGGTGCCGGTGCGGACGCGCCGGGGCGGTCGTCGGGGTGGCCGACGGGGTGGAAGCGCCGAGGACATCGGGAATGCCGGGGCGGGTGGCGGCGCCGGAAAGCTGTCCGGCGGCGGAGCGAAACCGCCGCGGATACCCCCCTCCCTGTTCGGCCCGTTGCTGGTGGGGGGAGTCCTTGTCCTGCTGGTGCTGGGAATCGCCGCCGTGGTGATGTTCGCAGGCTGACGGCCCGGACGGATCGGGCAGCCCCGGTTCGGGGGGTGGGCGTGATTACCGGGGGCCGCGCGGTACGCCTAATGTGTGCGTGGGATTTGTTCGAACAGTGGTCTGCACCAGGCCCTCCGTCGCGGTGACGGCAGGTGGAATGTGTGGGGGAGCGGTCGCAGATGGGTGTGCAGGACCGGCCGGAAGCGGCCGAGGTGGAGCGGCTGCTGGCCGGGCGGTACGAGCTCGGCGAGCGGCTCGGCCGTGGCGGCATGGGCACCGTCTGGCGGGCCTGGGACCGGATGCTCGACCGCGAGGTCGCGGTCAAGGAGCTGACCGTCAACCACCTGCCCGAGGAGGACCTGCAGATCCTGCACACCCGGATGAAGCGCGAGGCCAGCGCGGCCGCGCGGATCAAGCACCCCGGCGTGATCACCGTGCACGACGTGCTGGAGCAGGACGGCCGGCCGTGGATCGTCATGGAGCTGGTCGACGGTCGCTCGCTGGCCGACGTGATCAGCCAGGACGGCACCCTGCAGCCGCGCGCCGCCGCCGAGGTCGGCAGCCAGGTGCTCGCGGCGCTGCACCGCGGCCACCAGCTGGGCGTGCTGCACCGGGACGTGAAGCCGGCCAACGTGCTGCTGGAGCGCGGCACCGGGCGGGTGGTGCTGCTGGACTTCGGGATCGCCAAGTACGAGGGCTCGACCGAGCTGACCCGGCCGGGCGACCTGGTCGGCTCGCCGGACTACCTGGCGCCGGAGCGTGCCCAGGGCCAGCGGCCCGGGCCGGCCTCCGACCTGTGGGGCCTCGGCGCGACGCTGTACGCGGCGGTCGAGGGCCAGTCGCCGTTCCGCCGGGACTCGCCGATCACCACGCTGGCCGCGGTGGTCGACGAGCCGCTGCCGGAGTCGCGCCGGGCCGGGCCGCTCGGGCCGGTGCTGGCCGCGCTGATGGCCAAGGACCCGGCCGACCGGCCGACCGCGGACGAGGCGGCCCGGATGCTGGCCGAGGTCCAGGCCGGGCACACGATGGGCTTCAAGGCCGTCGCGCCGATGCGGGCGCCCACCCAGTCGGTACCGGTGGTGGACCGCAGCGAGCGCCGGGCGGAGGCCGCGGAGGCTCCGCCGGAGGGCGCCGAGGGGCCGACCGAGCCGCAGGCCGCCGGTGCGCCCGCCGCGGCGGCCCCCGCCGTCCAGGACACCTCCGGGGGCACGGCAGCCGCCGCGCAGGCGCACACCGCTTCCGTCGCGCCGGTGGCGCACTCCGTCACGCCGGCGCGCGGTCCGGCCAAGCGCCGCAGCACCGCGAAGATCGTCGCCATCGCGCTGGCCGTCGGTCTGCTGGCGGCCGCGGGGACCTTCGTCGCCACCCGCTACGTGGTGGGCAGCGGCCCCGACGACCCGCCGCCGACCGTGCCGACCGAGTCGACCGGACCGGGGCCCACCGGCGACGCCAGCCCCTCGGCGGCGGCGCCCGGCGGCTACCACTGGGTCGACGACCCGGCCGGCTTCCGCTTCCCGCTGCCCTCGGGCAGCCCGGTGTGGCAGCGCTCCGCCACGTCCGACAACCAGATCTACTACAGCCCCGACAACAAGGTGCACTACCTGCAGTTCGCCGTCACCGTCGGCCAGTCGGTCAAGCCGCTGGAGCACATGCGGGAGATGGAGGGCTCCGTCTCCAAGTCGCTGAAGGACTACAAGCAGCACAAGATGACCGGCGTCGCGGTCAACGGCCACGAGGCGGCCGTCTGGGAGTTCAGCTACGCCGCCCAGGGCGGCGGCCGGCGGCGGGCGGTCGAGGCCGAGTTCATCGACGACGACGGCACCAGCTACGCGATCTACTCGTCCAGCCCGGAGAAGGGCAACGAGTGGAACGAGGCCGAGCAGCGCTTCAACGCGGTGCTCCACTACTTCACGCCGACCCGCTGACCGGACGCGGTACGGGCGGAGCGCCCCGCTTTCGCCCGACTGCGGCAGATTCTTGTTACCGACGGGTACCGGACCGGCCTGCGAAGGCCTAGGCTGCGCCGTATGTCGGACCTCACAGCAGATGCAGTGGACACCGAGCACCCCGGCGCCGGCAACCCGGCGGCCCCCGGCGGCGGCCGGACGGTCGCGGCGGCCGTCCCGCCCGCCCTGGTCGACCGGCTGGCGGCCGGGGTCACCGCCGCCGGCGAGCCCGACCTGGTGGAGACCGTCGCCCCGCTGACCGGCGAGCGGCTGGCCGGGCTGCCGCAGTCCACCCCGGCCGACGTCGAGGTCGCCTTCCAGCTGGCCCGCCGCGCCCAGTCGGCCTGGGCCGCACTGCCGGTGCGCCGCCGCGCCGCCGTCCTGCTGCGCTTCCACGACCTGCTGCTCAAGCGGCAGGACGAGGTGCTGGACCTGATCCAGGCGGAGACCGGCAAGGCCCGGCTGCACGCCTTCGAGGAGGTGCTGGCCGTCGCCATGGCCGCCCGGCACTACGGGCGGGCCGCACACGCATACCTCAAGGACAAGCGGCGAGGCGGCGCCCTGCCGGTGCTCACCCACGCGATCGAGGCCCGCCGCCCCAAGGGCGTGATCGGCCACATCTCGCCCTGGAACTACCCACTGGAGCTGTCCGTCGGCGACGCGCTGCCTGCCTTCGTGGCCGGGAACGCGGTGGTCAACAAGCCCGACACCCAGACCGCGCTGACCGCGCTGTGGGCCCGAGAGCTGCTGGTCGAGGCCGGGCTGCCGGCCGACGTGTGGCAGATCGTGATCGGCGACGGCCCGGTGATCGGCCCCGCCGTGGTGGAGCACGCCGACTACGTCTCCTTCACCGGCTCCACCCGCACCGGCCGCGACGTCGCCCGGCGCGCCGCCGACCGGCTGGTCGGCGCCTCGCTCGAACTCGGCGGCAAGAACGCCATGCTGGTGCTCGCCGACGCCGACCTCGACGCCGCCGCCGCGGGCGCCGTACGGGCCTGCTTCTCCTCCGCCGGGCAGCTGTGCATCTCGATCGAGCGGCTGCTGGTGCACCGCTCGGTGGCCGACGGGTTCCTGGAGCGCTTCGCCGCCCGCACCCGGGCACTGCGCCTCGGCGGCGGCCTCGCGTACGGCGCGGACATGGGCTCGCTGGTCTCCGTCCGCCAGCTGGAGACCACCACCCGGCACGTGGAGGAGGCCGTCAAGGCGGGCGCCACCGTGCTGGCCGGCGGCCGCGCCCGACCGGACCTCGGCCCGTTCTTCTTCGAGCCGACCATCCTCGACGGCGTCACCCCGGACATGGCGGTCTGCGCCGAGGAGACCTTCGGCCCGGTCGTCTCCGTCTACCGCTTCGACACCGACGACGAGGCGGTGGCCGCCGCCAACTCCACGCCGTACGGCCTGAACTCCAGCGTCTGGACCAGGGACCTGCGGCGCGGCCGGACGGTCGCCGCCCGGCTGCGCACCGGGACGGTCAACGTCAACGAGGCCTACGCGGCCGCGTACGGCTCGGTCGCCTCCCCGATGGGCGGCATGGGCGACTCCGGGCTGGGCCGCCGGCACGGCGCCGAGGGCATCCTGCGCTTCACCGAGGCGCAGACCATCGCGACCCAGCGGCTGCTGCCGATCGCGCCCTCGTTCGGCCTGGACGACAAGCAGTTCGCCGGCCTGATGACCGGCGGGCTGCGCGCGCTCAAGGCGCTGCGTTTCCGGTAGGCCCCGGTGGCACGCGGGCCCTGCCTCCGGGCGGGGCCCGACTCGCGGCCCCCACAGACATGATCATTCCGGTGAAGGAGCAGTGGCAGATGGTGGAGTCCGGCGGTGCGGCGGAGTTCGACTACGACGTGGTCGTGGTCGGATCCGGCTTCGGAGGATCGGTCGCGGCCCTGCGGCTGACCGAGAAGGGCTACCGGGTCGCCGTCCTGGAGGCCGGACGGCGCTTCGACCGGGACGAACTGCCCAAGAACTCCTGGGACCTGCCGAACTACCTGTGGGCGCCGCAGCTCGGGCTGTACGGCATCCAGCGGATCCACCTGCTGGCCAATGTGCTGATCCTGGCCGGCGCCGGGGTCGGCGGCGGCTCGCTGAACTACGCCAACACCCTCTACGTGCCGCCGAAGGCCTTCTTCGAGGACCGCCAGTGGCGCCACATCACCGACTGGCAGGAGGAGCTGGCGCCGTTCTACGACCAGGCGCAGCGGATGCTCGGGGTCCGGCTCAACCCGACCGTCACCCCCTCCGACGTCCACCTCAAGGCGGCCGCCGAGCGGATGGGCGTCGCCGACACCTTCCACATGGCCCCGGTCGGGGTGTTCTTCGGCGACGGCAAGGATACCGACGGCACGGCCAAGGCGGCGCCCGGCGACGAGGTCGCCGACCCGTACTTCGGCGGCGCCGGCCCGGCCCGCAAGGCCTGCGTGGAGTGCGGCGAGTGCATGACCGGCTGCCGGCACGGCGCCAAGAACATGCTCACCGAGAACTACCTGTACCTGGCCGAACGGGGCGGCGCGGAGATCCACCCGCTCACCACGGTGGCCCGGATCCGGGAGATCGGCGGGGCCGGCGGGGACCGCGGCTTCGCCGTGGACGTGCGCCGCACCGACTCCCGCTCGAAGACGGACCGGGTGAAGGCGGGCGCGCGGACCATCACCGCCGCCCGGGTGGTCGTCGCGGCCGGCACCTACGGCACCCAGTCGCTGCTGCACCGGATGCGCGCCGCCGGGCACCTGCCCCGGATCTCGGAGCGGCTCGGCGAGCTGACCCGCACCAACTCCGAGGCCCTGGTGGGCGCGCAGACCACCGACCGGCGCTACGGCGCCAAGGCGGACTTCACCAAGGGCGTCGCGATCACCTCCTCGATCCACCCGGACGCCAACACCCACATCGAGCCGGTCCGCTACGGCAAGGGCTCCAACGCGATGGGCGCGCTGTCGATCGCCCAGGTCGCGGGCGGCGGACGGGCCCCGCGCTGGCTGCGCTACCTGGGCAACTCGGTGCTCCACCCGGTGACCTTCGCCCGCTCGATGAACCAGCGCGGCTGGTCCGAGAAGACGATCATCGGCCTGGTGATGCAGTCCTTGGACAACTCGATCACCGTCTCGCTGAAGAAGGGCCCGCTCGGCAAGGACCGGCTCACCTCCAGCCAGGGCCACGGCGCCCCCAACCCGACCTGGATCCCGGCCGCCGAGAAGGGCGCCCAGGCGCTGGCCGCCGAGATCAACGGCTTCGCGGGGAGCACCGTCGGCGAGATCTTCGACATCCCGATGACCGCGCACTTCCTCGGCGGCTGCCCGATCGGCGACGCCCCCGAGACCGGCGTCGTCGACCCGTACCACCGGCTGTACGGGCACCCCGGGATCAGCGTGGTGGACGGCGCGGCCGTCTCCGCCAACCTCGGCGTCAACCCCTCGCTCACCATCACCGCGCAGGCCGAACGCGCCCTGTCGATGTGGCCGAACAAGGGCGAGGCGGACCGGCGCCCGGCGCAGGACGAGGCGTACCGGCGGGTCACCCCGGTGGCGCCGGTGCGGCCGGCCGTGCCGGAGGGCGCGTTCGGCGCGCTGCGGCTGCCGCTGCTGCCCGTCCCGGAGGTCCCGAAGAAGCGCGACTGAAGCCGGTTCGGCCGCCCAATCCGCTTGCCCTTGTTGTCGGTTGACATCCGTTCGGGTCCGATGGGATAAACGGGCTCCTTGGGGCAGCCCAGGGACTCGTCGAACGGGGGGAGCCGGTCCATGGCCAACTGCGCAGCGTGCGGTGCGAGTTCGGCGGAGGGGGCGTCGGCGTGCGGCTCGTGCGGGCGGCCGCTCGCGCCCCCGCCGCCGCCCCCACCCGCCGTCGGCCCGCCCGCGGCACCGCCGGCCGTGCCGCCCACCGGGCCACCGGCCGGGCTGCCCATCGGGCCACCGGCCGGGCCGCCCGGGTATCCGGCGGGGTACGTCCCGCCGGTCCCGCCCCCGGTCCCGCCTCCGCCCCCGCCGCACGGGTACGGCCACGGGGCCGCACCCGGCGGGCCGGCGCCCGCGCCGGGCAGCTGGGGCGCCGGGACGCCGTACGCCCAGCCGGCGCCCGTCCACCGAGTGCTGACCGGGCCCGACTGGCGCCCGGCCTTCAAGGCGGCCGTCGCGCCGACGGTCGTACTGCTGCTGGCCGCCCTGATCGCGGCCGTCCCGAGCGACTACCAGTACGAGTACCGCTTCCGCTCGCCCGACTTCGGCGACCGCTTCGGCGCGACGCTGTCGATGGCGCTGAACGCGCTCGGCGCCCCGTTCAAGCTCGGCTACCAGAGCCCGCTGAGCCGGGGCCACGCCGACCGGTTGGACATCGTCCTCCGGGCGGCACCGATGACCGTCACCGTCCTGTGGTGCCTGGCACTCTGGCTCGGCCTGCGGGCCGGGCTGGGGCAGCGCAAGGCGGTGGCCGGCCAGCTGACCCGGGGCCAGGCCGCGGGCGAGGCACTGCGCACCGCCCTGGTCCTGGCGGGGGTGACCACGGTGCTCTGGGCGTTCGGGGGGACGACCTGGCAGCCGCAGGACACCTACCGCATCCCCGACTACGGCGGCGCCGGCGGCAAGGACCTGTCCCGGCCGGCGATCACCGCCGAGGCCGGCTGGCTGGAGGCGGTCGGCTGGACCGTGCTGCTGGCCGGACTGCTGGCCTTCGCCGTCTACGGCACCGACGCGCTGCGCTGGGCCGCCTGGCGCAGCCGGGCGGTGCGCGGCTGGGCACTGGCCGCGCTGACCGCGGGCCGGGCCATGGCGGTGTCGGTGGCGCTGTCCGCGGCGGCGGCCTTCGTCCTGGTCGCGGCGAACGGTACGAGCGGCGGGCAGATCGGGCTGTCGCTGGCCTTCCTGCCCAACCTCGGCCTCACCCTGCTCGGCTTCGGCTCGGGGGCGACCTTCCAGGCCCACAGCGGCGCGTCCGGCGGCGGGACGACCTGGGGCGACCGCAGCGAGGACCTGAACATCTCCTTCTTCGACCTGCCCGACGAGGTGACCGCCGACTGGCGCTGGGCCGGCCTGCTGGCGCTCTTCGCGGCGGGGACGCTCGGCTGGACGGCGTACCGGCGGCAGCTGGACGCCGTCGACCGGCTGCGCCTGGCGGCGGTGCACGCCGCGGCGCTCACCCTGCTGATGGCGGTGGCCGGGGCGATGATGACCCGGAGCTCGTCCGTGACGGGCCTGAGCGACGCCTCCGGCCTGGTGTCGGAGGAGAACTCGGTCGGTCTGACCTTCCTCACCGTCCTGGCGGCCAACGCGGTCTGGGCGGTGGTCGGCGCGGTGCTGGTGCCGCCGCTGTTGACGGCGGTCCGGGGCGGGGGCGGGGGCGCTTCCGAGTACGCCGCGTACGCCGGGGCTCCGTACGGCGGCGCTGCGCATCCGCATCCGTACGCGCCCGTGCCGCCGGCGGCTCCGTACGGGCCGCCGCCGCACGGCGTTCCCGCGCAGGGTGGTCCCGCGCCGGTGGTCCCCACGCCGGGCGTCCCGGCGCAGGCCGCCGCGCCGCCGGACGCGCCGCCGGCGCCCGCGGCCGGGGTGGGCGAGGTGCTGGGCTCGTACGAGGCGCCGCCCACCCCCGCGGCCGGGACTCCGGTCCCCGCCGACGTGCCGCCGCCCCGGGGCGAGGAGCCGGTCGACCCGAGCGTCTGGCGCGAACACCCCTGAGGCCGGGCGGGGCCCCTTGTCCAGGAACGGGCAAAGGGCCCCGCGGGGGAACGGGGCCCTTTGTCGTTCAGCACTCGGCGTCAGGGCCGCGCCGGTGCTGGGGTGACGGCGCCGGGGGAGGAGCGCCGTCGTGTCGGTTGGCTTCGGGTCGGGCCCCGCGGCCCCGGCGTGGGTGGCCGGTGGTGAGGGGCGCGCACGCTCGTGGAGCGGCGGGTGGCGTGCGGTTCGCGCCGGTCCCCTGCTCACGGAGCGTGAAGTGAAAACCGCTGTCGCCTCGTTGGGCGGCGGCTGCGGCAGGGCGTCGGCGAGCCCCTCGGTGAGCCGTCAGGTCGCCGGGAGAACCGCCTACAACGAGCATCGTGCTGGACGAAGGGCCTGCTCTGCAACCGATTCGGCACAGTTCGACCCGGCTCATTTGCCGACGGGATGCCCGTCAATGATCACGGTGCGTAGTGGCTCGGCCGGTTGCGGCGCACGGGGACGCGCGTAGCGGCGCGGGACGGGCCGGGGGAGTGCGCCGGGTGTGCCCCGGATCGGGCCGGGGGTGCGACGGCCGGTCCCGGGCGTCCCCGGACTCCGGCCGTCCCACCTCTCGGCCCAGTCGCGGCCGGGTTCGCTGTCCCCTGCTGGCCGGCCGCGGCACCCGCGCACGGTCCCACGGAGCCGCGCTCCCGGCGGGCCGGGCGGCGGCGCCACGTGCGCCGGTGGACTGGGGTGAAGCTCCACGCGTGGTCCTGCAGCCGTACGGCGTGCCCCCGCGGGGGTCGGTCGGCGCGTCTGGCGGACGCGGCGCGGCCGTGCGGTCGTCTGAAGCAACGAACCGGGACCCGTTCCGGTCACGGTCCTTTGGACGGGCAGACGAGTGAAACCGGACAGCCCGGTAGAATCGGTGTCCAGACACCCCACGCCCGTCGCCACCGCAGCCCCGCAGGGGGAGGCGGCTCCGCGTGACACCCCGATACCGCTGCCGGAAGGCCGTCTGTGTCCTCTGCAATTCCCGTCCAGTCCGCGCCGGACAACGACACCGTCCTGGTGGTCGACTTCGGCGCCCAGTACGCCCAGCTCATCGCCCGTCGGGTGCGTGAGGCGCGGGTCTACAGCGAGATCGTGCCGAGCAGCATGCCGGTCGCCGAGATGCTCGCCAAGAACCCCAAGGCGATCATCCTCTCCGGCGGCCCGTCGTCGGTCTACGAAGAGGGCGCGCCGCAGCTCGACAGCGCGATCTTCGAGGCCGGTGTCCCGGTCTTCGGCATGTGCTACGGCTTCCAGCTGATGGCCAAGGTCCTGGGCGGCACCGTCGACAACAACGGTGCCCGCGAGTACGGCCGGACCCCGCTGACCGTCTCCCGCACCGGCTCCACCCTGTTCGAGGGCGTCCCGGCGCAGCACTCGGTGTGGATGTCGCACGGCGACGCCTGCTCCGCCGCGCCGGAGGGCTTCACCGTCACCGCCTCCACCGACCTGGTCCCGGTTGCCGCGTTCGAGAACGACGAGGCCCGACTGTACGGCGTCCAGTACCACCCCGAGGTGCTGCACTCCGACCACGGCCAGCAGATCCTGGAGCACTTCCTCTACCGCGGCGCCGGCATCGCCCCGACCTGGACCACCGGCAGCGTGGTCGAGGAGCAGATCGCCCTGATCCGCGAGCAGGTCGGCAACAAGCGCGCGATCTGCGGCCTGTCCGGCGGCGTGGACTCCGCGGTCGCGGCCGCCCTGGTCAACAAGGCCATCGGCGACCGGCTGACCTGCGTCTACGTCGACCACGGCCTGATGCGCAAGGGCGAGACCGAGCAGGTCGAGAAGGACTTCGTGGCCGCCACCGGCGTGCAGCTGAAGGTCGTCGACGCCGCCGAGCGCTTCTTGAACGCGCTGAAGGGGGTCACCGACCCCGAGGAGAAGCGCAAGATCATCGGCCGGGAGTTCATCCGGGTCTTCGAGCAGGCCCAGGCCGAGATCGTGGCCGAGGCCGGCGCGCACGGCGAGTCGGTCGACTTCCTGGTCCAGGGCACCCTGTACCCGGACGTGGTGGAGTCCGGTGGCGGTACCGGCACCGCCAACATCAAGTCCCACCACAACGTCGGCGGCCTGCCCGAGGACCTGCAGTTCCAGCTGGTCGAGCCGCTGCGCAAGCTGTTCAAGGACGAGGTCCGGATGGTCGGCCAGGAGCTGGGCCTGCCGGAGGAGATCGTCCAGCGCCAGCCGTTCCCGGGCCCCGGCCTGGGCATCCGGATCGTCGGCGAGGTCACCGAGGAGCGCCTGGACCTGCTCCGCGACGCCGACGCGATCGCCCGCGAGGAGCTGACCGCGGCCGGTCTGGACCGCGAGATCTGGCAGTGCCCGGTCGTGCTGCTCGCCGACGTGCGCAGCGTGGGCGTGCAGGGCGACGGCCGCACCTACGGCCACCCGATCGTGCTGCGTCCGGTCTCCTCCGAGGACGCCATGACCGCCGACTGGTCGCGCCTGCCGTACGACGTGCTGGCGAAGATCTCCACCCGGATCACCAACGAGGTCCGCGACGTGAACCGCGTCGTCGTCGACGTCACCAGCAAGCCGCCGGGCACCATCGAGTGGGAGTGAGCACTCCCGCCGGCCGCTGAGGCCCGTTGCGACGGGCCCCGGGCCGGAGCCTGAACGGCCGCGCCGTCGTTCCCGTACTGAAGGGAGCGACGGCGCGGCCGTTCGCGGTGCGGGGCCGCTCCCCTGGGGGGACCTCCCACCGAAAGTGGGCAGGAGCGGGCAGAATGCGGACCGGACCTGTCAGGGAGTGGCAGGCCGAGAGGGAAGGTGTGCGGGATGTCGGAGGCCAGCAAGCCGATGCCGGCCGGCGGGGCAGCGGCCCCTCGGGCCGACCGGGCGGCGCAGCGGCGGGCGCTCGCGTCCAGGTACGCGCTGCTCCCGCTGCGGCTCTTCCTCGGCGTCACCTTCGTCTACGCCGCCCTCGACAAGCTCTCCGAGGCGCACTTCCTGGCCGGGGCGGGCGATCCGGCCTCCTTCGTCTCGCAGACCCAGGCGGCCAAGGCCGGCGGCAGCCCGATCTCCTTCCTGCTCGGCCCCGCCCTCGACCACCCGACCCTGTTCGCGCTCGCCATCGCGTTCGGCGAGCTGGCGGTCGGGCTGGGCACCCTCGTCGGCCTCTGGGGCCGGGTCGCGGCGCTCGGCGGCGCGCTCCTCAACCTCAGCCTCTGGCTGACCGTCAGCTGGAGCGTCTCGCCGTACTACCTCGGCAACGACCTCGCCTACCTGATGGCCTGGACCCCGCTGGTGCTGGCCGGCACCCCGTACCTGTCGCTGGACGGCTACCTCGCCCGCCGCGCCGACCGGGAGCGCGCACGGGGGGTGGGCGAGGACCACGTCAAGCGCCGGGCGCTGGTGGACGGCGGGATCGCGGCCGTCGCGATCGGCGGCGCCGGGCTGCTCTCCGGCTCGCTGACCCGCACCTTCGGCCGGGACAAGACCGCGCCCAAGCAGTCGGCGGCCCCGGTCTCCGCCGCCCCGGCTCCCGCCCCCACGGTGCCCGCCGCGAGCGTGCCGGTCGGCGGCTCGGCGCAGGTCAAGGACCCGGCCACCGGGGACGCCGTCTACATCGTGCAGCCCAAGGCGGGCCAGTACTGCGGCCTCTCCTCGGTGTGCACCCACTCCGGCTGCGCCGTGGACGCCCCCAAAGACGGCCGGCTCTACTGCCCCTGCCACGGCTCCCGCTTCGACGCCGCCACCGGTGCGGTGGTGAACGGGCCGGCGGTCAAGCCGCTGCCGAAGTACACCGTCACCAAGGACGGCGACAAGCTGACCCTGGGCCCGCAGCAGAGCTGAGGCCCGGGGCCGGGGCCCGGGCGGGTCACTCCTCGCGGTCGGGGCGGCCGCGCCGGGCCACCGCGGCGACCGCGCCGGCCAGGCCGCCGACGCCGAGCACGATGAACGTGACGGGGATGACGATCCGCCCGTTCACCGACTGGTCGTCGAGCGCGGCGACCAGGTAGAGCACGGCGAGCACGGTGAACAGCCCACCCGCGATCAGCGAGAACAGGTCGAGCCGGTGCTTCCTCACTGCTGGACCACCTTGATGTTGCCGAGCCCGATGCCGAGTTCGAGGTTGAGCGTGCCCTTGGACGCCTGGCCGTTGGCCGGGCCGATCAGGTACGTGTGCCGTCCGGTGCTGTCGCTGCGGTCGCCCGGGACGTCGATGTCGCCGAGGCCCACCCGGGCGACCACGTTCACGGTCACGTCGTCCGGCACGGTGACGGTCATGTCGCCGGCGCCGAGGTCGACCTTGGTGGCGAGGGTGCTCCCGGCCGGGTCGAGCCCGGAGAGGTCCAGCCGGAGCGACCCGGCACCGAGGTTGTAGCGGTCGTGCAGGTCGGACGTCGCGGTGACCGTCCACTCGCGCGGGCCGACGGCGTTCTTCATCGAGTTCGGCGAGTGGCCGACGAAGGCCAGCGCCAGGGTGAGCAGCAGGCCGGTCACCGCCAGCTTGCGGGCCCGGCCGAACTTCGCGCCGACCAGCAGGGTCAGGCCGACCACCAGCAGCGCGGCGGCCAGCGCGGTCGTGCTCAGCACGGTGGGGTTGTGGTGGTCCCGCGAGGCCGCCCAGACCGCGGTGGCCGCGCCGACCGCCAGCAGGAAGCCGAAGAAGCCGAGCGCCGAGCTCTCCCGGGGGCGCCGCACGACGGCGGGCTCGGAGCGGCGCTTCGGGCCCGCCTTGCGCAGCGGGTCGCCCTCGGGCAGGTCGGCGCGCTGCCACCAGGGCTGGGCCGGGCCGCCGGCCGGCGGCACCGGGGTGCCGAACGGCGGGGTCGGGCTCGCGGAGCCGGCGCCGTACGGGTTGCGCTCGGGGTGGCGGGGGTCCCACAGGTAGCCGCTCGGGCCCGGGGGCGGAGCGTCGGCGGGGACCGTCCCGGCGGCCCGGTCGGCGGCGTGCGCGGCGCGCGCCGCCTCGTCGGACGCCGGCCGCGGCCAGACGTAACCCTCGGACCCGGACTCGGACTCGGGGAAGAGGCGGTCGTACGGGCCGCCCTGCCGGTGCCCGCGCCCCCGGCCGCGGCGGCGGTCCGGGTCGTAGCGCACCGCCAGGAAGACCAGGCCGGCGAGCAGCAGCAGCGGGAACAGCTGGTCGCCGTCGCCCATCGAGGAGAAGAACACCCCGGTGCCGATCACGGTCAGCAGCACCGCGCCGACCGACTGGCCGTCCACCCGGCCGGTGAGCACCCGCTGGAGCTCGGTGCGCCCGCC
Organism: Kitasatospora sp. NPDC097691; assembly: GCF_040302665.1. Taxonomy (NCBI): domain Bacteria; kingdom Bacillati; phylum Actinomycetota; class Actinomycetes; order Kitasatosporales; family Streptomycetaceae; genus Kitasatospora; species Kitasatospora sp. NPDC097691. The sequence goes on along the minus strand of NZ_JBEORY010000005.1, from coordinate 61,390 downwards.
GCGGCCCTTGGAGTCGTCGTCCGTCGGGACGATCAGCCACGCCAGGCCGTAGAGGAACAGCCCGAGGCCGCCGGAGAGGCAGAGCACCACGATGACCACGCGGAAGACCACCGGGTCGATGTCCAGGTGCCGGCCGAGGCCGCCGCAGACGCCGGCCACCACGCGGTGGTGCTCGGCCCGGGTCAGTGGCGGGCGTTCCGGTTCCGGCGGGGCGGCGAGCCCGGCCTCCTCGATGCGGGGGTCCTCGGTCATGGGCACCATCCTTCCGGCAGGTGCCGGTCCGGCCCAACCGGGAGCACCCCTGCACGTACCCTGACTTGTCCCTGATACGGGCTAGGGACACACCCTGATGCGCCCGTACGGGCGTGCGTGGAACCATCGGTGGCGTGGCAGCCCCCGGTACCGATCCCCGAACCATCGCCCCCGACGCCGCGCCGTCGGCCGGCGCCGACCCCAACGCGCCCGACGGCGCGAAGCCGCCCTACCGCCGGCTCTACCGCAGCCCGCAGGGCCGCATGCTCGGCGGGGTCGCGCACGGCCTGGCGGTGCACCTCGGGCTGCCGGTGCGCTGGGTACGGCTCGCCTTCGTCCTCCTGTTCTTCGCACAGGGGATCGGCGCGCTGCTGTACGCCGCGTTCTGGTTCGTGGTGCCGATCGGCATCGGCGAGCCCTCGCAGCGCGGCGGCGCCCAGTGGGTGTACCTCAACGGGGTGTTCGTCCCGGCCGCGCCCGGGCTGCAGGGCGGCCTGCTGAGCAAGGGCCCCGCCGGCGGCCGGCTCGGCCGACTGCGCCAGCTGCTCCAGCACACCCTCCAGGGCGAGCCGGTGGCGGCGCCTGCGGAGGGCGAGGACGCGGCGCAGGCCGGCAAGAACGGGCAGGGCGGCCTCGGCCAGCTCGCCGCCCTGGTCATGGTCGTGATCGGCCTGATCGCCCTGCTCAACGTGCTCGGCGTGCAGACCGCCAAGCCGTACACCTGGCCGCTGCTGGCGATCGGCGTCGGCGTCGCGCTGGTGTGGCGGCAGGCCGACGACTCGCGCTGGCAGCGCTGGTTCGGCATCGAGGAGGGCGAGAAGCGGCGCGGCGCCTACACCCGGGTCGGCGCCGGCGTGCTGCTCGCGGTGGCGGGCACCATCGCGCTGCTCGCGATGCAGGGCAGCGGCTCCACGCTCAGCTCGGTCATCGAGGCCTCGCTCGCGGTGCTCGCCGGGGTGCTGGTGCTGCTCGGCCCGTACGGCCTGCGGCTCTGGCAGGACCTCGGCGCGGAGCGCACCGCCCGCATCCGCGCCCAGGAGCGGGCCGAGATCGCCGCGCACATCCACGACTCCGTGCTGCACACCCTGACCCTGATCCAGCGCCGGGCCGAGGACCCCAAGGAGGTGCTGCGGCTGGCCCGCTCGCAGGAGCGCGAGCTGCGGCTGTGGCTGTACCGCCCGGAGGCCGCGGCCGAGGCCGCGCCGGACACCATGGCGGAGACCCTGCGCGCCGCCGTCGCCGAGGTCGAGGACCGGCACGGCGTCCAGGTCGAGCTGGTGATCGTCGGCGACTGCCCGATGGACGAGCGGATCGCGGCACAGATGCAGGCCGCGAGGGAGGCGACCGTCAACGCGGCCAAGTACGGTGGCGGGGGACCGGTCCAGGTCTATGCCGAGGTGGAGGGGAGGACGGTGTCGGTGTTCGTCCGCGACCACGGCCCCGGCTTCGACCCCGACACGGTGCCCGAGGACCGGATGGGCGTACGGGAGTCGATCATCGGCCGGATGAAGCGCAACGGCGGCACCGCTCGGGTGCGGCCGGCAGCGGGCGGCGGCACCGAGGTCGAGCTGGAGATGGAGAGAGCGAATGACTGAGGCAGCGCCGATGGGGGTCCCTCCGGCGGAGGGGGCGGGGCGTACCGCACGGGTCGTGCTGGTGGACGACCACCGGATGTTCCGGACCGGGGTCCGGGCGGAGATCGGCCGCACCGACGTGACCGGCATCGACGTGGTCGGCGAGGCCGACGACGTGGACTCCGCGGTCCGGGTGGTCGCGGAGACCAGGCCCGACGTGGTCCTGCTCGACGTCCACCTGCCCGGCGGCGGCGGCGTCGAGGTGCTGCGCCGCTCGGTCGGCGTGATGGGCGAGCAGGGAGGGGTGAAGTTCCTGGCGCTGTCGGTGTCGGACGCCGCCGAGGACGTCATCGGCGTCATCCGCGGCGGTGCGCGCGGCTACGTCACCAAGACCATCACCGGCACCGACCTGGTGAACGCGATCTTCCGGATCGCCGACGGTGACGCGGTCTTCTCGCCCCGGCTGGCCGGCTTCGTCCTGGACGCCTTCGCCGCCACCGACACCCCGCCGGTCGACGAGGACCTGGACCGCCTCACCCAGCGCGAGCGCGAGGTCCTGCGCCTGATCGCCCGCGGCTACGCCTACAAGGAGATCGCCAAGCAGCTCTTCATCTCGGTGAAGACCGTCGAGAGCCACGTCTCCGCCGTCCTGCGCAAGCTCCAGCTGAGCAACCGCCACGAGCTGACCCGCTGGGCCACCGCCCGCCGCCTGGTCTGACCCCGCCCCGGGGCGTGCGCCGTCGAGCCCGCCCGGCCGGTTTACGCCGACCGGGCGGGCTTGTCGGTGGGTGGCCATAGACTCGGAGTGCCATGAGTAGCCTCTTTGACGACCTTCCGCTCCCCGGTTTCGAGGCACCCGCCGCCGGGTCGAAGCAGCCCGCCGCGCCCATCGACGAGGAGCCCCCGCCGTACGAGGACGACGTTCCGTACGACGCGTACGAGGAGGCGATCCCGGACGGGCTGTTCCACACCACGGCTTTCGACCAGCCGGGGGGCGCCGCCGAGGCGGCGGAGCGGGACGCCTGGTACCGCAACGGCGCCGCCCGCCCCGTGATCGACCCGGCGCAGCTGCTGGAGGGGATGAACGACCCGCAGCGCGAGGCGGTGCTGCACGCGGGGTCGCCACTGCTGATCGTGGCCGGCGCCGGTTCGGGCAAGACCCGGGTGCTGACCCACCGGATCGCCCACCTGCTGGGTGCCCGCGGGGTGCAGCCGGGGGAGATCCTGGCGATCACCTTCACCAACAAGGCCGCCGGGGAGATGCGCGAGCGCGTCGAGGCGCTGGTCGGCCCGCGTGCCCGGGCGATGTGGGTGTCCACCTTCCACAGCGCCTGTGTGCGGATCCTGCGCCGCGAGTCCAAGCAGCTGGGGTTCACCTCCAGCTTCTCGATCTACGACTCGGCCGACTCGCAGCGGCTGATGTCGCTGGTCTGCCGCGACCTCGACCTGGACCCGAAGCAGTACCCGCCGAAGTCCTTCACCGCGAAGATCAGCAACCTCAAGAACGAGCTGATCGACGAGGAGACCTTCGCCGACCAGGCCGCCAACCCGACGGAGAAGAAGCTCGCCGAGGCGTACGCGCTGTACCAGCGGCGGCTGCGCGAGGCCAACGCGCTGGACTTCGACGACATCATCATGACGACGGTGAACCTGCTGCAGGCCTTCCCCGACGTCGCCGAGCACTACCGGCGCAGGTTCCGGCACATCCTGGTCGACGAGTACCAGGACACCAACCACGCCCAGTACATGCTGGTCCGGGAGCTGAGCGGGGGGTCCGTCGCGGCCGCGCCGAAGCGCACCGCGGACGGGGACTTCGTGAACCCGGCCGCCGCGCACCTTGCCGAGGTGCCGCCGGCCGAGCTGTGCGTCGTCGGTGACGCGGACCAGTCGATCTACGCCTTCCGCGGCGCGACCATCCGCAACATCCTCCAGTTCGAGGAGGACTACCCGAACGCCACCACGATCCTGCTGGAGCAGAACTACCGCTCCACGCAGACCATCCTGAGCGCCGCCAACGCCGTCATCGAACGCAACGCCAACCGCCGCGAGAAGAAGCTCTGGACAGCGGGCGACCACGGCGAGAAGGTCGTCGGCTACGTCGCGGACGACGAGCACGGCGAGGCCCAGTTCATCGCCGACGAGATCGACCGGCTCACCGACAAGGGCGAGGCCAAGCCCGGCGACGTCGCGATCTTCTACCGGACGAACGCCCAGTCCCGTGTCTTCGAGGAGGTGTTCATCCGGGTCGGCCTGCCGTACAAGGTGGTCGGCGGGGTGCGCTTCTACGAGCGCAAGGAGGTCCGGGACGTCCTGGCGTACCTGCGGGTGCTCTCCAACCCGGAGGACACCGTGCCGCTGCGCCGGATCCTCAACGTGCCCAAGCGCGGCATCGGCGAGCGGGCCGAGGCGATGATCGACGCGCTGGCCGCGCGGGAGCGGATCTCCTTCGCCCAGGCGCTGGTACGGGTGGACGAGGCGTACGGGATGGCCGCGCGCTCGGCCAACGCGGTCAAGAAGTTCAACGTCCTGATGGCCGGGCTGCGCCAGGTGGTCGAGTCGGGCGCGGGCCCGGCGGCGGTGCTGGAGGCCGTCCTGGAGGAGACCGGCTACCTGGCCGAGCTGCAGGCCTCCACCGACCCGCAGGACGAGACCCGGGTGGAGAACCTGCAGGAGCTCGCCTCCGTCGCCCTGGAGTACGAGCAGGACCCGGGCGAGCGGCCGGACGCCGAGGAGGACGGCGCGCCGCCGGTCGGCTCGCTGGCCGACTTCCTGGAGCGGGTCGCCCTCGTCGCCGACTCGGACCAGCTCCCGGATGAGGACGAGGAGGGGCAGGGCGTCATCACGATGATGACCCTGCACACCGCCAAGGGCCTGGAGTTCCCGGTGGTCTTCCTGACCGGCATGGAGGACGGGATCTTCCCGCACATGCGGGCGCTGAACCAGGCCAAGGAGCTGGAGGAGGAGCGCCGGCTCGCGTACGTCGGGCTGACCAGGGCGCGTGAGCGGCTGTACCTGACCCGCTCGGTGCTGCGCAGCGCCTGGGGGCAGCCGGCGTACAACCCGGCTTCGCGGTTCCTGGAGGAGATCCCGGAGACGCTGGTGGAGTGGAAGCGCACCGGGGCCGCCCAGGCGCCCGCCCAGCGCGGCTACTCCTCGGGCTCGTCCTGGGGCAAGTCCTCCTCCGGGGGCGGGAGTTCGCGTTCCTCCTCGTCCTCCTCGTCCTCCTCGTCCTCCTCGTCCTCCTCGTCCTCCTCGTCCTCCTCGTCCTCCTCGTTCTCGTCCTCGGCGGCGCCGAAGGCGGGCTGGGGGCAGTCCGCGCGGCGCGGCGGCAAGCTCGTGGAGCGCGACGTCGTCTCGCTGGCCGTCGGCGACCGGGTCACCCACGACAGCTTCGGGCTGGGCACGGTGGTGGCCGTGACGGGCATCGGCGACCGGGCGCAGGCCACCGTCGACTTCGGCACGGACGGGCGCAAGCAGCTGCTGCTGCGCTACGCGCCGGTCGAGAAGCTGTAGTCCTAGCGGGGGTCCAGGCCGTTGGCCAGGAACCACGGCAGCGGGTCGACCGGCCCGCTGCCCGCCGGCCGGATCTCGAAGTGCAGGTGCGGCCCGGTGCTGTTGCCGCTGCTGCCGACGAAGGCGATGACGTCGCCCTGCTTCACCGGCCCCTTGCGGATCTTGTACGCCCGCAGGTGGCAGAACCAGGCCTCGGTGCCGTCGGACATCTTCAGGATCGACATGTAGCCGTAGAACGGGTTCCACTGGGTGCGGATCGTGCCGTCGGCGACGGCCATGACCTGACTGCCGCCGTCCACCGGGAAGTCGATGCCGGTGTGGCGGTTGGCCCAGTGGGTGCCCGCCTCGCCGAACAGCTCGCCGAGACCGTGCTGCGCGACCGGCATGACCACCTTGGGCTTGACCTGTTCGGGGGCCGGTTCGGGGGTGGGCTGCGCAGCCGGGGCGTCGGTGGGCTGGGCGCCGGCCAGCGGCAGGCGGGCGTCGCCGCGCGAGGCCTGGGCCCGGTCGCCGGCCGCCACCGCCTGTGCGGCCGCCGCTCCGGCGGCCGCGTTGTCCGGGGCGTCGTCCGCCGCGGCCTGCGTCGGTACCCGTCCGGCGGCCTGGGCGCGCTGCTGGTCGGCCTGGCCCGTCACCGTGATCGCCGCCGCGGCCGCGACCCCGAGTGCGGCCACCGACGGCAGCGCGACCCGCAGCAGCGCCGTCCGGGTGGCCGCCTTGGCGGCGCCGCGGCGCTGGGCGCGGGACTGCTCGCGGGCGGCGAGGCGCAGCTCCGCACGGGTCGGACGGGCGGCTGCTTCGGGAGCCATCGGGGGCTGCCTCCTCGGTGGGCCTCGGTCACGTCGTCGGTCGAGGTCGAACTGCCGTGACTGTAGCCGGAAGGCCGACGCTCCGGAAAAACCCCGGGTTGTCAAGGGGGCGCCCGGGGGGTCTGTGGGGAGGTTGGGGGCGTGAGGGGTATACCCACTGGTAGCAAGGCCTGGAGCTGTGACTTTGCCCTCCTCTTGGGAGGGGGCTCGGTCAACCGGGCCGGGTGGCGCTAACCTCCCCTCAGGTTGGTTATTGACCGTTAACCGCACCCGTGGCCCACGAAGCCCGGTGGGGTGGTGGACGACGAGGTCCAGGAGGCAGTGATGAGTGTGTCGGGGCCCATCCGTGTGGTGGTCGCCAAGCCGGGGCTCGACGGTCACGACCGTGGCGCCAAGGTCATTGCGCGTGCCCTGCGCGACGCCGGTATGGAGGTCATCTACACCGGGCTGCACCAGACGCCCGAGCAGGTCGTCGACACCGCGATCCAGGAGGACGCGGACGGCATCGGGCTGTCGATCCTCTCGGGTGCCCACATGACGCTGTGCGCGCGGGTCCTGGAGCTGCTGAAGGAGCGCGACGCGGCGGACATCAAGGTCTTCTGCGGGGGGATCATCCCGGACGAGGACATCGCCGAGCTCAAGGCGATGGGCGTCGCGGACATCTTCACCCCGGGCACGCCCACCCGGGACGTGGTCGCCTGGGTCGAGGCCAACCTCCGGGCGAGCTGAGCCTCGGGCGGGTCGACCTTCGGTACGGCGGAGCGGGCGGCCCTCGGGGGCGGCCCGCTCCGCCGTTCGGGCTACTGCTGCCGGTCGGGCCGTCCGGCCGTTGACCGGGCCGTCCGGCATCGGATCGGGCCGTCCGGCGTCAGCCCGCCAGTTCCGCGAGCATCGCGGCCCGGAACCGCAGGGTGCCGGCCAGCCGGGCGAAGGTCTCGGCCCAGGCGGAGTCCGGGGCGGCCTCGGCGGCCAGCTCCTCCACCGCGTCCGCCGTCTCCGGCGCGAGCGCGCGCTCCGTCATCCCGAGCACCCCGCTGTGGCTCCACGGGTACGCGCCGGAGGCGGCGGCCCGGGCCAGGGCGTCCACCACGGCGGTGGACAGCGGCGGAGTCCACGGGGTGGCGCAGGCGCCGAGCAACTGGAAGGCCTCACCCAGCCCGTGCACCTCGATGAAGGCGGCCGTCCAGGCGGCCCGCTCCTCGGGCGGCAGGACGGCCAGCAGCTTGGCCGGGGCGCCGGTGGCGCGCGCGGAGCGGGCCCGGCCGACGCCCCGGGTGGGCGGGACCGGCGCCGGGCCGAGCAGTGCCCGGGCCCAGTCGGCGTCGTGCTGGCGGACGGCGGCGCGCGCCCAGGCCTCCCGCAGGTCGTCGGCCCAGCTGCTGTCGGTCTCGTCCATGCTGTCGCCGACCCGCAGGGCGAGCAGCTGTTCGGGCTTCAGTCCGGTGCTCTCCGGCCAGAGCGCGAGCGGCGCCGCGGCCACCAGCTCGCCGAACCACCAGGCCCGTTCACCGCGCCCGGTGGGGGACTTGGGCGTGATGCCGTCCCGCTGCATCTGCGCGTCGCACTCGGCGGGCGGGGTGACCAGCAGGTGCGTGCCCGTCCCGGCGAGGCGTACGGCGGCCCGCGCCCGACCGGCCATCCGGCCGGCCAGGGCGGAGCCGGGCAGGGTGGAGAGCAGTTCGGCGGCCGTGGCGCGGACGTTCTTGCTGCGGTCGCCGAGGGCGGCCTCCAGGAACGGCTCGTCGGCGGGGGAGAGGCCGTCCTGGAGCGCGTCCAGGAAGAGCAGGCGGTCCTCGGCGCGCTCGGTGGACCAGGTGCTCCGCAGCAGCTCCAGGCCGGCGGCCGGGTCGCGGCGGCGCAGCAGCGTGAGGTGGGTGACCCGCTCGGCGAACAGGCCCTCGTGCCAGAGCTGGTGGTCGGCCGGATCGTCCTGCTCCAGCGCCGGTTCCTGGGCGGTGGTGCGCAGCACGAACCGCCAGTCGGGGTTCCGCTCGGCCAGCCAACGGCCCAGCGGACCGGCCAGCGCGACGGTGTCGGAGCGCAGTTCGCTGCGCGCGCGGGCGGCGTCGAGCAGGCCGGGTATCAGCGCGGCGGGCGGCCGCAGGCCCCGGGCGCGGGCAGTGGCGAGCCACTGCGGCAGCAGCTCGGTCAGGTTGGCCAGGGTGCCGCCGCCCCCGCCGCCGGTGCGGCCGGCCAGCAGCACCGCCAGCCGGCGGGCGGCCGGTTCGGGCAGCTCCGGGCGGGTGTCCTCGGGCGCGGGCGGGCCGGGCGGTTCGGCGGCCGGTACGGGCAGCGCGCCCGCCCGGCGGCGGACGGTGGCGAGGGCGGCCAGTTCCAGCAGGGCGGTGGCCTGGTCGGCGTGGTCCACGGCGTCGGCGAGCGGCAGGGCGGTGGCCGGGAGCGGGCGGCGGTCGGTGCCGAGCAGGGCGCTGGTGTGCAGGGTCTCCCACGGGTCCTGGGTGATCGTCATTCTCGGTGCTCCTAGCAGTTGGTGAGGCCGACCGGTCGGTGCCCGGCGGGCCAGGCGGTGACCGGGGCGAAGCCCTGGTGGCCGTACTCGCCGAAGACCGTCAGCGGGCGGCCGGTGGAGACCGCGGCCAGCCGCCACAGCGCGGCCTCCGGGACGGACGGGGCGTGGACGGGCACGGTGTGCCGGCCGTCCGTCAGATGCCAGCCGTCCGGGGTGCGGACCGGGACGACGTCGGCGAGGACGGTCGGCCAGCCCTCCAGCCACGGGTCGTCGGCGACGGCGGTGCCGTAGCCGGCCACCGCCTCGGCGACGGTGAGCCCGGCGGGCGGGTCGGCCGGGCCCGCCTCGGGCGCGCCGTAGCGGGTGCCGAGGGCGGCGCGCAGTGGGCGGGCGCCGGGGTGGTAGGCGAGGTCGGCCTCCAGCAGGTGGCCGGTGGGCAGGGCGAGGTCGGGGGCCTGGCCGGGGCGGCCGAAGGCCAGCAGCAGGGCGGGGCGGCCGGTCTTGGCCCCGCGCAGCCAGACCCGGCGGGTGGTGAGCCGGTCGTCCGCGCCCCCTTCCATCGGCACCGTGCGGCTGCCGAGCACCAGCCAGCGGTCGCGGACGGTGGCGCCGGCCAGCACCTCGGCGGCGTCCAGGGTGTAGCCGACCCGGGCGCGGACGGTCGCCGCCAGGTCGGCGGGCAGCTCGTCGATCCGGGTGGCGGCGGTGGCGAGCAGGTGGAGCATCGCGTATTCCTCCAACAACCGCTCCTGCGGCACGGTGTCGAGTTCGCGGACCCGGCCGGCCAGGCCGGGGGCCTGCGCGTCGACCATCCGGGCGGCGACCTCCTCCCACGGGCCGGCGGTGGTCCGGTCGGCCAGGCCGTGCCGGATCCGGTCGGCCAGGCGCAGCCGCAGTTCGGCCGCGCCGGCCGCGACCCGGGCGCCGCGCCTCTCGGCCCGGCGGCGGGCGGCCTCCGGGTCGACCGGGGCCGTCGCGCGCTTCTCGGCGCGCTCCCTGCGGGTCGTGAGCCAGTCGGCCGCCCAGTCGGCGGGTTCGGCGGCCGGGACGGCCCCGGGGGAGCCGCTCCACAGCAGGAGGAGCCCGAGCGCGTGCTTGCACGGGAACTTCCGGCTGGGGCAGCTGCACTGGTAGGCGGGCGTGGCGAGTTCGATCACGGTGCGGTACGGCGTGCGGCCGCTGCCCCTGCACTCGCCCCAGACCGCGGTGCCGTCGGTGCCGGCGCCGGACCACGACGCGGGCGAGGAGAGCTTGCCCGCCGCCTTCTGCGACGCGGCGTCAGGCGCCAGGGACAGGACGTGTTCGGTGCTCCAGCGTTCCTCCATGGGACCGACCGTAGGCGGCGGCACTGACAGTGGCTGACTGTCCGTCCGCAGGCTCCCCACGGGCCTCGCCCGGGCCTCACGCGGGCCTCCCCCGCAGGCCTCGCCCGGGCCCTCCGCGGGCCGGCGGGCGTTGTCAGTGGGTCGGTGCAGGGTGGTTCCCACAGGCCGGGACGCCGACCTGGCTCCCCCCGATCATCCCGCCGCCGGGGCACCCGTGCACCCGGCGGCCGACCCGAAGGAGCCCCCATGACCGACGTTCTGCGGCAGCACGCCGAGGACGCCTTCGCCGGCGAACTGGCCGCCCTGGCCGCGCAGGACGACCGTCCGCGCCCCGAGCGCTGGAAGCTGTCGCCATGGGCCGTGGCGACGTACCTGCTCGGCGGGGATCTGCCGGACGGCACCCGGATCACCCCCAAGTACATCGGCCCGCGCCGCGTCGTCGAGGTCGCCGTGACGACGCTGGCGACGGACCGTGCGCTGCTGCTGCTCGGGGTGCCCGGCACCGCGAAGACCTGGGTGTCCGAGCACCTGGCCGCCGCGATCAGCGGCGACTCCACGATGCTGGTGCAGGGCACCGCCGGCACCCCCGAGGAGGCCGTCCGGTACGGCTGGGACTACGCCCGGCTGCTCACCCGCGGCCCCGGCCCGGACGCCCTGGTGCCCTCGCCGCTGATGCGGGCGATGGCCGACGGCAAGATCGCCCGGGTCGAGGAGCTGACCCGCATCCCGGCCGACGTCCAGGACGCCCTGATCACCATCCTGTCCGAGAAGACGCTCCCGGTACCGGAGTTGGGTACCGAGACGCAGGCGGTGCGCGGCTTCAACGTGATCGCCACCGCCAACGACCGCGACCGCGGCGTCAACGAGCTCTCCAGCGCGCTGCGCCGCCGCTTCAACACCGTGGTGCTGCCGCTGCCGGGCTCGCTGGAGGAGGAGGTCGACATCGTCACCCGCCGGGTCAGCCAGCTCGGCCGCTCCCTGGAACTGCCCGAACTGCCCGGTGGCGCCGAGGAGATCAGGCGCGTCGTGACCGTCTTCCGGGAGCTGCGGGCCGGGATCACGGTCGACGGCCGGACGAAGGTCAAGACGCCGAGCGGCACCCTCTCCACCGCCGAGGCGATCTCGGTGGTCACCAACGGCGTGGCCCTGGCCACCCACTTCGGCGACGGCGTGCTGCGCGCCGGGGACGTGGCCGCCGGCATCCTCGGCGCCGTCGTCCGCGACCCGGTGGCGGACCAGGCGGTCTGGCGCGAGTACGTCGAAGGGGTGGTGCGCGAGCGCGACGGCTGGAAGGACTTCTACCGGGCCGCCCGCGAGGTGACGGCGTGAACGGGCGACGGGGGTGCCCCCGGCCGGCAGCCGGGCGAGAGCGAGCCGTCAAGGGGTGCCGGCCGCACGGAGCGCCCGCCGAGCGCGGCGGGGTGGGGGCATGAGCGCCGCCGAGGTGGCCCTGCTCGGGATCCGCCACCACGGCCCCGGCTCGGCCCGGGCGGTGGCCGCCGCGCTGACGCAGTGGCAACCGGACGCGGTGCTGATCGAGGGCCCGCCGGAGGCCGACGGCATCGTCCACCTGGCCGCCGAGAAGGACCTGGTTCCGCCGGTCGCGCTGCTCGCCCACGCGGTGGACGACCCGGCGAAGGCCGCCTTCTGGCCGTACGCCGAGTTCTCCCCGGAGTGGGTGGCGATCCGGCACGCCGTCGAGCGCGACCTGCCGGTGCGCTTCATCGACCTGCCCGCCGGGTACGGCTTCGCGGCCGTTCCCGAAGGCGCGCCCGACCTCGACGCGCCCGCTTCCGCGGACGCGCCCGCCCCCGACGACGCCGACGGGCTGCCCGCCGACCCGGTGGCGCTGCTCGCCGAGGCGGCCGGGCACGACGACCCGGAGCGCTGGTGGGAGGACGTGGTCGAGCACCGCGCGCCCGGCGCCGACGCGCTGGCCCCGTTCGCCGCCGTCGCCGAGGCGATGGGCGCGCTGCGCGCCGAGGGGCTCTTCGAGTCCCGCCGGGACCTCCTGCGCGAGGCGTACATGCGCGGGCAGATCCGCGCCGCCCGCCGGGCCGGGCACCGGCGGATCGCCGTGGTCTGCGGGGCCTTCCACGTCCCCGCGCTGGAGACCATGCCCACCGTCGCGCACGACCGGGCGCTGCTCGCCGGGCTGCCGAAGAAGGTGCGCACGGACATCACCTGGGTGCCGTGGACGCACCGCAGGCTCTCCCAGGCCACCGGTTACGGCGCGGGCGTGCAGTCGCCCGGCTGGTACCACCACCTGTTCACCACCGACGGCGATCCGGTGCCGCGCTGGCTCACCCGGGCCGCAGAGCTGCTGCGCGCCGAGGACCACCCGGTCTCCTCCGCGCACGTCATCGAGGCGGTCCGGCTCGCCGAGACCCTGGCCGTGCTGCGCGGCCGCCCGCTCGCCGGGCTGACCGAGACCCTGGACGCCGTCCGCGCGGTGCTCTGCGAGGGCTCGGACGTCGCCCTGGAGCTGGTCCGGGACCGCCTGGTGGTCGGCGACGCGCTGGGCGAGGTGCCGGACGCCGCACCGGCGGTGCCGCTGCAGCGCGACCTGGCCCGGCTGCAGCGATCGCTGCGGCTCAGGCCCGAGGCCGCGCCGAAGGACGTCGACCTCGACCTGCGCAAGGAGACCGACGCGGCCCGCTCCCGGCTGCTGCACCGGTTGCGGCTGTTGGGCGTGGACTGGGGGGTGCCGGCCCGCTCCTCGGTCAACTCGACCGGGACGTTCCGGGAGAGCTGGCGGCTGTGCTGGCAGCCGGAGTTCGCGGTCCGGATCGCCGAGGCCGCCCAGTGGGGCACCACGGTCGAGGACGCGGCCACCGGCAAGGCGGTCGGCACCGCCCGCGCCGCCGTCGAACTCGCCGAGCTGACCGGCTTGGTGGAGACCTGCCTGCTGGCCGGGCTGTCCGACGCGCTGCCCGCCGTGATGCGGGTGCTCGCCGACTGCGCGGCCCTGGACACCGACGTCGCGCATCTGGCGGGTGCGCTGCCCGCGCTGGTCCGCGCGCTGCGCTACGGCGACGTACGCGGGACCGACCACGGCGCGCTCGCCGGGGCGGCGGCCGGCCTGGCCGAGCGGGTCTGCGTCGGACTGCCGCCCGCGTGCGTCGGGCTGGACGCCGAGAGCGCGGCGGCGATGCGCGGCCGCCTGGACGAAGTGCACGGCGCGATCGGCCTGTTGACCTCCGCCGGGCCCCGGGGCGTCGACGCCGCACCGGAGCCGATCGACATCGCCGCCGACGCCCCGGACGCCTCCGCCGGACCCCACGCCCCCGGCATGTCCGGCACCTCCGGCACCTCCGGCACCTCCGGCACCTCCGGCACCTCCGGCACGTCCGGCGAACCCGGCCTGGCCGCGGACCCCGACGGCCTGGCCGGCCTGTCCGACCGCTGGGCCGCCACCCTGCGCTCGCTGGCCGCCCGCGAGCCGTCGGGCGGCCCGGCCACCGGCGCCACCGGTCTGCTCCGCGGCCGGGCCGTCCGGCTGCTGCTGGACGACGGCCGGCTCGACTCCGAGGAGGCCGGCCGCCGCCTGCGGCTGGTCCTGTCCGTCGCCAACGCCCCCGTGGACGCGGCAGGTTGGGTCGAGGGCTTCCTGGCCGGCGGCGGCGCCCTGCTGCTGCACGACCCCCGGCTGCTCGCCCTGCTGGACGAGTGGCTGACCGGCGTGAGCGGCGAGGTCTTCACCGACGTCCTGCCGCTGCTGCGCCGCACCTTCGCCGGGCTGGAGGCGGGCGTGCGGACGACCATCGGCGGCCGGGTCGCGGCCGGCCCGCTCGGCGAACCCCCGCCGGACGGGGCCCCGGCGGGCGAACTGGACCGGGCCCGCGCCGACGCCGCCGTCCCCGTGGTGGCGCTGCTGCTCGGTGTCCGCCCGAGGATCCCCCGGCAGGCCACCGGCCGTGACACCTGACGCGCCCGGGTCCCGACACCCGTAACGCCCGGCACCCCGCAACACCCGACATTCGTTGAAGGAGGAGGACGAGATGGCAGCGCCCACGACCGACGAACGGCTGCGCCGCTGGCGGCTGGTGCTCGGCGGCGAGGCCGACGGCACCGGCTGCACCCTGCGCGGCCGCGACGCCGCGATGGACGGCGCCCTCGCCGCGCTCTACCGCGGCGCGCCCGAGGAGGGCGGCCGGGCGGGCCGCGGCGGCCGCCGCAGTGCCGGCCTGGGAGGCTCGGCCCCGCAGGTGGCCCGCTGGCTGGGCGACATCCGCGCGTACTTCCCGTCCACCGTGGTCCAGCTGATGCAGCAGGACGCGATCACCCGGCTCGGCCTGGACCGGCTGCTGCTGGAGCCGGAGATGCTGGAGGCCGTCGAACCGGACGTCCACCTGGTCGGCACCCTGCTCTCGCTCAAGCACGCGCTGCCCGAGACGACCCGGGAGTCCGCCCGGGCCGTGGTCGGCAAGGTGGTCGCCGACCTGGAGCGCCGGCTCGCCGACCGCACCCGGGCCGTCCTGGGCGGCGCCCTCGACCGCAGCGCCAGGGTCAACCGCCCCCGGCACCGCGACATCGACTGGGACCGGACGATCCGGGCCAACCTGAAGAACTACCTGCCCGAGCACGGCACCGTCGTCCCCGAGCGGCTGGTGGGCTACGCCCGTGCCCAGCGCGCGGTGAAGAAGGAGGTCATCCTCTGCATCGACCAGTCCGGTTCGATGGCGCCCTCGGTCGTGCACTCGGCGGTCTTCGGCGCGGTGCTCGCCTCGATGCGCACCCTGGACACCCGGCTGGTCGTCTTCGACACCTCGGTGGTCGACCTCACCGAGCAGCTCACCGATCCGGTGGACGTCCTCTTCGCCACCCGGCTCGGCGGCGGCACCGACATCAACCGCGCACTCGCCTACTGCCAGTCGAAGATCACCCGCCCCTCCGAGACCGTCGTCGTGCTGATCAGCGACCTCTACGAGGGCGGCATCCGGGACGGCATGCTCAAGCGGGTCGCCGCGATGAAGGCGGCCGGCGTCCAGTTCGTCGCCCTGCTCGCACTCTCGGACGAAGGTGCGCCCGCCTACGACCACGCGCACGCCGCCGCCCTGGCCGCCCTCGGCGCGCCGGCCTTCGCCTGCACCCCGGACGCCTTCCCCGGGATCATGGCGGCGGCCATCGAGAAGCGCCCGATCCCGCTGCCTGACCTGGGGGTGTGAGGGATTCACCCGGACGTGCGAATCCACCCGATCGGTGGACGGGTCGTTCACCGGAACGTTCTAGGCTGTCTGTGACGGTTCTCACCCAAGACGGGCAGGCCCCGGGCGGAACAGTCCCGTCCCACGGGGATAACCTGCCAGACGGACGTGACGCGCGTGTTGATTGACGTGAGCGCCCGTGGCTGTGTGGGCCGCAAGGCCGTACCTCTGCGTACCCGCACCGCCCCGACGACCCGCAGCGAAGATCCTGCCGTGGCACGCTCGTAGAGACACAATCCGCGACCACGAACAAGGACAAACACGTGGACCTGTTCGAGTACCAGGCGAGGGACCTCTTCGCCAAGCACGGCGTGCCCGTGCTTGACGGCGATGTCATCGAGACCGCCGCAGACGCTGCCGCCATCGCGGAGCGCTTCGGCGGCCGCGCCGTCGTCAAGGCTCAGGTGAAGGTGGGTGGCCGAGGCAAGGCCGGTGGCGTCAAGCTCGCCGCCGACCCGGCGGACGCCGTCGCCAAGGCCGAGCAGATCCTCGGCATGGACATCAAGGGCCACACCGTTCACAAGGTGATGCTGGCCCAGACCGCGGACATCAAGGACGAGTACTACGTCTCGTTCCTGCTGGACCGCACCAACCGCACCTTCCTGGCCATGGCCAGCGTCGAGGGCGGCGTGGAGATCGAGGTCGTCGCCGAGCAGAACCCCGAGGCGCTCGCCAAGATCCCGGTCGACGCCAACGAGGGCTGCACCCCGGAGAAGGCCGCCGAGATCGTCGCCGCGGCGAAGTTCCCGGCCGAGATCGCCGACCAGGTCGCCGACGTCCTGCAGAAGCTGTGGACCGTCTTCATCAAGGAGGACGCCCTCCTCGTCGAGGTCAACCCGCTGATCAAGTCCGGCGACGGCAAGATCATCGCGCTCGACGGCAAGGTCTCCCTGGACGAGAACGCCGAGTTCCGCCAGCCCGAGCACGAGGCCCTGGAGGACAAGGCCGCGGCCAACCCGCTGGAGGCCGCCGCCAAGGCCAAGGGCCTGAACTACGTCAAGCTCGACGGCCAGGTCGGCATCATCGGCAACGGCGCGGGCCTCGTCATGAGCACCCTCGACGTGGTCGCCTACGCCGGTGAGAAGCACGGCGGCGTCAAGCCCGCCAACTTCCTCGACATCGGTGGCGGCGCGTCCGCCGAGGTCATGGCGAACGGCCTGGAGATCATCCTGGGCGACCCCGACGTCAAGTCGGTCTTCGTCAACGTCTTCGGCGGCATCACCGCGTGCGACGCGGTCGCCAACGGCATCGTGCAGGCCCTGGAGCTCCTCGCGAGCAAGGGCGAGAACGTCACCAAGCCGCTGGTCGTCCGCCTGGACGGCAACAACGCGGAGCTGGGTCGCAAGATCCTCGACGACGCCAACCACCCGCTGGTCCAGCGCGTGGACACCATGGACGGCGCCGCTGACCGCGCCGCCGAGCTGGCCAACAAGTAAGGAAGGGGACTTAACACCATGGCTATCTTCCTTACCAAGGACAGCAAGGTCATCGTCCAGGGCATGACCGGCTCCGAGGGCATGAAGCACACCCGCCGCATGCTCGCCTCCGGCACCCAGATCGTCGGCGGTGTCAACCCGCGCAAGGCCGGCACCACGGTCGACGTCGACGGCACCGAGGTGCCCGTCTTCGGCTCCGTCGCCGAGGCGATGGAGAAGACCGGTGCCGACGTCACCGTCATCTTCGTGCCGCCGAAGTTCACCAAGGACGCCGTCGTCGAGGCCGTCGACGCCGAGATCGGCCTGGCCGTCGTCATCACCGAGGGCGTTCCGGTGCACGACACCGCCGCCTTCTGGGCGCACGCCGGTGCCAAGGGCAACAAGACCCGCATCATCGGCCCGAACTGCCCCGGCCTGATCAGCCCCGGACAGTCGAACGCCGGCATCATCCCGGCCGACATCACCACCTCGGGCAAGATCGGTCTGGTCTCGAAGTCCGGCACCCTGACCTACCAGCTCATGTACGAGCTGCGTGACATCGGCTTCACCTCGGCCGTCGGCATCGGTGGCGACCCGGTCATCGGCACCACCCACATCGACGCTCTCAAGGCCTTCCAGGAGGACCCGGAGACCGAGATCATCGTCATGATCGGTGAGATCGGTGGCGACGCCGAGGAGCGTGCCGCGGACTTCATCAAGGCGAACGTGACCAAGCCGGTCGTCGGCTACGTCGCGGGCTTCACCGCCCCCGAGGGCAAGACGATGGGCCACGCCGGCGCCATCGTCTCCGGCTCCTCGGGCACCGCCCAGGCGAAGAAGGAGGCCCTGGAGGCCGCCGGTGTCAAGGTCGGCAAGACGCCGTCCGAGACCGCCCGCCTGGCCCGCGAGATCATCGCCGCCCAGGCCTGATCCCCGCGCCGAAGCGCGACGAGCGCCCCCGCCCTCCCCGGGCGGGGGCGCTCGCCCTTTCTCGGCGACCCTTCGGCGCCCTCAGCGACCCTTCGGTCCCGTCGTACAGGGCAGCGGCGACCACATCCGGCAGACCACCGGGCCCTGGGGCGGCGGGGCGTCCGCTCCCCGGGCCGCCGCCGGCAGCTCCCAGCGCGCGACCGCCTGGGTGTGCGGCTCCACCAGCACCGCCTCCAACCCCGGCGCCGGGCTGCACCACAGGCTGCTGATGCCGTTCGGCACCCCGCCCGGCAGCAGCGGCACGCCCGGCTCCTGCGCCTCGCCGACGGGCAGGCACAGCGAGGGCGTCGGCGGATCCGTCGGCCGGAACAGCACCGCCGGCCGCACCCCCGCCAGGGTCGCCAGGGTCGCCCCGCCCACCGCGACCGTCAGCAGCGCCGCCGCGCCCGTCCGGCTCGCCGTCCACAGCCGGTGCCGGGCCCGCAGCACCGGGATCGGCGAGCGGTGCGGCTGGGGGCAACCCCGGACCGCCGCCCGGTGCAGCAGCCGGCTCAGCCCGTCCGCGAATCCCGGCGCCGCCGGATCCGGCCCCACCAGGTCCGGCACCCACTGCGCCAGCGCCGCCCGGGCCGTCCACACCCGCCCCTCGGCGGCCGCCCGCGTCGACTCCACCTCCACAGCGATCGCCGACGCCGTCAGCCCCAGCCCGTCGTGCAGCACCAGCGCCCGGCGCTGGGGTCGCGACAGGCGCTTGAGCGCCTTCAGCAGTGCCCGGTCCCGGTCGGTCAGCCGGTCGTGGTCCGGCAGCACCGCCTGCGACTCGTCCGCAGGCCGCACCTTGATCCGCCGGTGCGGCAGACCCCACGCGTGCGCCCGCCGGGGCCCGCCCCGGTGCCACGGTGACAGCGCCAACTCGCACGCCCGCACCCGCACCCACCCCTCCGGATCACCCGATCCGGCCACCGCCGGCCACCTCCGCCGCGCCTCCCCGAACGCCCGACGCACACAGTGCACCGCGCGGTGGCGGCAGGGGGTCAGCAGGAACACCTGCTGCACCAGGCGGGTGTGCGCGGTCTCGTAGAGCTCCTCGAAGGTCGGCACCGGGTGCTCGGCGGGGAGCGGCGAAGCCGGGGAAGGGGCCGGGGGCGACGGGTCGCGGTGCCGTTCGGCCGGACGGGCGCGCCCGTCCGCGACCGGTGCGGCCGGAGCCGTGTGCGCCGTCTCGCCGTGCCCTTCCGTGCCCGCGGGGGGCTGCTCTCCGCTCGCCGCGCCGTCACTCGCTCCCGTGCCGGCCGGGCGCGCCTGCCCACGCCCGGCCGCGGCCTGGGCAGCCGCGGCGGCCGGGGGCGTGTCCGGACCCGGCTGCGCGGGCCCGGCGGCGGTCACTGCCGGAGCGGTACTGCGCGCTTCCGTACCCGGCGACGCCGCCCGGTCGGGCCCGTCGGCGGTGGACGGGGGCCGCCGGTCGGTCGCAGGCGTGGCGGCCCGGGGAGTCCCGGCCGGGCCGTCGCGGTTCGGTACGGCGCCGGGGGTCGGGGCCTCCGGTGGCAGGCCGGCATGCTCCCGGGTGTCGGTCGGGTGCCCGGTGTCGGAGGGCCGGTGGCCCTCGGCAGTCGGCGGGGCCGGGGTGGTCGGTGCCGTGTCGGCGCCCTCCTCCCGGGGCGGCCGGGCCTGCTGCGCGTGGCCGACGCCGGCGGGTCGCGGTTCTCCCGCGCCCGCGGCACCTCCGCTCCCGTGCGCGGCCACCGCTGCCGGTGCGGCCTCTTGCGAGGTGGCCGGTGCCGTGCGGCCGCGCCGTCCTCGCCGTGTGGGGGCCGACTGTGCGGTGCTGACGGCGGTGGTGCGCGGCCCCTCATCGGCTGCCGGAGCGGCGTCGGGGCGGTTCGGCGGGGTGGCCCGGTCGGGACGGGCGGCCGGGCGCCCGCGCGCGGGCGTGTGCGCCGTGTCTTCGCGCTCCTGTCGGGCGCGCTGCGCCGACCGCCCGCGTCGGGCGCCGGTGGCGGGGCCCCGCCCGTCGCCCGGAGGCGCCTCCTCCCGGTCCGAGACCGTACGAGCGGCGGCCTCGGGGCTCCGGGGCGGGGGCTCCGCCGGCTGCTCGGCCGGCGCCACGCGGGCGTTGCCGCCGCGTCCGGCGCCGCTCCGGGAAACCGGGTGCCCGTTCGCGGCGCCCGTGCCGTCGGGATGCCCCGATGTCTGCGCGGCCGTTCGTGCGCCTCCGCCGTAGGCTGTCGGCCGGCCGTTGGAGGAGGCGGGGCCGAGGGAGGACGGGGTGAGGCCGGCGAAGTTCGCCGGGCCCGGGGGCGGGACGTACGGCAGGGAGCCCGCCGCGAGGGTGACGGCCTCGGCCTCGCTGGTGGCGCCGAGCTTCCGCATGGCGCGCAGGAGGTAGCTGCGGGCGGTGGTGGGGGTGACGCCGAGGGCGGCGGCGGTGCGGGGGAGGTCGTGGCCGGCGGCGAGATGGGCGAGGGTCTGGGCCTCACGGGGAGTCAGTTTCCGCAGCAGGCGGGCCGGGGTGCGGTCGGCGTGGGCGGAGTCGCGGTGGCGCTCGGGGGTGGGGGAGTCCGCGGTGGGCGGCGTGGTCATCAGACACTCCGGGCCGGGGCGCCGGCGATGCGGGGGCAGGGTCTGAAAATGCGCATAAGCCAATAATCTGGGACACGGCGGCGGTTTGCCGCTTCACGGAGCATGGCGAGTCGCCTTGGCACCATGTGGCGCATGACGCAGCTGATGGGCCGTCCGATCCTGCAGGCGCCGGGGGAATTGGGCGGACGCCCCGCGCTGGCCGACCTGTTGGCGGGGGTGCGGACGGCGCTGGTCGGCTTGGCGGTGGTCGGGGCGCCGGTGTTCGGGCTGTGGGTGGTGACGCCGTACGCGGACGACGGCGCGGCCGCTGCCACCCGGTTGGCGGGTGTGCTGTGGCTGCTCGGGCACGGTGCGCCCGTGCTGCGCGGCGAGGCGGACACTCCGCTGACCGTCACTCCGTTGCTGCTCGGCGTCCTGGCCGTGGTCCGGCTCCACCGGGCCGGCGCCGGGGTGGCGGCCCGGCGCGGGCTGCGCTCGCGCTGGGGCGGGCCGGTGGCTCTGTGGGCGGGGTACTGCGCGGTGGCGGTCGCGGTGGCGCTGCACTGTGCGGGTGCCGGGCTGTTCCGCAGCCGGGTGTTGCCGGACGTCCTGGTGGTGGCGCTGGTGGCGGCCCTCGCGACGGCTGCCGGGGTCCGCTCGGTCGACGCCGCGGGCGTCCCGTTCGCCGACTCCCCGCTGGACCGCCTCCCGCCGCCGTACCGTCCGACCGGCGGCGCGGCCGTGGTGCGGGCCGCGGCGCTGGCGGCCGGGGCCGGGCTGGTCGCCGGGGGCGCGGTGCTGGTGGCCGTGTCGGCATTGCTGGACGCGGCGGTCGGCGGCGGGCGCGGGATGGCGCTGCTGGGACGCGGGCCCGTCGCGCTGCCGGGGTTGCTGCTGCTCGCGCTGGTGCTGCTGCCGAACGCCGTGTTGTGGGGTGCGGCGTACGCACTGGGCCCCGGGTTCGCGGTGGGCGCCGGGACGGTCGTGTCGCCGGACGGTACGGCGCTGGGACCGGTGCCGGAGTTCCCGCTGTTCGCGCTGCTGCCGGCCGACGGCCCGGGCGGCTGGCGGTGGGCGGCGCTGGTGCTGCCGCTGCTGGCCGGGGTGGTGCCGGCGGTGCTGCTCGGCCGGGCGGCGGCGGGTCGGCGGGGCCCGGCCGGGGCGGGCGAAGGGAACGATGACCGGGGCGGGCCCTGGCCGCCCGCCGCGACGGTGACGGCCGCGCTGGCGGCGGCCCTCGCGGTGGGGATGGGGGCGGCGCTGCTGGGCTGGCTGTCCGGTGGGGCGCTGGCGGGCGGGCGGATGGTCCGGCTGGGGCCGGTGCCGTCGTCGACGGGCCTGGCGGCGGCGGGCTGGTTCGCGCTGGTGGCCGTGCCGGGTGCCCTGCTCGTCCGGCACCTCGTGCTCGCCCCGGCGGACGGCGGGGGCGCGTACGCCCGGCTCGCACGGCAGGCACGCCGGGGCGCGCTGCGACTGCGCGCCCGGACGTACGCCCTCGTGCTGCACCTGTCCGGGCCTGCCCGCGAGCCCTCGGAGCCGGAGACGGACCCGCTCGACTGACGGACCGTCGCGCGGGCGGGCTGCTCGGGCTACTCGGCGTTCCCGGTGAAGTCCACGTACCACTGCGGCGCGTAGCGGTCGCAGTTCTGGGCTCCGACCGCGGTCAGCGAGTCCCGGACGCAGGTGACGTATTCGCGGTAGTGGTAGTTGAGGCCGATCACCGAGGTGGCGACCACGACGGTCATCGCACCGGTCAGGATCCCGGCGAGCGCGGCCGGGGTCAGCGGGTTGGGCGCCGGGCCCCCGTGGACCGGGCCGACCGGACCCGCCGTGGCGGCCGGACCTGCCGGGGCACCGGCCGCGCCCGGGGCGGACCGCGGGCTCCGCAGGGCGCCGACGCCCCAGACGATGCCGAGCACGCCGATCAGCAGGGCGATCCAGTGGAAGCCCGCGAACAGGCAGACCAGCGCGAACGGCCCGGCCAGCGCGGCGTTGCGGGCCCGGCGGTGGGCCGGGTTCGTGGGGTCGAGCCGGGGCGGCTGCGGGGCCGGGGGCCGCCGACCGGGCCCGCCCTCGCCCGGGCCGGAGCCCCACGGCGGTGGGAGCTGAGGGCGCTCGCCGCCCTGGCCGCCGGAGCCGTCCCCGCCGGTCCAGGGGCTGCGCGGCTGCCACGGCTGGTCCGGGGCGTCCGCCGGCGGCGGCGCGAAGGGGTTGCGCTCGTCGGTGTCGTCGCCGCTGCTCATGGGTTCAGCCAATCCTTGTCGGTCGGAGCTCGGTGGGAACTCGGTCGGAACTCGGCCGGAGCCGGGCCCGGGGTCCCGCGGTGGTCGCGGTCTCGCGGTCGGCGCGGTCTCCCGCGCCCCCCAATGATCCCGCAGCCGTTCGCCGCTCAACCGGCGGGCCGGTGCCCGAGCCCGGTCGGGCCCCCGCCGGCCCGGGCGCAACTCCGGTGCGGCGGGCCCGAGGAGATCCCCGTCTCAACTACGCGCGTAGCGCCGTCGGGAGGGTTCGGGGGCTGTCCGACCAGCCGTTATCGTGGTGACGGTCAGCAGCTCACATCGGTTCCCGGGGCCCGCGTCGCGGCGGGTTCTCCTGGTGTTCCCCCTCGCTCGACCTGCCGTTCGTAGTGGCCCCACCGCCGGTGGACGTACCAGCGCACGGCGCCCGACCTACGGAGAATCGCGCAGTGGCCGCCGCCCCCGCCCAGCACTTCCCGCCCCGTACGTCCGGACCCGCCCGCCTGGTGGTGCTGGTCTCCGGCTCCGGAACCAATCTGCAGGCGCTGCTCGACGCTGTCGTGGATCCGGCCTACGGCGCCGAGATCCTCGCCGTCGGGGCGGACCGGGACGGGATCGCCGGCCTGGAGCGGGCCGCGAAGGCGGGCCTGCCGACCTTCGTCCACCGGGTGAAGGACTTCCCGGACCGTGCCGCGTGGGACCGCGCGCTGACCGCCTCCGTCGCCGAGTACGAGCCGGACCTGGTGGTCACGGCCGGATTCATGAAGATCCTCGGCCCCGAGTTCATCGCCGCCTTCGCCGGGCGGATCGTCAACACCCACCCCGCACTGCTGCCCGCCTTCCCCGGCGCCCACGGCGTCACCGACGCCCTCGCGTACGGCGTGAAGGTCACCGGCTGCACCGTCCACCTGGTCGACGCCGGCGTGGACACCGGGCCGATCATCGCGCAGGGCGTCGTCGAGGTCGTCGACGCCGACCACGCCGATGGCGGCGACGCGCTGCACGAGCGCATCAAGACCGTCGAGCGCAAGCTGCTCGTCGACGTCGTGGGCCGGCTGGCCCGCGAGGGTCACCGCATCGAGGACCGAAAGGTATGGATTCCGGCATGAGTGCCAGCTCCACTACGCCCCCCGTCTCCGAGGACGTCCGTCCGATCCGTCGCGCGCTGATCAGCGTGTACGACAAGACCGGTCTGGAGGAGCTGGCCCAGGGCCTGCACGCCGCCGGGGTCGCCATCGTCTCCACCGGTTCCACCGCGGGCCGGATCGCCGCCGCCGGCGTCCCGGTGACCGAGGTCTCCGAGCTGACCGGCTTCCCGGAGTGCCTGGACGGGCGCGTGAAGACGCTGCACCCCCGCGTGCACGCCGGTGTGCTGGCCGACCTGCGCCTGGAGTCGCACCGCGCGCAGCTGGCCGAGCTGGGCGTCGAGCCCTTCGACCTGGTCGTGGTGAACCTCTACCCGTTCAAGGCCACCGTCGCGTCCGGCGCCACCCCGGACGAGTGCGTCGAGCAGATCGACATCGGCGGCCCGAGCATGGTCCGCGCCGCCGCCAAGAACCACCCCTCGGTGGCCGTCGTGGTCGACCCGGCCCGCTACGAGGACGTGCTGACGGCCGTCCGGGAGGGCGGCTTCGACCTGGCCACCCGCAAGCGCCTGGCCGGTGCCGCGTTCGCCCACACCGCCGCCTACGACGTGGCCGTCGCCTCCTGGTTCGAGGCCGGCTACGCGCCGAGCGACGAGCGTTTCCCCGAGTTCCTGGGCTCGACCTGGGAGCGGCAGAACGTGCTGCGCTACGGCGAGAACCCGCACCAGGGCGCCGCGCTGTACAGCGACGGCACCGGCGGCCTGGCCGGCGCGCAGCAGCTGCACGGCAAGGAGATGTCGTACAACAACTACGTCGACACCGACGCCGCCCGCCGCGCCGCCTACGACCACGCCGAGCCGGCCGTGGCGATCATCAAGCACGCCAACCCGTGCGGCATCGCGACCGGCGCCGACGTCGCCGAGGCGCACCGCAGGGCGCACGAGTGCGACCCGGTCTCCGCGTACGGCGGCGTGATCGCGGTCAACCGCCCGGTCACCGTCGAGCTGGCCGAGCAGATCGCCCCGATCTTCACCGAGGTCGTCGTGGCCCCCGGCTACGAGGACGGCGCCCTGGAGGTGCTGACCCGCAAGAAGAACCTGCGGGTGCTGCTCGCCCCCGAGGCCCCGGCCAACCGCCAGGAGGTCCGCCCGATCTCCGGCGGCGTGCTGCTGCAGGACGCCGACCGGGTGCACGCCGAGGGCGACGACCCGGCGAACTGGACGCTGGCCACCGGCGAGGCGCTGTCGGAGGCCGAGCTGGCCGAGCTGGCCTTCGCCTGGCGGGCCTGCCGGGCCGTCAAGTCCAACGCGATCCTGCTGGCCAAGGACGGCGCCTCGGTCGGCGTCGGCATGGGCCAGGTCAACCGTGTCGACTCCTGCAAGCTCGCGGTCGAGCGGGCCGGCGAGCGGGCCAAGGGCGCGTACGCGGCCTCGGACGCCTTCTTCCCGTTCGCGGACGGCCCGGCGATCCTGATCGCGGCCGGGGTCAAGGCCATCGTCCAGCCCGGCGGTTCGATCCGCGACGAGGAGGTCGTCGCGGCGGCCGCCGAGGCCGGCGTGACCATGTACTTCACCGGTGCGCGGCACTTCTTCCACTGATGACGTGACGGCATGACAGAGCGGCCCGGCTTCCCCCTCGGGGAGCCGGGCCGCTCTGTCGGTGTCGCACGGGCCGTGTCGTACGAGGCCGGTGCCCCGCGGAGCCGGTGCCGCACGGGGCCGGGTTCGTACGGGCCGGTCAGTACTTCGGCCGGTTGAACCAGTCGACGCCCTCGCGGGTGCTCATGGCGACGATCCACAGGACGCAGATACCGATCCACAGCACGCCGACCACCACGCCGAAGCCGCTGCCCGCGGCCTGGGCCTTGGAGCTCCCGGTGATCGCGCTGATCGTCACGAGCGCGCCGAGCAGCAGGGCGACCGAGCCGTACACGATGGTGGTGATCCGGGTGGCCGGGCCGCCCTTGCCGAACTTCACCCCGAGGGTGATCGAGAGCACCGAGGCGAGCAGGTACAGGATCCCGAGGACCAGCAGGACGCCCGCGGCCGCGTTGCCGAAGATCGCGGTGTCGCTGCTGGTGCTGTGCTGGTTGGCGACCGTCTTGGCGCTCGCGGCCACGATCAGCAGGAGGCCCGTGAGGAGGACCTGCACGCCGCCGACGACGAACAGCAGGACGCGGGCGGTCATCACCAGGCCCGGCATGGACCTCGGCGGCGCCACCGGCGCGTAGCCGTAGGCCGGGGCCTGCTGCGGGTAGCCGTACGCGGCGGGCGGCGCCTGCTGCGGGTAGCCGTAGCCCGGGGCGGCCGGCGGCTGGCCGTACGGGTTGTTCGGGTCGGGCGGGTAACTCATGGATGCCTCCGGGCAGTTACGGGGACGCGGGGACGGGACGGCGGAGGCCCCGGATGCGGTCGCGAGTCGGGTCGTCGACAGCACGGGACAGTACCGGGGCGCGGTGACAGCCCGGCGGCGGTGGCGGGCGGCGCGACCGGCTCAGCAGCGTGATGAACGGGCGAGCGCGGACCGGGACGGGCGCAGCGCGGCGGAGGCGGCGCTGCGGCGGTCGGGCTGCTCGGACTGCTGTGGTCGGATCACTGGCTCTTTCCCCCGGATACGCCCCGCCGCGGTATCCGTCGGCCCGTCACCGGGCCTGGTTGCGGCAGGGTATGCGGGCAATATCGTCATCCGGACGGCGGCGCCCTGTCCAGCCGGTTCAGGCACCGGGTCAAGACTGTGGCGCAACCGCAATGCGGTACGGACGTTCCGTACCCGTCCGGCCGCCCGTGCGGCCGCCCGACCGGGCGCCGCGGCGGGACCCGGCCGCCCGTGGTACGGCACCCTGCCGCGATCCGGGAGAATGGGGTCATGACTGCCCAGATTCTCGATGGCAAGGCCACCGCCGCCGCGATCAAGTCCGAACTCGCCGCCCGCGTGGCGGCCCTCAAGGCGAAGGGCGTCACGCCCGGCCTCGGCACCGTCCTGGTCGGCGACGACCCGGGCAGCCGCTGGTACGTGAACGGGAAGCACAAGGACTGCGCCGAGGTCGGCATCGCCTCGATCCAGCGCGAGCTGCCCGCCACCGCCACCCAGGAGGACGTCGAGAACGTCGTCCGCGAGCTCAACGCCGACCCGTCCTGCACCGGCTACATCGTCCAGCTGCCGCTGCCCAAGGGCCTGGACCAGAACCCGGTCCTGGAGCTGATGGACCCGGACAAGGACGCCGACGGTCTGCACCCGACCTCGCTCGGCCGGCTCGCCCTGGGCATCGACGGCCCGCTGCCCTGCACCCCGCTGGGCATCGTCGAGCTGCTGCGCCGCCACGACGTCGAGATCAACGGCGCCGAGGTGGTCGTGGTCGGCCGCGGCATCACGGTCGGCCGCTCGATCGGCCTGCTGCTGACCCGCCGCTCCGAGAACGCCACGGTGACCCTGTGCCACACCGGCACCCGGGACCTGAGCGCCCACCTGCGCAAGGCCGACATCATCGTGGCCGCCGCCGGTGTGCCGCACCTGGTCAAGCCGGAGGACGTCAAGCCGGGCGCCGCGGTGCTGGACGTGGGCGTCAGCCGCAGCGAGGGCAAGATCGTCGGCGACGTCCACCCGGGCGTGGCCGAGGTGGCCGGCTGGATCTCCCCGAACCCCGGCGGCGTGGGCCCGATGACCCGCGCGATGCTGCTCAACAACATCGTCGAGGCGGCCGAGCGCCGCGCCGGCATCTGACACCCCAGGGACGGCGAACATGACTGAACCGCGACCGGCGCGGTCCCGGCGCAGGCCGGTGAAGACCACCGGCACCCTGCCGCCCGAGGGCTCGGCCGCGGCCCTCGGGCGCGAGCACGCCCTGCCGGTCCGGCAGTGGCCGATAACGCTGGTCCTGCTGGTGGTCGGCGCGGGCCTCGCGGTCACCTGGTTCGCCGACTTCAAGGACGGCTTCAAGTACGGGCTGCTGATCCTCGGCGGCGGCGTGCTGCTCGGCGCGGTGCTGCGCCTGGTGCTGCCCGAGGTCGGGATGCTGGCGGTGCGCAGCCGCTTCACCGACGTGATCGTGCTGACCTTCCTGGGCGCCTCGATCGTGCTGCTGACCCTGGTCGCGCAGCCGAACCCGTGGGTGCAGATGCCGCTGCTCGACAACATCGGCCAGCTGATGGGCCGGCCCAAGCACTGACCGTCCCGAGCACTGACCGGCAGCACCGACCGGCCCGGTCGTCCGCGGCCCCCGCCCCCACCCCTCGCACTCCCGGAGGGCGGGGTGGGGGCCGCGGTGCGTCTGTGACGCATCAGCCACGCCCGCACACGCGGCGTACGCTTCCCTTTGCGATAACCTGACGCCGGTCTCTCGATGTCGAGAGATCATCCTCGGCTCCAGTGCGCCGGTGTGCCTGGGGCACCTGGCGATTTGCTGGAGAAGGTAGAAATGACCCGCACCCCCGTCAACGTCACCATCACCGGAGCCGCCGGCCAGATCGGCTACGCGCTGCTCTTCCGCATCGCCTCGGGCCACCTGCTCGGTGCCGACGTGCCGGTGAACCTGCGCCTCCTGGAGATCCCGCAGGGCCTCAAGGCCGCCGAGGGCACCGCCATGGAGCTCGTCGACTGCGCCTTCCCGCTGCTGCGCGACATCAAGATCACCGACAACCCGAACGAGGCCTTCGACGGCGCCAACGTCGCGCTGCTGGTCGGCGCCCGTCCGCGCACCGCCGGCATGGAGCGCGGCGACCTGCTGCAGGCCAACGGCGGCATCTTCGGCCCGCAGGGCAAGGCCATCAACGACCACGCCGCGGACGACATCAAGGTCCTGGTCGTCGGCAACCCGGCCAACACCAACGCCCTGATCGCCCAGCGCAACGCCCCGGACGTCCCGGCCGAGCGCTTCACCGCGATGACCCGTCTGGACCACAACCGCGCCGTCGGCCAGCTGTCCGCCAAGACCGGCGCCGTGGTCTCCGACATCAAGCGCGTCACCATCTGGGGCAACCACTCCGCGACCCAGTACCCGGACGTCTTCCAGGCCGAGATCGCCGGCAAGCCGGCCTTCGAGGCCGTCGGCAGCGACCTGGCCTGGCTGGAGAACGACTTCATCCCGACCGTCGCCAAGCGCGGCGCCGCCATCATCGACGCCCGCGGCGCCTCCTCGGCCGCCTCGGCCGCCAACGCCGCCATCGACCACGTGCACACCTGGGTCAACGGCACCGCCGAGGGCGACTGGACCTCCATGGGTGTCGTCTCCGACGGCTCCTACGGTGTCCCGGCCGGCCTGATCTCCTCCTTCCCGGTCACCACCAAGGACGGCAAGTTCGAGATCGTCCAGGGCCTGGAGATCTCCGACTTCTCGCGCGCCCGCATCGACGCCTCGGTCCAGGAGCTGACCGAGGAGCGCGACGCGGTCCAGGAGCTGGGCCTCATCTGAGCCCGCCCCGCACGGCTGCACCGGCGGCCCGCCGACTTCCCCCTCGGAAGCGGCGGGCCGCCGCCGTGTCCGGCCTCGGGGGCCCGGACCGGCCGCCCTACACTGGCCCGCTGTGAACGAAACCCTCGGGGACGCCGCGCTCGTCCTCGTCTTCATCCTGTTGGGCGGGCTGTTCAACGTCGCCGAGATCTCGCTGATCTCGCTGCGCGAGGGCCAGATCCGGACGTTGGAGGCGCACGGCACCCGACGCTCGGCCCGGGCCGCGCACCTGGCCGCCGACCCCAACCGCTTCCTGGCCGCCGTCCAGGTCGGGGTGACCTGCATGGGCTTCCTGTCCGCCGCCTTCGGTGCGGACACCCTGGCGGGCAAGGTCGCCCCGCTGTTCGTCCGGGCGGGCCTGTCCGAGGGCGTGGCCGACGCGGTCGCCCTGGTCGGCCTGACCCTGGTGATCAGCTACGTGTCGCTGGTGCTCGGCGAGCTGACCCCCAAGCGGATCGGCCTGCAGCGCGCCGAGTCCATCGCGGTGCTCGCCGCCCCGGTGGTGGACGTGATGTCGGTCGTGCTGCGCCCGGCGATCTGGCTGCTCGGCCACTCCACCAACCTGATGGTCCGCCTGCTCGGCGGCGACCCGACGGCCGGGCGCGGCTCGATGAGCTCCGAGGAGCTGCGCGGCCTGGTCGCCGCCAACACCGAACTCGGCAGCGACGAGCGGGCGCTGATCGCCGACGTGTTCGCCGCGGGGGAACGCCAGCTGCGCGAGGTGATGGTCCCGCGCACCGAGGTGACCTTCCTGGACGCCGAGCGCCCGCTGGCCGCCGTACGGCACCAGGCCGACACCTCCCCGCACTCGCGCTACCCGGTGGTCGAGGGCAGCGCCGACGCGGTGGTCGGCTTCGTCCACGTCCGCGACCTGTACGGCGCGCGCGGCGGCCAGGCCGCCAAGGCCCGCGACCTGGCCCGCCCGGTGAAGCTGCTGCCCGGCACCAAGCGGGTGCTGGAGGCGATGGGCGAGATGCGCCGCGAGGGCCACCACCTGGCCATCGTGGTGGACGAGTACGGCGGCACCGCCGGGATCGTCACCCTGGAGGACCTGGTCGAGGAGGTGATCGGCGAGATCCGCGACGAGTACGACCGGCCGGAGTCCGCCCCCACCCGTCGGCTGGCCGGCGGCGGCATGGAGCTGGACGGCCTGCTCAACCTCGGCGACTTCGCCGAGGAGACCGGCGTCACCCTGCCGGAGGGCCCGTACGAGACGGTGGCCGGCTGCCTGGTCGCCTCGCTCGGCCGGCTGCCTCGGGACGGCGACCAGGTGCGCGTCCCGCTGGAGGGCGGCGGCGGGGTGCTGCTGACGGTGGCCAAGGTCGAGGGCCGGCGGATCGCCCGGGTGAGGGTGAGTGCCGTCACACTGGCCGAACCTCCGGGGGCGGACGTTTCCTGAGCGACCGGTGGAACTGGAAGAATGGCCCGCATGGTCAACGCAGCGGTCACCGGTCCGGCCAAGGACCGTCCCCGGGTGCTCTCCGGCATCCAGCCCACCTCCGGCTCGTTCCACCTCGGCAACTACCTGGGCGCGGTGCGCCAGTGGGTCGACCTGCAGAAGGACAACGACGCCTTCTACATGGTTGTCGACCTGCACGCGATCACGGTGCCGCAGGACCCGGCGACGCTGCGCGAGAACACCCGGATCTCCGCCGCGCAGCTGCTCGGCGCGGGCCTGGACCCGGACCACTGCACGCTCTTCGTCCAGTCGCACGTGCCCGAACACGCGCAGCTCGCCTGGGTGATGAACTGCCTCACCGGCTTCGGCGAGGCGTCCCGGATGACCCAGTTCAAGGACAAGTCCTCCCGCTACGGCTCCGAGAGCACCACGGTCGGCCTGTTCACCTACCCGATCCTCCAGATCGCGGACATCCTGCTCTACCAGGCGGACGCCGTCCCGGTGGGCGAGGACCAGCGCCAGCACGTGGAGATCACCCGCGACATCGCCGAGCGCTTCAACACCCGCTACAGCCCGACCTTCACGGTGCCGAAGCCGTACATCCTCAAGGAGACGGCGAAGATCCAGGACCTCCAGGACCCGGCCGTCAAGATGAGCAAGTCGGCCTCCTCGCCCAAGGGCCTGGTGAGCCTGCTGGACGACCCGAAGGTCAGCGCCAAGAAGTTCAAGAGCGCCGTCACCGACACCGGTACCGTCGTGTCCTACGACGAGGAGGAGAAGCCGGGCGTCTCCAACCTGCTGCGCATCCACTCCGCGCTCAGCGACCGGTCGGTCGACGAGCTGGTCGCGCACTTCGAGGGCAAGATGTACGGCGCCCTGAAGACCGAGCTGGCCGAGCTGTTCACCGAGTGGGTCACCCCCTTCCAGGAGCGCACCCGCACCTTCCTGGACGACCCGGCCGAGCTGGACCGGGTGCTGGCGATCGGCGCCGAGAAGGCCCGCGAGGTGGCGTCGGCGACGCTGGAGACGGTGTACGACCGGATCGGCTTCCTCCCGGCCGCCAAGCGGTGACTCCCCTCACACGCCTGCCCGGTGGTGGCGACCTCCCGGAGGTCGTCACCATCGGCGTGTCCGTGAGCGTCCCGGACCCGCACGGCGCGGCGATCCAGGACGCCCGGGCCGGGCACGGTGATCCGCTGGCCCGGTCGATACCGACGCACGTCACGCTGCTGCCGCCGACCGAGGTGCCGGTCGACGCGCTGCCGAAGATCGAGGAGCACCTGGCGGCGGTCGCGGCCGCACACCGGCCGTTCCGGATGCTGCTGCGCGGCAGCGGCACCTTCCGCCCGGTCTCCCCGGTGGTGTACATCCGGGTCGAGGAGGGCGCGCAGGAGTGCCGGCTGTTGGAGGCGGACGTCCGCTCCGGCCCGCTGGCCCGCGAGCTGGCCTTCCCGTACCACCCGCACGTGACGGTCGCCCACGGCCTGCCGGACGACGTGCTGGACCAGGCGTACGAGCAGGCGCGCGGTTTCCGGGCGTCCTTCGAGGTGCCGGGCTTCGGCCTCTCCCGGTTCGACGCGGACGAGGTCTGGCGGCCCTGGCGGAGCTACTCCTTCTCCTGACGGCGGCTCCGGCGCCCTCCCGGCGCCGCCCGGGACGGGCCCGCGGCACGCTGCGCTCCGAGCATCCGGTCGACCACCCGGCGGGCCGCACCGCCGTCGTCCAGTGCGCAGTGCTCGGCCTGGAAGCGCCGGTAGCGCTCGGCGTAGCCGGGGGGTAACCCGCCTCCGTTGTCGGCGAGTTCGCGCAGCGCGCCGAGCAGTTCGGCGGAGGTCGGCACCAGCGGGCCCGGGGCGTTCGGCTCGAAGTCGAAGTAGAAGCCGCGCAGGGTGTCGCGGTAGTGCTCCAGGTCGTAGGTGAAGAAGTACATCGGGCGGCCGGTGATCGCGAAGTCGAACATGATCGACGAGTAGTCGGTCACCAGCACGTCCGCGACGAGCAGCAGTTCCTGCGGGTCGGGGTAGTCCCCGCAGTCGTACCGGAAGCCGTCGCCCGCGCCCGGCAGGGGCTCGCGCACGTGCGCGTGCGGGCGGACCAGCAGCACGTGGTCCCGGCCGAGCAGCCGCCGGGCGTGGTCGAGGTCCAGCCGCAGGTCGAGCCGGAAGCCGTCGCCGTCGCCGCGCCGCTGGTCCTCGCGCCAGGTCGGCGCGTACAGCACGATCCGCTTGCCGTCGGGGACGCCGAGCCGGCGGCGGACGGCCGCCGCGGTCCGCGCGTCCGGGCGGGCGAGCACGTCGTTGCGCGGGTAGCCGGACTCCAGCACCTCGCCGCCGTAGCGAAAGGCGCGGCGCAGGATCGGGGTGGCGAACGGGCTGGGGGAGAGCAGCAGGCTCCACTGCGGGGTCTCCCGGTCGAGCGCCGCCAGGTAGCCGTGGTCGGCCAGCCAGGGGTTCTCGACGTCGTGGGCGATCCGTTTCAGCAGCGAGCCGTGCCAGGTCTGCACGACGACCTGGCCGGGGCGGCGTTCCAGGAAGTCCGGGAAGTGCGTGTTGCCGACCAGGTACCGGCAGGTGGCCAGCGCCCGGTACCACTCCGGGCTCCAGACCCGCACCGGGGTGACCCCGGCCGGCACCGCGGCCTGCGCGTCGTCCACGGCCCACAGGTGCGCCAACGGCACGCTGCGGCGCACGAGTTCGGCGTGCACCGCACGCGGGGAGTCGGCGTAGCCGCGGCCGCCGAACACGTCGTACAGCACCGCCTCGCGCAGCGGTGCGCGGCGGGCGGCCGGGTAGCGTTCGGCGCGCTGCCGGCGCTGCGTCCAGGCGCTGCGCTCGGCGGCGCCGAGCACCGGGGTGGAGTCCACCAGCAGGGTGTCGTGCCAGCGGCGCTGCAGCAGGATCCGCTTGCCGCCGGCCGTGGCGGCGGCGGGGACGGCGGGCAGTGCGGCGGGGGCGGCGATCAGCGGCCGGCCCGGGCCGGTGCCGCCCGGCGGCTCCAGCGAGGCCTCCCAGATGCCCTTGCGCAGGGGCAGCCCGGTGCCGTCCGCGCCGGTGCGGGTGGTGGGCACCCGGGCCAGGAAGCGGCCGTCCGGGCCGGTCGCGACCGGGGTGCGGGCCTCGCTCGCGGTGCCGGAGTGCCGCAGCACCAGCTCCAGTCGGTCGGCGGCCGGCGCCGGGCAGTGGCCGGAGAGCTCGAAGCCGTCGGCCCGCACCGCGATCCGGTCGACCAGGCCGACCGCGGGCTGGACGCAGACCTGGAGGCGGCCGTCGGCTAGGTGCTTGAGGTAGAGCACGCGGTCGCGGGCGTCGGGCAGCGGGTGCTGGCCGGCCACCGGGCCGCAGCGTTCGTCGAGGCACAGCTGCTCGGTGCCGCCGTCCGGCCGCAGCAGTTCGGCGTCCCAGTGCTCCAGGTCGCCGCGGCCGCGTCCCTCGGCGGTGAACGGGCGGTAGGGCAGCCGGACGGTGAAGGTGTTGCCGCCGCGGGTGAGCGGCTGCTCGATCACCGCGGCGCTCTGCCGGTGGCGCAGTCGCAGGACGGTCCCGGTGGGGCAGGAGTCGGCGACGCCGCCCAGGTCGAGGTCGACGGCGGTGCGGGCGGCCCGGGTGATCCGGACGGCGGGGCGTTCCAGCCGCAGCCGCAGTCGGCCGTCCTCGAAGTACGGCTGGAGGCGGACGTCGTGGTCCACCCAGCAGGCCGGCGGGTACTCGCCGGAGCCGCACCAGTGCGGGGCGAGGGTGCCGTAGTGGCGGCGCACCCGGGCGGCGCGGGGGCGGGTGAAGAGGGTGGTCTCGATCCGCCAGTCGCCGCACAGCCACCGGCCGTCGCGGCGCAGCCGGCCGGGTACCAGCAGGGCGGTGAAGCCGGACCAGTCGTGGTTGTGCTCGGGCTGGGCGCTGTCGTCGGTGACCTCGGGCATCCTGCGGGGTCTGGAGCGCAGGTGCAGCGGTGGTGCGGCCGGGTCCTCGTGGCGCAGGGTCAGCCAGGTCCAGGCGGATCCGGGGCGGCGGGTGTCCAGGCCCTTCGGACGGGCGAAGCCGGTGAGTTCCAGGCCGCGGTCGTGCCAGCGGGCGTGCAGCAGTCCGAACACCGCGTCCCGGTCGTCCGCGGGGCGTGCGGTGGTCACCCGGGGAGCGGCGTGCGGCAGAACGAGCCGGGTGAGCACAGGCATGGTGATCGGAGCCCTTCGGAATGGAAATTCACATCCCATCCGGAAATGGCGGTAAAGGTCAACTGAACGCTTTTTCGAATTCCCTGGGGAATTCATTTCCGGGAGCGCCTGTTCGGAAATGGATCACCTGTGCGGAATATCGTCCTCTCCGGGGCTCCGAGGGCTCCGAGGGCTCCGGGAAACGCGGAGGCGCCCGACACCGGTGGTGTCGGGCGCCTCCAGGACCGTTCGCGGTGACTACTCCGTGCGGAGCATCGCGTCGACCACCCGGGCGGCGGCCTGGCCGTCGTCCAGGTCGCAGTACGCCTCGCGGAACGCGGCGGCCTTGTCCGCGTACTCGGCCGCGACCTCGTCCAGCCGGCCGAGCGCGGCGACCAGCTCCTCGGAGGTGGCCAGCAGCGGGCCGGGCGCCTCGGCCTCGAAGTCCAGGCTGAATCCGCGCAGGTTGTCCCGGTAGTGCTCCAGGTCGTAGGTGAAGAAGAACATCGGCTTGCCGGTCGACGCGAAGTCGAACACGCTCGCCGAATAGTCGGTCACCAGCACGTCGGCGATCAGCAGCAGCTCCGCCATGTCGGGGTAGCTGCCGACGTCCCAGATGTAGCCGTTGCCGGCGTCCGGGATCTGACCGCACATCACGTTGTGCCGGCGCACCAGCAGCACCTGGTCGTCGCCGAGCGCGGCCTTGGCCGCCTCCAGGTCGATCCGCAGGTCGATCTGGTAGCCGCCCTGCGGCCGGCGACGGTCCTCGCGCCAGGTCGGTGCGTAGAGCACGACCTTCTTGCCCTCGGGCAGGCCGAGCCGCTCCCGGACCTGCTCGGCGGTCTTCTCCCGGTCGGCCGCGAACAGCAGGTCGTTGCGGGGGGCGCCGCTCTCCAGGATCTCGCCCTTGAAGTCGAAGGCGCGCCGCAGCACCGGGGCCGACCAGCGGTTGCCCGCCACCAGCAGGTTCCAGTTCGGCACCTCCCGGGCCAGGCCCTTGAGGTAGTTGGAGTCGGTGAACCAGACCTTCTCGAAGTCGAAGCCGACCTGCTTCAGCGGCGTGCC
The DNA here is from genome assembly GCF_040302665.1 of Kitasatospora sp. NPDC097691. Lineage (NCBI taxonomy): Bacteria > Bacillati > Actinomycetota > Actinomycetes > Kitasatosporales > Streptomycetaceae > Kitasatospora > Kitasatospora sp. NPDC097691. Next base: position 25,954 of record NZ_JBEORY010000005.1, on the reverse strand, counting down.
CTGCCAGGTCTGCAGGACCACCTGGCCGGGGCGGCGGACGAAGAAGTCGGGCAGGTGGGTGCTGGTGACGATGTACTTGGCGGTGGCCAGCGCCTCGAACCACTCCGGGCTCCAGAGCCGGACCGCCGTCGCGCTCTGCGGCAGCTCGACCTGCATGTCGTCGCTGCCCCACAGGTGCTCCAGCGCCAGGCCGCGGCGGACCAGCTCCTCGTGGACGGCCCGCGGCGAGTCGGCGTACATGCTGCCGTTGCCGGCGTTGTACAGCACCGTGTCGCGCACCGGCAGCCGACGCGCGGCCGGGTAGTCGACGCTGCGCAGCTGGCGCTGGCGGTAGCCGGACCGCTCCTCGGGCAGCAGCGCCGCGTGCGACTCCAGCGACAGGCCGTCGTGGTAGCGGCGCTCCAGCACGATCCGCTTGCCGCGGGACTCCACCTCCAGCGGCAGGGCGTCGAAGCAGACCGGGGTGACCTGCGCGGAGGCGTCGGACAGCTTCTCGACCGGCGCGCCGACCTGGCGGAAGTAGACGTCCCAGGTGCCCTTGGCGAACGGCACCCGGCCCGCGAAGGAGGCGGTCGGCACGGCGGGCAGCGCGGTGCGGAACCGGCCCTCCGAGATCTCCACCGGGTAGACGTGCTCCTCCTCGCGCCAGTGGTGACGGACCACCAGCTCCCAGCGGTGCGCGCCGGCCAGCGGGAACGAGCCGCTGAGCAGGAAGCCGTCGGCGCCGCGCGCGGAGACCTCGTCCACCAGCGGCTGCAGCAGCTGGTCGGAGAACTGCAGGTGGCCGGCCGGGGAGGGCTTGGAGTAGAGCGACCGGCGCAGACCGGCCGGGGCCTGCGGGTTCAGCGGCAGGTGCAGCTGCTCGGGCGCGTTGCGCTCGTCCCACGCCAGCGGGACGACACTGCCGTCGGCCAGCAGCAGCGCGGTGTCCCAGCGGTCGCGGGCGCGCTCGTCGGCGATCGGGTCCAGCTCGGCCCAGGCCTCGCGCACGGCGGTCAGCTCGGCGGTCGCGAAGGAGGCGGTGAAGGGCTGCAGCGAGCCGGCCGGCGCGCCCAGCTCCAACGGGACGTCCACGGTGCGGTCCGACTCGACGTGGGTGAGCCGCAGCAGCGCCCCGGCGAAGCTCGGGCCGGAGCGGGCCGCACCCGAGACCTCCACCCGGCCGGCGTGCGCGGCCAGGCCGGTCACCCGCGCCTTGACCGTCTCCACCCGCAGGAAGACGAAGTTGTCCCGCACCCACGGCGCGATCCGTACGTCCGGCTCGACCCAGTGCGACGGGACGTACTGCGCGGTGTCGCTCCAGCCGGCCGAGATCCGGCCCTTGTACACCCCGCCCTTGCCCGCGCCGGCCACCAGGAGGCGCCAGTGGCCGTCCTTCCACTGGCCGCGGTGCTTGAGCTTCTTCGGGTCGAGGGAGACGGTGAAGCCGGACCAGTCGCAGCTGTACAGGTCGTGGCTGCAGCTCGCGGTGGCCTCGGGGCTGTACGTGGTCTTCATCGGCACCGCGATCACCCGGCGGCCCTTGGTCTCGCGCACCACCAGGGTGCGGACCATGTCGTGCTTGTTGGCCGCGCCCAGCTGCTCCGGGTACGCGTGCCCGCTCAGCTGCAGCTTCCCGCCGACCCAGGAGCTCTCGTACAGCCGGCTGCGCATGACCAGCGAGTTGTCCAGCTTGAGCACGCCGGACGGCACGCTCTTGCGCCCGCCGCGCAGGAACGGGTAGTCGGCGTACGGGCGCAGCAGACCGCGGGCCTGGACGCCGCCGCCGCTCTCGCCCTCGTACTTGATCTGCTCGACCAGCTCGTCCACCCGGCCCGCCAGGGTCAGGTGGTACTTCAGCCGCAGCGGCGCGCGCAGCTTGCGGACCTGCTCGGGGCCGATCGCCCGGAGCAGCCGGCTGACGTTCTGGACGTAGGCGTCCCGGTACTCCTTGTCGCCGTCCACGACGGACCAGAAGAACATCGGGATCTCCTCGACGAGGGTGTTCTCGTCGTAGGACTGCAGGTACTGGGCGAAGCGCGGCTCGGTCTGCTTCCTCAGCCAGGCGCGGACCAGCTCGACCGAGGCGACGCGGTCGATCAGGCCCTTCGGGTTGGTGCGCATCTGCGTGATCGACATCTCGCCGACCTCGCGCTCGCGCCAGTGGTAGATCGGCTCGGAGAGCACGTCCACGCTCTTGGCCAGGTAGTGGTGCGGGACGCTGACCGGCGCGTCCTCGTACAGGATGCCCTCGGGGTAGAGCAGGTCGGCCGCGTCGAAGAAGGAGCGGCGGTACACCTTGTTCCACGCGGTGCGGTCGGTGACCAGCGCCGGGACCTCGGTGATGTGGGTCTTGAGCCTGGTCTCCTTGAACGGCTTCACGTGGCCGCCGGACTGGTAGTAGCCCACGGCCCGGAAGCGCAGCACGTTGCCGGTGCAGAAGTCCGAGCCGGTCTCCTCCAGCGTGTTGATCATCAGCTCGTACGCGCTCGGCGGCATCGAGTCGTCGCTGTCCACGAAGCACAGGAACTCGGCGTCCGGGTCGATGTGCCGGATGCCGGTGTTGCGGGCCGCGCCGAGGCCCTTGTTCACCTGGCGGACCAGCCGGAAGCGCGAGTCCTTGGCCGCGTACGCCTCGGCGAGCGCCGCGCTGTCGTCCTTCGACCCGTCGTCGACCATGACGCACTCGAAGTCCGTGAAGGTCTGGGCGGCGATCGAGTCGAGGCACTCGACGAGATAACGCTCGACGTTGTAGATCGGAACGACGATGGAGAGGCGGGGAGCCATCGGCTACGCAGGCCTTTCTGGGGAAGGAGCGAGGCAGCCCGTAGGGGGCCTGACCGCACTTCGAACGGTGCGTACGTGCGTCCCGATCCTACCTCCGGGGCCGAGGCCTCCCCGGGGGCCACTACGCTGGGCCCGTGCCCCGCTTCAGCGTCATCGTCCCCGTGTACAAGGTCCAGGACTACCTCGCCGAGTGCCTCGACTCGGTCCTCGGCCAGGACGGGCCCGATCTCGAACTGATCGCGGTGGACGACCGCTCCCCGGACGGCTGCGGCGCGATGCTGGACGAGGCCGCCGCCGCCGACCCCCGGGTCAGGGTGCTGCACCTGCCGGAGAACGTCGGCCTCGGCCGGGCCCGCAACGCCGGCCTGGAGGTCGCCGCCGGGGACTACGTGGTCTTCCTCGACAGCGACGACACCCTCACCCCCGGCCTGCTCAAGGCCGTCGACGAGCGGCTCGCCGCCACCGACGACCCGGACGTCCTGGTCTACGACTACGCCCGCACCTACGCCGACGGCCGGATCACCCGGGCCGCCTCCGCGCACGTCTTCGGCGCCGCGTCCCCGGACGTCTTCGACCTCGCCGCCCGCCCCGACCTGCTCGACCTGCTCCAGGTCGTCTGGAACAAGGCCTACCGCCGCGACTTCGTCACCGAGCAGCAGCTGGTCTTCCCGGCCGGCTACTACGAGGACACCCCCTGGACGTACCCGGCGCTGCTCGCCGCGGGCCGGATCACCCTGCTCGACCTGGTCGGCGTGCACTACCGCCAGCGCCAGGAGGGCGGCAACATCCTGGCCACCGCCAGTCGCAAGCACTTCGACGTCTTCGCCCAGTACGACCTGGTCTTCGCCTTCCTCGACCGCCGCCCCGACCTGGACCGCTGGCGCCCGGTCGTCTACGGCCGGATGCTGCACCACCTCAACACCGTGGTCTCCAAGCCCGGGAGGGTCCCGCCCGGCGACCGCCGCGAGTACTTCCGCCGCGCCGCCGCGCACTGCGCCCGGCTGCGCCCGGCCGGCCACCGCCCGCCGGCCGGCGTGGACGGCCTGCGCACCGAACTGCTCGGCCACGGCCGCTACGCCGCCTACCAGGCCGTCCGCGCGTTGGCGAAGGCCCGCCGGCTCGTCAAGCGGTAGACCCGGGACGTCCGGATCCGGCCCGCGCCTGACGGCCGTTCGGGGGACGGGCCGGTATAACCGGTCGGATGGACTTCCTGACCCGCCTTCCGGTCATCGGCCCGCTCGTCGCCCGGGTGCTGCGCAGCCGGGCGTACCGGGTGTACGAGTACTTCTCCGCCGCCCGTGGCAACCGGCTGGCCGGCGCCGTCACCTTCTTCGGCTTCCTGGCCCTCTTCCCACTGCTCACGGTGGGCCTGGCGATCGCCGTCGCGACGCTCAGCGACAGCCGGGTGCACGACCTGCAGGAGCGCATCTCCGACCAGCTGCCGGGCATCTCGGACGCGCTCGACCTGCCGTCCCTGGTGGCCAGCGCGGGCGCGGTGGGACTGGTCGGCGGGGCGCTTCTGCTGATCTCCGGCCTCGGCTGGGTGGACACCATGCGCACCTCGATCCGGGACCTGTGGCAGCTGCCCGACGAGGAGGGCAACCCGCTGCTGCGCAAGGCCTGGGACGTCGTCGTGCTGGGCGGCCTCGGCCTGGTGTCGCTGTTCTCCCTCGCCGCCTCCGCCGCCGGGACGACCCTGGCCGGGCGGATCGCCGAGGCGATCGGCCTCGGCAGCGGCTACCTGCTGACCGGCGTCGGCGTGCTGATCGCCATAGGGTGCGACACCCTGCTGTTCGCCTACCTGCTGGCGCCGTTCCCCGGGATCACCGGCCAGCGCCGCCGGGACGTCCTGCGGGGCGCGCTGATCGGCGCGGTCGGCTTCGAACTGCTGAAGATCCTGCTCGCCTCCTACCTCGGCTCGGTCGCCGGGCGGAGCCTCTACGGGGCCTTCGCCACCCCGGTCGCGCTGCTGCTGTGGATCAACTTCGTCTGCCGGCTGCTGATGTACTGCGTGGCCTGGACGGCGACGGCCGACCCCGCGGCGGCCCGGGAACGGACCAGGGCGCACGGACGGGCGCTGCTGGAGGCGGCCGACAAGGCGCAGGCGCAGGCCGAGGAGCGGGCCGGGAAGGCCCGGGCGCAGGCGGAGGAGACCGCCGGGAACGGCAAGGCCCGGCCCCAGGACTGAGGCCGGGCCCGCCCGCTCGACGGGTGGTCAGCCGGCGGAGCGGCGGCGCCGCAGGACCAGCGCGCCGTACCCGGCCCCGGCCCCGGCCAGCACGACGGCAGACCAGCCGACGGGGCCGAGCCCGCCGTCCCCGGCGGGCGCGGGTGCCGCGGCGGGCGGGGCGGCGGTGTGGGAGGGGTGCGGCGGCGGCGCGGGCGTGCCGGCCGTGCCGCCGGCCGGGACCTCGTCGACCAGCTTGCCGACCGGCTGGACCTTGCCGGCCGCGGCGAAGCCCCAGTCCAGCAGGGCGGCCGTCTCGTCGTACACCTTCTGGTAGCTCGCCGGGTGCATCACCGTCACCAGCAGGGTGCGGCCGTCGCGCTCGGCCGCGCCGACGAAGGTCGAGCCGGCGTTGGTGGTGGTGCCGTTCTTCACCCCGATCAGCCCGGGGTACTTGCCCAGCAGCCGGTCCGTGTTGGCGATCCCGAAGCTGCCGCGCTGGCCGGTGTTCTTGTCCACGGCGCCCGGGAACATCGCGTCCCGGGTGGCGCAGTACATCCGGAAGTCCGGGTTGCGCAGGCCGGCCCGGGCGAACAGCGACAGGTCGTAGGCCGAGGAGAGCTGGCCGTCCATGTCGTAGCCGTCCGGGGAGACCACCCTGGTGTCCTTCGCCTGCAGCGCCTCGGCGCGCGCCTGCATCTCGGCGACGGTCTGGGGGATGCCGCCGTTCATGTGCGACAGGACGTGCACGGCGTCGTTGCCCGAGCTCAGGAACACCCCGCGCCACAGGTCCTCGACCCGGTACTCAAGGTTCTCCTTGATGCCGACCAGGCTGCTGCCGGCGCCGATCCCCTGGATCTCCTCGTCGGCGACCCTGTGCACCGCGTTGCGGTCGAACTTGGGCAGCACGGTGTCCGCGAAGAGGATCTTCAGGGTGCTGGCCGGGGGCAGCTTGAGGTGCGGGTTGTAGGACGCCAGCACCTCGCCCGACGTCGCGTCGGAGACTACCCAGGACTGGCCGGTGAGACCGCTCGGCAGAGCCGGGGCACCCGCCAGCGGGGCCACCTGGACCCCGGGGTTCCCGAGCCGCTCGCCGCCGACCGCGGCAGACGGGGGCGGCTGCTGCGGGGCCGCGACCGCCGCCGGGGCGGCGAGCAGGACCGGGAGGGCCGCGGTGACCGCGGCGCACAGGCGTGCGAACGTGTGACGGGGAGTGGGCACCAGCAGACCGTACCCATTCCGGGCCCCGGCCGTCCGCCACTCCGGGCCCGTCCTCCGCAGGAGGGGCACGCCGTACGCCGATCGGCGGCCCGCGCATACTGGGGACGCACACCGCCTTCACACCCCGCCGAGGACCACCCATGAAGCTCAGCCGCCGCACCTCCTGGTTCCTGACCGCCTTCGGGGTCTGGTCGATGATCATCTGGACCACCTTCGTCAAGAACCTGTGGAAGGACTCCGGCGGCCAGGCCTTCACCAACGGCGACCACTCCCAGCCCACCGCCTTCTTCTGGGTCCACCTGCTCCTGGCCGTCACCTCCTTCGTCCTCGGCATCGCCGTCGGCACCATCGGCCTCCGCGGCCTGCGTGCCACCCGCCGCACCCCGGCCACCGACTGAGAATCCCCGTTGCCGCTGTCGGACCCCACTGGCAGGATCTCCACCGCTCGTGCACGTATCGAACAGATCTGCAGACACAGGGGTGGGGAATCTCCATGACACTTCGACATGCCCGCAGGCTCGGCGGGGTCACCGCGGCGGCGGTCGCCGCGGGCCTGCTGGCCACGCCGGTGCCGGCTGTGGCCGACACCGCGCCGGCCGTCCTCGGGACGGAGCAGGGCGGCGACTACCGCACCGTCGCCTGTGACCCGACGACCGCTCCGCTCTGGAGCGGTCGGAGCACGTACGGCCCGACCCTCAACGCCAAGGTGACCGGCACCGGCGCCCGGTTCAGCGTCCGGGACGAGACCACGGGCGCCCAGGACCCGGTCTACACCGGCGAGGCCCAGGCCTACGCCCAGAAGGCCGGCGTCAAGGTCCCGGGTCTGCTGGACGGACACAGCTACGCCTGGCACGTCTGGGCCCTGGACGGCACGCAGGTCTCCGCTCCGTCAGCGGACTGCCACTTCTCGGTGGACACCACGGCCCCGACCGTCACGGTCTCCTCGACCGACTTCCCGGCGAGCGGCAAGGCCACCAAGTACGCGGGCCAGAAGGGGACCTTCGTCCTCAAGGGGGTCGACCCGGCCCCGGCCGGCGGCAAGTCCTCCGGCATTGCTTGCTTCCGGTACGGCTGGGACTACCTCGGGGTAGGCGGCTGCGATGCGACGGATGCCGTCCGGCCGGGCGCCGACGGTACGGCGACGGTCGACCTCCGGGTCGTGAACTGGGGCAGCAACAACCTTGTCGTCCAGGCCATCGACAACACGGGCAACGTCAATCCGACGTCCTACTCCTTCTACGCCCCCTCGAACCCGAACCCGCCGAAGACCCTCGGCGATGTCGACGGGGACGGCGTCGCGGACATCCTGGTACCGGACTCCCAGGGCAACCTGCAGTACATCGGCGTGAACGCTTCCGGCACCGCGCCCGGTTCGACGGTCCGGGCGGCTGTTGCGCCCGACCGGACGAGCTGGGCGTCGTACCAGGTGGCACACCGCGGCTGGACCGACCACGCACCGTCGGCGGACGACTTCTTCGTCCACAAGCCCGGCCAGGGCTACCTCTACATGTACCGGAACTTCGACTACGGCTCGTTCGGCCAGACGTGGACGGGTGCCGATCGTTCCACCGAGTGCGTGGACGACGCCGGGACGGTCGTGGCCTGCCCGGCCGACTACGCCTCCGACTGGTCGAAGGCGGACCAGCTGGTCGCGTTCGGCCCGGTCGTGGGGGACGCCGATCCGTCGCTGCTGACGCTGGAGAACGGCAACCTCTGGCTGCACGCCGGCGGCGACTTCGCCTACGGCTACCAGCAGGCCCGCAAGCTCACCACCTCCGGTGCCTGGAACGGCTACGACCTCATCGCCCCCGGCCCGGACTCGGCCGGCAACCTCGCCCTGTGGGCGCGTGACCGGGCCACCGGCGAGCTGCACGCCTACCCGGTGACCAAGCAGGCCGACGGGCTGCTCGACTTCTCCGCCCTCGCCGACCCCGCGGCGAACGTGGTCGCCACCGGCTTCACCACCGCCGCCTACCCGACGCTCGGCAGCTCGGGCGACGGTGACGGGGACGGCAAGCCGGACCTGTGGGCCGTCACTGCCGACCGGCACCTGGTGACCTTCGGCGGCTGGTCCGCGCCGAAGGACCTCGGCGCCCTGCGCTAGGAAACGCCGGAGGCCCCCGCCCGATCCGTGGATCGGGCGGGGGCCTCCGGGCTGTCAGCCGGTGATCAGAAGCGGCGGGTGACCAGCGCCCGCTTCACTTCCTGGATCGCCTTGGTGACCTCGATGCCACGCGGGCAGGCCTCGGAGCAGTTGAAGGTGGTGCGGCAACGCCACACGCCCTCACGGTCGTTGAGGATCTCCAGGCGCTGCTCGGCACCCTCGTCGCGCGAGTCGAAGATGAAGCGGTGCGCGTTGACGATGGCGGCCGGACCGAAGTACTGGCCGTCGTTCCAGAACACCGGGCAGGACGACGTGCACGCGGCGCACAGGATGCACTTGGTGGTGTCGTCGAAGCGCTCGCGGTCCTCGGCGGACTGCAGGCGCTCGCGGGTCGGCTCGTTCCCCTTGGTGATGAGGAACGGCATGACGTCCTTGTACGCCTGGAAGAACGGGTCCATGTCCACGACCAGGTCCTTGAGGACCGTCAGGCCCTTGATGGCCTCGATCGTGATCGGCTTCTCCGGGTCGACGTCCTTGATCAGGGTCTTGCACGCCAGCCGGTTGCGGCCGTTGATCCGCATGGCGTCGGAGCCGCAGATGCCGTGCGCGCAGGAACGGCGGTAGGTGAGGGTGCCGTCCTGCTCCCACTTGATCTTGTTGAGCGCGTCCAGGACGCGCTCCTTCGGGTCCATCGTCAGCTGGTAGTCGACCCACACCGGGTCCGGGTGCTCCTCCGGGTTGAACCGGCGGATCCGGAAGGTGACGGTGATCAGCTGCGTGCCACCGGCCTCGACCGCGTCCAGAGCGGCCGAGTGCTTCTCCACAGTCGGAGTGCTCATCAGTACTTACGCTCCATCGGCTGGTAGCGGGTCGTCACGACCGGCTTGTAGTCGAGGCGGATGGAGGTGCTGCCGTCGGCGGCGACCTCCTGGTACGCCATGGTGTGCTGCATGAACTTCACGTCGTCACGGGTCGGGAAGTCCTCGCGGTAGTGACCGCCGCGGGACTCCTCGCGGGCCAGCGCGGAGACGGCCAGCACCTCGGCCAGATCGAGCAGGTTGCCCAGCTCGACGGCCTCCAGGAGGTCCGTGTTGTAGCGGAAGCCCTTGTCCTGGATGGAGACGTTCTTGTAGCGCTCCTTCAGCGCGGCGATGTCCTCGACCGCCTGCTTCAGGGTGGCGCCGGTGCGGTAGACCATGGCGTTGGCGTCCATGCTCTCCTGCAGCTCCTTGCGGATCTGCGCCACGGACTCGGTGCCGGTGCCCTCGCGCAGGCCGTCGACCAGGGCCTGGACCTTCTCGGCCGGGTTCTCGGGCAGCTCGACGAACTCGTGCGCGTTGGCGTAGTCGGCGGCGGCGACACCGGCCCGCTTGCCGAACACGTTGATGTCCAGCAGCGAGTTGGTGCCCAGACGGTTGGCGCCGTGCACGGACACGCAGGCGACCTCGCCGGCCGCGTACAGCCCCGGGACGATGTCGGTGTTGTTGCGCAGGACCTCACCCTCGACGTTGGTCGGGATGCCGCCCATGGCGTAGTGCGCGGTGGGCTGGATCGGGATCGGGTCCGTGTAGGGCTCGATGCCGAGGTAGGTGCGCGCGAACTCGGTGATGTCCGGGAGCTTGGCGTCCAGCTGCTCCGGCGGCAGGTGGGTCAGGTCCAGGTAGACGTGGTCGCCCTCCGGACCGCAGCCGCGGCCTTCGCGGATCTCGGTGTAGATCGCGCGGGAGCAGACGTCACGGGACGCGAGGTCCTTCATGACGGGGGCGTAGCGCTCCATGAAGCGCTCGCCGTCCTTGTTGCGCAGGATGCCGCCCTCGCCGCGGGCGCCCTCGGTGAGGAGGATGCCCATGCGCCAGATGCCCGTCGGGTGGAACTGGAAGAACTCCATGTCCTCCAGCGGCAGGCCGCGGCGGTAGACCAGGGCCTGGCCGTCACCGGTGAGGGTGTGGGCGTTGGAGGAGACCTTGAAGAACTTGCCGGTGCCGCCGGAGGCGAACACGACGGACTTGGCCTGGAAGACGTGGATCTCGCCGGTGGCCAGCTCGTAGGCGACGACGCCGGCCGTCTTGCCGTCGTTGATCAGCAGGTCGAGGACGTAGAACTCGTTGAAGAACTCGACGCCGTGCTTGACGCAGTTCTGGAACAGCGTCTGGAGGATCATGTGGCCGGTGCGGTCGGCCGCGTAGCACGAGCGGCGGACCGGGGCCTCGCCGTGGTTGCGGGAGTGACCGCCGAAGCGGCGCTGGTCGATGCGGCCCTGCTCGGTACGGGAGAAGGGCAGGCCCATCTTCTCCAGGTCGAGGACGGCGTCGATGGCCTCCTTGCACATGATCTCGGCGGCGTCCTGGTCGACCAGGTAGTCACCGCCCTTGACCGTGTCGAAGGTGTGCCACTCCCAGTTGTCCTCCTCGACGTTGGCCAGGGCGGCGCACATGCCGCCCTGGGCCGCGCCGGTGTGGGACCGGGTCGGGTAGAGCTTGGTCAGGACGGCGGTGCGGGTGCGCTGCGTGGACTCGATGGCCGCGCGCATGCCGGCGCCGCCGGCGCCGACGATGACGGTGTCGTACTGGTGAATCTGCATGGGGGGTTAACTCGCCTCTGGCCTCTGCCGATGGTCGATGGTGCTCGCGGCTCAGATGTTGGGGTCGAAGGTGAAGATCACCAGGGTGCCCAGCAGCACGGTGAAGACCGTGGCGGTACCCATGAGTCCCTTGAGCCAGAGCCGGGTCGAGTCCTTCTCGGCGTAGTCGTTGATGACCTGACGCATGCCGTTGGCGCCGTGCAGCATGGCGAGCCACAGCATCAGCAGGTCCCAGCCCTGCCAGAACGGCGAGGCCCAGCGGCCGGCCACGAAGGCGAAGCCGATCTTGGAGACGCCACCGTCGAGGATCAGCATGATGATCAGGTGGCCGAGGATCAGGGCGACCAGGACGATGCCGGACAGGCGCATGAAGAGCCAGGCCAGCATCTCGAAGTTGGTGCGGGTGCGGCGCGGGGTCTTCTTGGTCCGCTGGCGCGGCGGCTCGATGACGAACGCGTCGGCCGGGTTGCCGGTGCCGAGGCCCTTGCCCGTGTGCGCCTGCTTGGAGGGGACGACGAGGGCGTCGGAGATTTCCGTGCTCATGTGTCAGCTCACTTCCCGAACCAGGAGATCAGCGTGTGCTGCAGGATCCCGTAGAAGGAGCCGGCCATCAGCACGACCCAGACGCCGACGACGGACCAGAGCATCTGCTTCTGGTACTTGGGTCCCTTGGACCAGAAGTCCACCGCGACGACGCGCAGGCCGTTCAGGGCGTGGAACAGGATGGCGGCCACCAGGCCGTACTCCATCAGGTTCACGAGGGGAGTCTTGTACGTCTGGATGACGGTGTCGTAGGACTCCGGCGACACTCGCACCAGAGCGGTGTCCAGGACATGGGCGAACAGGAAGAAGAAGATGAGGACGCCGGTGACTCGATGAGCCACCCAGCTCCACATGCCTTCCCGGCCGCGGTACAGCGTTCCAGCCGGCACGGAAAAACCCTCCGGAAGCGATTGGGGGCTCGGCCGGCTTCGGTGTCGGTCAGCCCGGCCGGGTACGGTCCACCGGCCGCGAGCATCCTATCGACGCCTTCTCGCGTGCCGCCTCCGGGGGCCCCAGGTGTGATCAATCAGGCACTTCTGGCCTAGTGGGGCGGGAACCAAACCACGGTTCGCCACTCCGGGTCACCGAATGACCGCGCCCCGCGTCGATGGACGCGGGGCGCGAGGCTCGGGTTCATCCGTACGGGTGATTCACCCGCACGGATGAAGGAGGGGCGCGGCGGCCGGCGTCAGCGGGCTCCGGCCTCCGAGTGGGTGGCGACCAGGTGCTCCAGCCGGGTGAGGGCGATCCGGCGGAGCTCGTCCGCGGCGATCAGCCGCTCCTCGTCCGGGTCGTTGGCCAGGCGGGTGCGGATGGAGGAGAGCACGGTGTCGAGCATCTCCTCCGGGGCGACGCCCTCCAGGCAGACCACGAAGACGTGGCCGAACCGGGCCTCGTACGCGGCGTGCGCCGCCCGCAGCGCGGTGTGCGCGGCCTGGCTGCCGGGGGCCCGCATGCCGAGCAGTGGCTGCGGCATCCAGCTCTCGTCCGCCAGCGCCTCGGCGAGGTCGGCCGGGCGGAGGTCGTAGGAGGCCTCGCTGGCGGCGGCCAGCAGGGACTCTATGTCGGGGTACGGCCGGTGCGCGGTGAGCCGCAGGGCCCAGCGGTGGCTGCCGCAGCAGGCCAGCAGGGCCTCCTCGGCGGCGCCGGCGTCGGCCTCGTTGAAGCGGTGCAACCCGAGGAGGGTCGGCTCTGTTCTGACGTCGAGCCGCTGTGACGGGATGTCGCTGGCCAGCGGGTCCTCCTCGTGAGGGCGGGAAGGTGCCGGTGAGATGGGCTGGTGGGGCAGGTGAAGTATGGGGCTGCGGAGAGGCGCTCGGGCGCCGGTCGGGCAGCGCCTCAAAGGTAGTTGAGCTGTCATCAGTTGGGGAGGGCGCGCGCCGAATTCATCCGGACGAGCTATCAAGTTGTGACGTTGACACCTTTGTGTCAGCGCCCTCCCCGCGTTCATCTGCTAATCGGCACGCCGGGCTCAGGTGCAGCGGGTGCCCGCGGCCGGCATGGTGCCCTCGGTCAGGTAGGCCTCCATGGCCCGGTCGATGCAGGTGTTGCCCTTGCCGAAGGCGCCGTGGCCCTCGCCGACCCGGGTGAGCAGGGTGGCGTTGGCGAAGCCCTTGGCCAGGGACTCGGCCGAGGCGTACGGGGTGGCCGGGTCGCCGGTGGAGCCGACCACCAGGATCGGGGCGCTGCCCTCGGCCCGGATGGTGTGCGGCTTCTCCTGGGTCTTGAACGGCCAGTAGGCGCAGCCGGGCTCGCTGTAGTCGTCCACCGTGACGCCCTTGGACAGCAGCGGTGCCTCGGCGAGCAGCCGGTCCACCGCGGCCTTGGCGTGCTCGGGGGTGGGCGCCGGACGGGCGGCGTCGGCGCAGCTGATCGCGCCGTTGGCCTCCTCCATGGGGCTGTAGTGGCCGTTCTCGTCGCGGCCGTTGTAGTCGTCGGCGAAGGCCAGCAGCAGGTCGCCGCGCTTCATGTTCATCGCCATGCCGAGGCCGACCCGCAGGTACTTCCAGGAGGTCTTCTCGTCGCCGTAGAGCATCTGGATGGTGCCGGTCCAGGCCAGGTCGCGGCCGAGCTTGCGGCCGTCCTTCGCGGTCAGCGGGCTGTCGTGCAGGCCGTCCAGGAAGTCGGCGGCCTTCTTGGCGGCGGCGGCCTTGTCCTTGCCGAGCGGGCACTCGTCGGCGTGGTTCTCGACGCAGTCGGCGGCGAAGCGCTCGAAGGACTTCTCGAAGCCGACCTGCTGGTCCACGCCGTGGTCCAGGGTGTCCTGGGCGGGGTCGACGGCGCCGTCCAGGATCAGCCGGCCGGTGTTCTGCGGGAACTCCTCGGCGTAGAGGGCGCCGAGGTAGGTGCCGTAGGAGATGCCCAGGTAGTCGAGCTTCTTGTCGCCGACGACGGCGCGCAGCACGTCGAGGTCGCGGGCGGTGTTGCGGGTGCCGACGAAGGGCAGCAGCTTGCCGGACCTGGCCTGGCAGGCGGCGGCGTGGTCGGTGGACTGCCTGATGTGCGCGGCCTTGCGCTCGGCCGGGTCGAGCGGTTCGTCCTGCTGCTCGGCGGCGTCGTGCTGCTTGTCGTCGTAGCAGACGACCGGCGAGCTGCCGCCGGTGCCGCGGGGGTCGAAGCCGATCACGTCGAAGCGGTCGTGCAGGGTGCCGACGAAGTCCTTGGCGCCGTACTCGACCATCTCGACGCCGGAGCCGCCGGGGCCGCCCGGGTTGACCATCAGCGAGCCGATCCGCTGGTCCGGCTTGGCGGCCGGGTACTTGATCAGCGCGAGGTCGATCGCGTCGGCGGCGGGATCGGCGTAGTCGAGCGGGACGTGCAGCTTGCCGCACTTCATCCCGGAGGTGTCGATCTTGGCCTTCTCGGCCTGGGGGTCGGCCGGGCAGGCCGCCCAGGTGATCTGCTGGCCGTAGAAGGGCTTGAGCGCCGGGTCGGCCTCGCCGGTGGCCCTGGCGGTCGCCGCCGGGGTGCCCCCGACGCCGGTGGCGGGCGCGGAGGTGCCGGCGGCGTGGTCCTGGGCCGGCTTGGCGGTGTCGTCGCAGGCGGTGGCGAGGAGGAGGGTGCCTGCCGCCAGGACGGTCAGCAGGACGCGTGGGCGGGCGGCCCGGAAGGTTCTCATCGGACGTGTGTACCACTGGGTGGTGACGCGTTCGATCAGTGCCCCCGGGCGCCCGCCCGGCCCGGATCAGCCCCGGTGGACCTTGTGGTTGGCGGCCTGCGCCCGGGGGCGGACCACCAGCAGGTCGATGTTCACGTGCGAGGGCCGGGTGACCGTCCAGGCCACGGTGTCGGCGATGTCCTCGGACGTCAGCGGCTCGGCCACGCCCGCGTACACCGCGGCCGCCTTCTCCTCGTCGCCGCGGAAGCGGGTGACCGCGAAGCCCTCGGACTTCACCATGCCGGGCGCGATCTCGATCACCCGGATCGGCTCCCCGCACAGCTCCAGCCGCAGGGTGGCCGCGATGGTGTGCGCGGCGTGCTTGGCGGCGACGTACCCGCCGCCGCCCTCGTACGCGGCCAGCGCGGCGGTCGAGGAGAGCACCAGCACCGTGCCGTCGCCGGTGGCCCGCAGGGCCGGCAGCAGTGCCTGCGTCATGTGCAGCACGCCGAGCACGTTCACCTCGTACATCGCCCGCCAGTCGGCCGGGTCGCCGTGCTCGACCGTCTCGGCGCCTATCGCGCCGCCGGCGTTGTTCACCAGGACGTCCACCCGGCCGACCTCGGCCGCGAAGGCGTCCACGGCGGCCCGGTCGGTGACGTCCACGGTGACCGCCCGCGCCGAACCGCCCCGGTCGACGATCTCCTTGGCCAGCGCCTCGATCCGCTCGGTGCGGCGGGCGGTCACCACCACGTCGAAGCCCTCGGCCGCCAGCCGGCGGGCGGTCGCCGCGCCGATTCCGCTGCTGGCACCGGTGACCACGGCCACCTTCTGCTCGGTCATTGCCACTCCCTGGGGCTCATCGGTCGTTCACCCGATCATCTCAACCGCGTCGGCGCCCCGGCGGCCAGGCCATAGATTGCGAGGACAGCGCCCGCCGATCCCTGGAGGGACCCATGGCAGCCGAGCCGCGCCGCGCCGAGTCGGGATTCGACCTCGAACCGCTGTACGGGCCCGAGGCGCTGGCCGGCTGGGACCCCGGAGCCCGGCTGGGCCGCCCGGGGGAGTACCCGTACACCCGGGGCGTCTACCCGACGATGTACACCGGCCGGCCCTGGACGATGCGCCAGTACGCGGGCTTCGGCACCGCCGTCGAGTCCAACGCCCGCTACCGGCAGCTGATCGCGGGCGGCGGCACCGGCCTGTCGGTCGCCTTCGACCTGCCGACCCAGATGGGCTACGACTCGGACGCCCCGCTCGCGGCCGGGGAGGTCGGCAAGGTGGGCGTGGCGGTGGACAGCGTCGAGGACATGGCGGTGCTGTTCGACGGCATCCCGCTCGGCGAGGTGTCCACCTCGATGACCATCAACGCGCCCGCCGCCCTGCTCCTGCTCCTCTACCAGCTGGTCGGCGAGGCCAGGGGCGTGGCGCCGGCCTCGCTCACCGGCACGGTCCAGAACGACGTGCTGAAGGAGTACATCGCCCGCGGCACGTACATCTTCCCGCCGCAGCCCTCGCTGCGGCTGGTCGCCGACGTGTTCCGGTACTGCCGTGCCGAGATCCCGCGCTGGAACACCATCTCCATCTCCGGCTACCACATGGCCGAGGCCGGGGCCGACCCGGCGCAGGAGATCGCCTTCACCCTGGCCAACGGCATCGCCTACGTCCGGACCGCGATCGCCGCCGGGATGGCCGTGGACGACTTCGCGCCCCGACTCTCGTTCTTCTTCGTGGCCCGGACGACGCTCCTGGAGGAAGTGGCCAAGTTCCGTGCCGCGCGCAGGATCTGGGCCGGAGTCATGCGCGATGAGTTCGGTGCGCGGGACCCGCGCTCGCAGATGCTGCGTTTCCACACCCAGACCGCCGGGGTGCAGCTCACGGCCCAGCAGCCCGAGGTCAACCTGGCCAGGGTCACCGTGCAGGCGCTCGCCGCGGTGTTCGGCGGCACCCAGTCGCTGCACACGAACAGCTACGACGAGGCGATCGCGCTGCCCACCGAGAAGGCGGCCAGACTCGCCCTGCGCACCCAGCAGGTGCTCGCCCACGAGACCGACGTGACCGCCACCGTCGACCCCTTCGCCGGGTCGTACGCCATCGAGTCGCTCACCGACGGGGTGGAGGCCGCCGCGCTGGCCCTGATGGCCCGGATCGAGGACCGGGGTGGTGCGGTGGCCGCGATCGAGCAGGGCTTCCAGAAGGCCGAGATCGAGCGCACCGCCTACCGTGTCCAGCAGGAGACCGACTCCGGCGAGCGGACCGTGGTCGGCGTCAACCGTTTCCGGCTGGACGCGGAGGAGCCGTACCAGCCGCTGCGGGTGGACCCGGCGATCGAGCGGCAGCAGGCCGGACGGCTGGCCCGGCTGCGGGCCGAGCGCTCCGCCGGCGCCGTCACCCGGGCGCTGGACGGGCTGCGCCGCACCGCCGAGGGGACCGGGAACGTGCTGTACCCGATGAAGGAGGCGCTGGCCGCCCGGGCCACCGTCGGAGAGGTGTGCGACGCGCTGCGCGGCGTGTGGGGGACGTACGCCCCGGTGGAGCGCTTCTGACCACCGCCTGAACGGCCGTCAACGTCCGGGTTCCGTCAAGGAAGTGGCGGCCGTGACCACCGGCCCGGGTGATCGTTGCACAGGGCAAGCAACCCGGGGAAGGCGGCTGAAACGAGATGTCATACCCACCTGTCCGGCCGGTATGCGCCCATCCGGGCACTAATTTTCCGGAAGTCGGGCCAAATCCCCCCAACAGGCCTACGATTGGCGAGATGAACCGTCCTGAGCCCGCTCAGCCGGGCGCCACTCTCGCTGCCGCACGCCCCGCCGCCGACCTGCGCGACCGGGTGGGGGCACTGGAGCCCGAGCTGATCGCCTTCCGCCGTGATCTGCACCGGCACCCGGAGCTTGGCCGCCAGGAGTTCCGCACCACCGGACTGCTGCGCGACCGGCTGGTGGCGGCCGGACTCGAACCCCGGGTGCTGCCCGGCGGCACCGGCCTGCTCGTCGACATCGTCCCGGCCGGCACCGCCCCGGGCGCCGAGTTCCTGGCCTTCCGCGCCGACATCGACGCGCTGCCGATCGACGACGCCAAGACCGACGTGCCGTACCGCTCGACCGTCCCCGGCCGGGCCCACGCCTGCGGCCACGACGTCCACACCGCGGTGGTGCTCGGCGCCGGCCTGGTGCTGGCCGAGGCCGCCCGCACCGGCGAGCTGCGCCGCCCGGTCCGGCTGGTCTTCCAGCCGGCCGAGGAGGTCATGCCGGGCGGAGCGCTGGACGTGATCAAGGCCGGCGGGATGGACGGCGTCGGCCGGATCTTCGCGGTGCACTGCGACCCGAAGGTGGAGGTCGGCCGGATCGCCCTGCGCACCGGGGCGATCACCTCGGCCTGCGACCGCCTGGTGCTGCACCTGGACGGCCCCGGTGGGCACACCGCCCGCCCGCACCTGACCACCGACCTGGTGACCGCGGTGGCCCGGATGGCCGCCGACCTCCCCGGCGCCCTGGCCCGCCGGATGGACCCGCGCTGGGGCGTCAGTCTGGTCTGGGGCCGGATCGCCTCCGGCTCCGCGCCCAACGTCATCCCGCAGCACGCCGAGCTGGAGGGCACCGTCCGCTGCCTGGAGCTGGACGGCTGGCGCGAGGCGCCGGACCTGCTGCACGAGCTGATCGCCAAGCTCAGTGAGACCTACCGGGCCAAGTGGACGCTGGACTACCACCGCGGGGTGCCGCCGGTGGTCAACGAGGCGGTCTCGGTCGCGCGGCTGGACGAGGTGATGAACGCGCGGTTCGGCCGGGACGGCCGACAGGTGGTGGAGGGCACCGAGCAGAGCCTCGGCGGGGAGGACTTCTCCTGGTACCTGGAGCACGCCCCGGGCGCGCTGGCCCGGCTGGGCGTCCGCGTCCCCGGCGACACCACCGTCCGTGACCTGCACCAGGGTCGGTTCGACGTGGACGAGCGGGCGATCGGCATCGGGGCCGAGCTGTTCGCGGCGCTGGCCCTGGAGGCGGACGGCGACTGAGGGCGCAGCCGCGGGTCGGCAGCCGACACGTGCGCGGGTTTGTCGGGATTCGGGGTTCGGTGGCGGTTCCGTAAACTGGGCCCCACCAACCTCGGACCACCGTCCGCGTAACGGGAAAGGGCCTCGGGACAGGCATCAGACCACGGTTTGATAACAACCCGAATGCTCTGGCACCCCGTAACACAACCGTGTTCTACGCGCGTTACGGTGGCGTCCGACCACGCCAAACGGTTGCGTGTTAGAAGGAGATACTCCCTTGCGCCGTTCAATGAAGCTCGCCGCGGTTGTGCTCTCGGGTTCCCTGGGCATGGCCTCGCTCGCCGCTTGCGGCGCAAAGAGCAACGACACCACCTCCTCCTCCGGCTCCGGCGACGGTTCGCTGAAGGTCGGTATGGCCTACGACATCGGTGGCCGTGGCGACCAGTCGTTCAACGACTCCGCCGCCCGTGGTCTCGACAAGGCCAAGTCCGACCTCGGTGTCTCCGTCACCGAGGCCGAGGCCAAGCAGGGCGAGGCCGAGGCCGACAAGGAGACCCGCCTCAAGAACCTGGTCGACGCCGGCTACAAGACCATCATCGCGGTCGGCTTCGTCTACCAGCCGGCGGTCAACAAGGTCGCCAAGGACAACCCGAACGTCAAGTTCGCGATCATCGACTCGAACGACAAGGACCAGCCGGCCAACGTCACCTCGCTGCTCTTCGCCGAGCAGGAGGGTTCGTACCTCGCCGGTGTCGCCGCTGCGAACAAGTCGAAGGCCCACCACATCGGCTTCATCGGTGGTGTGCAGTCCGAGCTGATCAAGAAGTTCGAGGCCGGTTACAAGGCGGGCGCCAAGTCCGTGGACCCGAACATCCAGATCGAGACCACGTACCTCACCACCCCGCCGGACTTCTCGGGCTTCTCCTCCCCGGACAAGGGTAAGGAGGCCGCCCAGGGCCAGCTCGACAAGGGCGCGGACGTCATCTACGCCGCCGCCGGTTCCTCCGGCAACGGCTCGATCGAGGCCGTCGCCAACGCCGGCAAGCTGGCCATCGGTGTCGACTCCGACCAGGCCAGCCAGCCGGCCCTGGCGAAGTACAAGAACAGCATCCTGACCTCGATGGTCAAGAACGTCGACAACGCGGTGTACTCGTACATCGACTCGGTCAAGAAGGGCCAGAACCCGACCGGGATCAAGCTCTTCGACCTGAAGGCCGACGGTGTCTCGCTCGCCACGACCGGTGGCAAGATCGACGACATCCAGTCGCAGCTGAAGGCCGCCGCCGACGCGATCAAGAGCGGCGCCACCACCATCCCGACCGCGCCGGCCCAGTAAGGACCGCGCGTCTCGGACGCGACAGCGCCTGCCGCCTGCCCGGCAGCGCGATGATCGACACAGTTCACGGGAGGGGCCCGGCAGGGTGCGCTCAACGCGTACCCCCGGGCCCCTTCCGTCCCCCCGGTTCCCCCCCTTGGCCCTCCGAGCGCAACGACGCGCCTCCAGACCACCAGGAGATCGCCATCACCGCATCCGACCCCGTCCCCCTGCGCAAGGACGGCACCCCCAGCGCGGGGACGGCGACATCGGCCGTCGAACTGCGCGGCATCACCAAGCGCTTCCCCGGTGTCGTGGCCAACCACGACATCAACCTCACCGTTCGCACCGGCACCGTGCACGCCCTGATGGGCGAGAACGGCGCCGGCAAGTCGACGCTGATGAAGATCCTCTACGGCATGCAGAAGCCGGACGAGGGCACCATCGCGATCAACGGCGAGCTGTGCGAGTTCAACACGCCCGGCGACGCGATCGACCGGGGCATCGGCATGGTGCACCAGCACTTCATGCTCGCCGACAACCTCACCGTGTGGGAGAACGTCGTCCTCGGCGGCGAGAAGATCCACGGCATCGGTGCCAAGGCGAAGGCGAAGATCAAGGAGATCTCCGACCAGTACGGCCTGGGCGTGCGCCCGGACGCCCTGGTCGAGGACCTCGGCGTCGCCGACCGCCAGCGCGTCGAGATCCTCAAGGTGCTGTACCGCGGCGCCAAGATCCTGATCCTCGACGAGCCCACGGCCGTCCTCGTCCCGCAGGAGGTCGACGCGCTGTTCGACAACCTGCGCGAGCTCAAGTCCGAGGGCGTCACCGTCATCTTCATCTCGCACAAGCTGCACGAGGTGCTGGCGGTGGCCGACGCGATCAGCGTCATCCGTCGCGGCACCACGGTCGGCGACGCCGACCCCAAGGCCGTCACCGCCCGCCAGCTCGCCGAGATGATGGTCGGCGCCGAGCTGCCCTCCCCGGAGACCCGCGAGTCGACGGTCACCACGACCGAGATGCTCGACGTCAAGGACCTGCGGATCGCCAAGACCGACGCCGAGGGCATCGAGCGCGTCGTCCTGGACGACATCTCGCTGCGCATCCACAAGGGCGAGATCCTCGGCATCGCCGGCGTCGAGGGCAACGGCCAGGCCGAACTGGTCGAGGCCATCATGGGCATGCTGCCCCTGGACGGCGGCACCGTCACCCTGGACGGCAAGAACCTCTCCGGCACCCTGACCCGGGCCCGCCGCGAGGCCGGCATCGGCTACATCCCCGAGGACCGCCACAAGCACGGCCTGCTGCTGGAGGCCCCGCTCTGGGAGAACCGCATCCTCGGCCACGTCACCGAGGCGCCCAACTCCGTCGGCGTGCTGCTGAACCCGTCCGCCGCGCGGGTGGACACCCAGCGGATCGTCGAGGAGTTCGACGTCCGCACCCCCGGCATCGAGGTCACCGCGGCCTCGCTCTCCGGCGGCAACCAGCAGAAGCTGATCATCGGCCGCGAGATGAGCCACCAGCCCAAGCTGCTGATCGCCGCGCACCCCACCCGCGGTGTCGACGTCGGCGCGCAGGCCCAGATCTGGGAGCACATCCGGGTCGCCCAGCGGGCCGGCCTCGCCGTCCTGCTGATCTCCGCCGACCTGGACGAGCTGATCGGGCTCTCCGACACCATCCGGGTCATCTACCGCGGCCGCCTGGTCGCCGACGCCGACCCGGCCACCGTGACCGCC
The DNA here is from genome assembly GCF_040302665.1 of Kitasatospora sp. NPDC097691. Taxonomy (NCBI): domain Bacteria; kingdom Bacillati; phylum Actinomycetota; class Actinomycetes; order Kitasatosporales; family Streptomycetaceae; genus Kitasatospora; species Kitasatospora sp. NPDC097691. The sequence goes on along the minus strand of NZ_JBEORY010000005.1, from coordinate 4,433 downwards.
GAGGACCTGGGCACCGCGATGACCGGTGCCGCCAGCGGCCACATCGAGTCCGAGCCGGAGGCCGTCGCCGAGGCGCACGCCGTCGCCGCCGAGGGCACCGAGGCCGAGGGCACCGACCCGTCCGACACCGCCGACGACCCGCAGGCGGGGGAGTAACCACATGACCAGTCCCAACCCCGCCGTCAAGCGCAGCCTGACGCAGCGGATCAGCGGTGAGCGGATCGTGCTCGCACTGGCGGCGCCGGTGCTCGCGGTCCTGCTCTCCGTCGCGATCTGCTCCGTCCTGCTGGCGACCTCGGGCAAGAACCCGTTCGACGCGTGGAACGTGATGATCACGTACGCCACCAAGTCGGACGGCCAGGTGGCCATCCTCAACCGCTCCACCACCTACTACCTGGCCGCCGCGGCCGCCGCGTTCGGGTTCCGGATGAACCTGTTCAACATCGGTGTCGAGGGCCAGTACAAGGTCGCGGCGCTGTTCGCGGCCTACGTCGGTGCGCAGGTCGACCTGCCGGCCTTCATCCAGATCCCGCTGCTGCTGGTCACCGCCATGCTGGTCGGCGGCCTGTACGCGAGCATCGCCGGTCTGCTGAAGGTCCTGCGCGGCGTCAGCGAGGTCATCTCGACCATCATGCTGAACGCCATCGCGATCGCGATCGTCGGTCTGCTGCTCGTCCCGGGCGTCTTCGCGCCGAAGGTGAGCGGCACCAGCAACTCGATCCAGACCGAGCCGATCTCCCAGTCGAGCCACTTCTTCGCGATCCAGACGGACGGCGGCCCGCTCTGGGGCTTCATCTTCATCGCCATCCTGGTCGGCGTGGTCTTCCAGTTCGTGCTGACCCGCACCCGCTTCGGCTTCGACCTGCGCGCCACCGGCCGCTCGGAGTCCGCCGCGACCGCCTCCGGCGTGAACGTCAAGCGCATGATCGTCATCTCGATGGTGGTCTCCGGTGCGATCGCCGGTCTGATCGGCCTGCCCGAGCTGCTGCAGAACTCCTTCTACTACGGGCAGACCTTCCAGCAGAACCTGGGCTTCCTGGGCATCTCGATCGCCCTGCTGGGCCGGAACAGCCCGATCGGCATGGCCTTCGCGGCCGTGCTGTTCGCCTTCCTGGACGCCACCGGTGCCCAGCTGCCGCTCCAGGGCGGCTTCCCGTCCGAGATCGTCTCGGTCATGCAGGGCACCATCGTCATCTGCGTCGTCGTCGCGTACGAGCTGGTGCGCCGCTACGGCCTGACGCGCCAGCAGAAGAAGGTCGGCGAGCAGCTCGCCGCCCAGCTCGCGGCCGCTGAGAAGAAGGAGGTGTCGGCGTGAGCACGGCTACCGCTGCTCGTCCCAAGGCGCCGGGCGCGCCTGCGAAGAAGCACAAGCTGTCCTGGCCGGTCGTCCTGCTCCTGATCGCGGGCGCCCTGGTGCTGTTCTCCGCCGTGGGCATGGCCACCGGCAACCACTCGCTGACCTCCTCCGGTCAGGTCACCGCCGCGCTCAGCGCCGCCGTGCCGATCGGCATGGCCGGTCTCGGCGGTCTCTGGTCCGAGCGGGCCGGTGTGGTCAACATCGGCCTCGAAGGCATGATGGTCGCCGGCACCTTCTGCGGTGCCTGGGCCGGCTACCTGGTCAACCCGTGGGTCGGCCTGCTGGCCGGTATGGCCGGCGGCGCGCTCGGCGGTCTGCTGCACGCGGTCATCACGGTCACCTTCGGCGTCGACCACATCGTCTCCGGTGTCGGCATCAACCTGCTGATCCCCGGTATCTGCGCGTACGTCAACCGGATCTACTACAAGGACTACGTCTCGGTCGGTGCCGGCCAGAACCAGTCCCCGCCGGCGGACCCGCTGCCCTACATCACGATCCCGGGGCTGTCCTCGGGTCTGAAGGACATCGAGAACCACCACTGGTTCTTCGTCTCGGACGTCGCGGGCGTGCTCGGCGGCCTGGTCACCAACATCTCGGTGGTCGTGGTCCTGGCGGCCGCGCTGATCGTGGTCACCTACTTCGTGCTCTGGCGTACGGTGTTCGGTCTGCGGCTGCGCTCCTGCGGTGAGAACCCGACCGCCGCCGAGTCGCTGGGCGTCAACGTCTACAAGTACAAGTACCTGGCGGTCACCGCTTCCGGCGCCTTCGCGGGCCTCGGCGGTGCGTACCTCTCGCTGGTCGCCGCGCACTTCTACAAGGACGGCCAGACCCTCGGCCGAGGCTTCATCGGCCTCGCCGCGATGATCTTCGGCAACTGGATGCCGGGCGGTCTCGCCATGGGCGCCGGCCTGTTCGGCTTCACCGACAGCCTCCAGCTGCGCGACCCGGGGTCGGTGCACGTGCTGCTGCTGATCGTGGGCATCGCCATGGTGCTGCTCGCCCTGTGGCAGCTCTACCGGCGCAAGTACACCGCGACGGTGATCTCGCTCGTCGTCGCCGGCGGCATGATCGCCTGGTACTCGCTGACCGACGAGGTGCAGCGTCCGCTGATCGTCGCCACGCCGTACGTGATCACCCTGGTGGTGCTCTCGCTGGCGTCGCAGCGCCTGCGTCCGCCGAAGGCCGACGGCCAGATCTACCGCAAGGGCCAGGGCAAGTGACCGCCCCGGTGATCGAGTGGGAGCGGCTGCGCGAGGCGGCGCGCGAGGCGATGGGCCACGCGTACGCCCCGTACAGCAAGTTCCCGGTCGGCGCGGCCGCGCTGGTGGACGACGGCCGGGTGGTCACCGGCTGCAACGTCGAGAACGCCTCGTACGGGCTCGGGCTGTGCGCCGAGTGCGGGCTGGTGTCCGCGCTGCACGCCACCGGTGGCGGGCGGCTGACCGCGTTCACCTGCGTGGACGGTGCCGGTGAGCTGCTGATGCCGTGCGGGCGCTGCCGCCAGCTGCTGTACGAGCACGGCGGACCGGACCTGCTGATCGAGCTGCCCTCGGGCGTGAAGCCGATGAGCGAGGTCCTGCCCGACGCGTTCGGGCCGGAGCGGCTCTAGCCTCTCTGTTTGTTACGCGCGTAGAGTGTCGCGAGTGGGCCGGAACCCGGTCATCTCGCGGCACTCTTCGCATTTCATGCCTTTCTGAAACCCCTCTTGGAGCACGCATGGACGCCATCTCCGTCATCAGGACCAAGCGCGACCGCGGAGAGCTGAGCGACGCTCAGATCGACTGGGTCATCGACGCCTACACCCGCGGCGAGGTCGCCGACGAGCAGATGTCCGCGCTGGCCATGGCGATCCTGCTGAACGGCATGCAGTCGCGCGAGATCAGCCGCTGGACCGACGCCATGATCCGCTCCGGCGTCCGGATGGACTTCTCCTCGCTGCCGCTGCCCACCAGCGACAAGCACTCCACCGGCGGCGTCGGCGACAAGATCACCCTCCCGCTCGCCCCGCTGGTCGCCGCCTGCGGCGCCGCCGTCCCGCAGCTCTCCGGCCGCGGCCTCGGCCACACCGGCGGCACCCTGGACAAGCTGGAGTCCATCCCCGGCTGGCGCGCCCTGCTCTCCAACGAGGAGATGATGGACGTGCTGCGCGACGCGGGCGCGGTCATCTGCGCGGCCGGCGACGGCCTCGCCCCCGCCGACAAGAAGCTGTACGCGCTGCGCGACGTCACCGGCACCGTCGAGGCGATCCCGCTGATCGCCTCCTCGATCATGTCCAAGAAGATCGCCGAGGGCACCGGCGCGCTCGTCCTGGACGTCAAGGTCGGCTCCGGCGCGTTCATGAAGAACATCGACGACGCCCGCGAACTCGCCCGCACCATGGTGGGCCTGGGCACCACCGCCGGGGTCAACACCGTCGCCCTGCTCACCGACATGTCCACCCCGCTCGGCCTCACCGCCGGTAACGCGCTGGAGGTCCGCGAGTCGGTCGAGGTGCTGGCCGGCGGCGGCCCGGCCGACGTCGTCGAGCTCACCCTCGCGCTCGCCCGCGAGATGCTCGCCGCGGCCGGCGTGCACGGCAAGGACCCGGCGGACGCGCTGCGCGACGGCTCCGCGATGGACCACTGGCGCCGCATGATCGCCGCCCAGGGCGGCGACGTGGACGCCCCGCTCCCGGTCGCCCGTGAGCAGCACGTCATCCCCGCGCCCGCCTCCGGCGTGCTCACCGAGCTCGACGCGTACGCCGTCGGCGTCTGCGCCTGGCGCCTGGGCGCCGGCCGCGCCCGCAAGGAGGACCCGGTGCAGGCCGGCGCCGGCGTCGAGATGCACGCCAAGCCCGGCGACACCGTCGTGGCCGGCCAGCCCCTGCTGACCCTGCACACCGACACCCCGGAGCGCTACGACTACGCCATCGAGGCCCTGGCCGGCGGCATCACCGTCGCCCCCGAGGGCACGGCGTTCACCCCGAACCCGATCGTGCTGGACCGCATCGCCTGACCGTGGTCGGTGTCCTGCGGACGTGCGCTCAGGCGTACGTCCGCAGGAGACAGGGGTGGGGCGTGCACCGGCCCCCCGGGAT